>NZ_WSRO01000002.1:6126428-6434464 GCF_009769735.1 Streptomyces sp. BA2
CGGATTCGTCCCGTTCGTTGTAGGCGTCGGCCATCTGCAGCAGTGCCGAGCCGTCGCCCTTCTCGGCCTGCTCGAGGCCGCGGGTCAGGGCGGGCCAGCTCTGCTTGCTGTAGAGGGTTACCGTGATGCCCGTGAGCGCCAGGGACTGGGTGAGCTTCCGGTCGCCCGACCCGGGCAGCGGCTCGGCGTCGAGCCGCTTCAGGAGGCGCACTATCTTCTGCGAGCCGGCCTTCGGGTCCTGGCCCGAGGACTTCAGGTAGTTCTCCAGGGCGCGCTGGAAGCCCCGTGCCTGGTTCTTGGCGTGGCCCACCGAGTCCGCGCTCGGGTCGACGACCGCGTCCAGGGTGAGGCGCCCCACCTTCTTGGGGAACAAGTGGGCGTACGTGCCGCCCAGTTCGGTGCCGTACGAGATGCCCATGTAGTGCAGCTTCTCGTCGCCGAGCACCTGGCGCAGCACGTCCATGTCCTTCGCCGCCTCGACCGTCGAGACATGGTCGAGCAGCTTGCCCGCGTTCCGCTCGCAGCCCGCGCCGAAGTCGGCCGCGTCCTTGAAGTACGCCGCTTCCTCGGCCGGAGTGTCCGGGGTGAGGTCGACGGACTCCGCGGCCTGCGTCTCCTTGTCGCTGCGGCAGCGCACACCCTCGCTGCCGGCCACCCCGCGCGGGTCGAAGCTCACCAGGTCGTACCGCTCGCGCAGCGTGTCGTACATGTCCGCGAACGACGGCAGCATGGAGACGCCGGAGCCGCCGGGTCCGCCGAAGTTGAACAGGAGCGAGCCGATGCGCTTGCCCTCGCCGGTGGACCTGGCACGTATCAGCGCGACGTCGATCGTCTCGCCGTCCGGCTTCGCGTAGTCCAAGGGGACCTTGAGGGTCGAGCACTGCCACTCGGAGCCGGGCGCGGGGTCGCTTCCGGTCGCCTTGCAGCCGCCCCAGTCGAGCTTCTGGGTGGTGAGCGAGGCGGGCAGGGTGGAGGAGGGGTCGGGCTTCGGCGACTGCTCGGGGCCGGTCGGCGCGGGCTTCGCGTCGTCCTTGCCCCCGTCGCCTTCGGAACCGCCGCAGCCGACGGCGAGCCCGGCCACCAGAACCCCTGCGGCGGCCAGAGCTGCTGACCGTACGAAACGCGGCATGGAACGCTTCCCCCCTCGGAAGACAGTCAAGCCATAGTAGGCGGGCCCACCGACAGTGATCCGGGGCGCCCCGGGTGGCCCTCACCACGTCACGAGCAGACCGTGCCCTCCTTCGGCACCGTGCCGTCCAGCAGATAGCTGTTCACCGCGTTCCGCACGCACTTGTTCTTGCTGTCGTACGCCCCATGCCCCTGGCCCTTGTACGTCAGCTCGACGCCGACGCCCTTGCCCAGCGCGTCCGCCATCTTCTTCGCACCCTCGTAGGGCGTGGCAGGGTCGCCCGTGTTGCCGATGACGACGATGGGCGGCGCGTCCTGCGCGCTGACGTCCGGGTGCTCGGCGGCGCCGTCCACCGCCCAGTCGGTGCAGCCGACCATGCCCCACGCCAGATAGTCGCCGAACAGCGGCGACGCCTCACGGAACCCGGGGAGCTTCTCCTCGACGTACTCCGGCGTGTAGCGCGCCTTGTCGTCCGCGCAGTTGATGGAGATGTTGGCGGCCTGGATGTTGCTGTACGTACCGTCCTGGTTGCGGCCGTTCATGGAGTCGGAGAGCGCCATCAGGATCTTGCCGTCGCCGTCGTACGCCTCGTCGAGGCCCTCGGTGAGATACGGCCAGAAGTCCTCGGAGTACAGCGCCTGCGCGATGCCGTTCGTGGCGGCGGTCTGTGTCAGTTCGCGCGGGGCGATGGCGGGCAGCGGCTTGGCGTCCAGGTCCTTGAGGAGCTTGGCGATCCGCTCCTTGACGTCCTGCTCGGTGTCTCCGACGGGGCAGTCGGCGACTTTCGACGTGCAGTCCTTGGCGTAGTTGTCGAGTGCGAGCTGGAAACCCTCGGCCTGGCCGAGCGAGCCCTGCTCCGCCGTCTCGGTGGGGTCGACGACCGCGTCGAAGACGGCACGGCCCACCTTCTTGGGGAACAAGTGCGCGTAGACGCCGCCGAGTTCGGTGCCGTACGAGATGCCGAAGTAGTGCAGCTTCTCGTCGCCGAGCACCTGGCGCATCAGGTCCATGTCGCGGGCCGCGTCGGTGGTCCGTACGTGGGGGAGCACCTCGCCGGAGTTCTTCTCGCAAGCTCCGTTGAAGCCCTTCACGTTGGCGACGAGCTTCTTCCGCTCGGCGTCGTCGTCGGGCGTGGAGTCCTGCTGGAAGTACTCGTCGAGCTGTTCGTCGTCCTCGCACTTCACGCCCGCGCTGCGGCCGACGCCGCGCGGGTCGAAGCTCACCAGGTCGTAGCGGGTGCGCAGCTTGGCGTAGTCCTCCCCGAAGGCGGGCAGCGTGGTGATGCCCGAGCCGCCGGGGCCACCGAAGTTGAAGACGAGCGAGCCGATCCGCTGGCCCTTCTCGCCGCTCGCCGCGGCGCGGATCAGGGCGATGTCGAGCGTGTCCCCCTTGGGCTTGTCCCAGTCGAGGGGGGCCTTCATGGTGGCGCACTGCCATGCGGCGCCGCCGGGCAGCGGGGACGGGGCCTCACCTCCGCCTTCGGACGCGGCCGGTGCGCGGCATTCCTTCCAGCTGAGCTCCTGGGACGAGAGGTCCTCATCCTTGGAGTCCTTGGAGTCGTCACCGCCGCAGGCCGCGAGGGTCGCAGACAGCAGGACGACGGTGGCGGCGGCACGCGCCTTGAGGTTGGGCATGCTCCCCATCCTGCGGGGGGCGCAGACGGGGCGCACGGCTGGCTCGGCCTTCCGTGAACAGGCGTCCTTCTGTTGAAGAAGGCCCCTCCTTCCAAGAAGGCCCCTTCTTTAAAGAAGGCCCTTCCTTGTCAGGTGGTTGAAGAACAGCCACCCCGGAAGCACCGGCAGCCACAGCGTGAGGAGCCGGTACAGAAGCACGGCCGGCGCCGCGACGTCCTTGGGTACGCCCACCGCGATGAGACCGAAGGTGAGCGTCGCCTCGACCGCTCCGACACCGCCGGGCGTGGGCGCAGCGGAGCCGAGCGCGTTGCCGGCGAGGAAGACCACGGCGACGCTGGCCAAGGTCAGCGGCTTCATCTCCGTAGTGCTGAAGGCACGTACCGAAGCGTCGAGACAGAGCACGAACAGGAGCGTCAGGAGCAGCATGCCGCCGATGCCGGTGAGCAGCTTCTGCGGGCGCTGCAGCACGTCGAGCATGCGCGGCACGACGCCCGCGAACAGCGACCGCACGCGCGTGACCACGAACTTCCGCAGGAACGGGATCGCGGTCACCACGAGCACGAGCACCGCGACCGAGAGGAGACCGGCGATGACGGTCCGGGACGGCGAAAGGGACGGCGTCTTCTCCGTACCGGTCACATACCCGAAGATCATCAGCAGCATGATGTGCGAGCCCAGCCCGAACAGCTGCGAGGCCCCGACGCTCGCCACCGCGAGGCCGGAACGCACCCCGGAGCGCTGCAGGAAGCGCGTGTTGAGCGCGACGCCGCCCACCGCGGCGGGCGCCACGATCTTCACGAACGACCCGGCGACCTGCGCCTGCACGGCCCGCAGGAACGGCACACGCTCCGGGACGAAGCCGAGCAGGCTCATCGCCGCCGCGAAGTAGCTCAGCGCCGAGCACGCCACGGCCACGGCGACCCAGCCCCACTCGGCCTCGCCGATGATCGTGTTGAAGTCGACGTGAGTGAGCTGGGAGAGCAGGAAGTACGCGCCGATGGCACCGGCGATGAAGCTGATGAGCGTGCGCGGCCTGATCCGCTCCAGCTGAGCGGGCTCGACGGGCGCCTGCGGCCGGATGAGCAGCACCTGGTGGCGGATCTGGGTGAGCAGATCCTCCTCGCGGGCCTGTTCGAGCGCGACGTCTATCGCCTGCTTCTCCGCCTGCTTCTCCGCGCGCACGGTCTTGCGGTCGGGAGCCTTGGCGCCGTCGACGGTCTCCGCCACTTCCGCCGCGGCGTTGGCGTCCGCCTCCGCCGCGCGGGCCAGCTTGTCCTTGCGGGACGCCTCAAGGACCGCCTCGCGCTCGCGCTGCGACCGCTCCCTGGCCAGCTTGCGCAGGGTCCCGCGGGTGGACCGCGTCAGGGCGATGGGCTGGAGCAGCGGAAGACAGTCGGCGACCGTGTCGGGGCCGAGCACGTCGACCGCGGTCGCGACCGCGCGCTCGGCGCCCACGCGAAGACCGAAGGCGGTCAGGAGCTGGGCGATGTCCATCCGCAGGACCAGGTCGCCCGCGGCGATCTCACCGCCCCGCAGGTCGGTCAGGATCACCGTGCCGGAACGATCCACCAAAATCGCGTCGCCCGCGAGCCTGCGGTGCGCGATCCGCCGCGACTGGAGCGCCTGCACCTGCCGCCAGGTGTCGCACAGCAGCTCATCGGTGATGACGTCGTCCGGCAGGGAGTCCAGGGTGCGGCCGCCCGTGTGCTCGTAGACGAGTATCACCGCGTCGGGGCCGAGCTCGGAGGTGGCGATCAGCTTGGGTGCGTTGGCCCCGGCCGCGATCGCCGCGTACGCCAGGAGGGCCTCCTGCTCCAGGGCCTGGCGCAGCGACTGCAGGCTGCGGCGCTGGGTGATGCCGCGCAACGTGAGCCTGCGCCACACGCGGTAGAAGAAGCCCTGCGCCTGCTGTTCGCGGTCGATGACCGTGACGTCGAGGGGCGGGCCGTCCTCAAGGGTGACGAAGTAGCGGCGGCCCCGGTCGCCGTGCTCGCTGTCCGGGGAGTCCTCGCGGGATGCGCTCACCGGGCGGAAGCCGACGTGCCGCAGGCCGGCGAGCAGCGTCTGGCCGGTGGGCCTGACGTTCGGGGAGCCGACCGCGTACAGCGTGCCGTAGGCCACGCTCCAGCCGAGCAGGACCGTCAGGATGATCGAGAACGGCGTCGTGTAGCCGGTGACCAGCATGGTGAAGGCGTCGAGCAGGAGCACCACCCACAGGACCACACGCCAGCGTGGTCGCCGGGACATCCCCACCGCTGTCATGTACGCGATGACGGGGGCGAGATAGCCGTGCACGGGGTCGGTGAGCGCGTGCAGCTCGCCGGGGGACGGCCGGGTCAGAGCCTCCTGGAGGGAGTCCGGTGCGGCCTTGGCGACCCAGAGGTCGGTGGCGAGCGTCACGCCGTGCGCGAGGACGGCCGCGAGGACGCCGTCAGCGATGCGCAGCCCGTCCCGTTTGACCAGGCGCTCGATCGCGAACGCGACGGGCACGAGCAGCACGCCGATGCTCGCGGTGAGGCCCGCGAACTTGATCAGGAGGTCGGGCGCCTGGTCCGTGCCCTTGTCGATGTCCTGGGCGAGCCCCGACGTCGTGCCGTGCGCGAACGCGGCGATGGCGAGGACGACGGCGATCCCGAGGATGCCGACGAGCAGCCGCATCAGGTCCGACGGGCGGTGCACGCGCGCGGCGAGCAGCGGTTCGTCACCGGCGACGCGGTCGGCGTGGGCTCCCTCGCCGTCGGCGCAGTCGTCGGCACACTCGTCGGGCACGAAGGCGGCGTGGGCGTCCTGCTCGGCCGCGGGTCGCCCGTCCTCGTCCCTGCCGGACTTCTCGCGCTGCTCGGACTTCTCGTGCTTCTCGTGCTTCTTCAGGGAGTGCCCACCGGTGTCCGGGTGCGCCTCGGCCGCAGGGGTGCCCGCCGTCTCATCGGGGTGCACATCCTGCTGCTCCGTCGCCTCTTCTTGATCTCGTATCACCAGTCACCGCCCGCACGATGGTGGCATGCCCCACCGACAGAGGGGGGCATCAGGGTGCAATGCGGGGGCGCAAAGTGTTCACCGAGCTCCAGTTTGTCTCGTACCGCACACTCTGTCGCGGGCCGCTCACGGTGTCGGTGGGGTACGGCAGGATGGTCCGGATGAGCGAGGAGAGCGGACCGGAGCAAGGGCTTCCGGAGTACCCGGAGTACGCGGAGCGGGTCCTCGAGGTCGCGGAGCTGATCCCTCCGGGGCGGGTGATGACGTACGGGGACGTCGCCGAGTGGCTGGAGGAGGGCGGGCCCCGGCAGGTCGGCCGGGTGATGGCCCTCTACGGGGGTGCGGTTCCGTGGTGGCGTGTGGTGCGCGCGGACGGCCGGCTGCTGCCGGGCCACGAGCTGCGGGCGCTCGGCCACTACCGTACGGAGGCCACGCCGTTGCGTGAGGCGGGCCGCGCGTCCGAGGGACATGTACCGCGCCTCGACATGCGGCGGGCGCGCTGGGACGGCACGGCAGCTGTCCACGACGCGGCGGGCGGCGGCGCGGCGGACAGTGGCGAGGCCGCTCACCCGCGGGCTCCGGAGGCTCACACCTGACAGCTTCGGCCATCCCGCGGAGTCGTGGAGGACCGGTGGCCCGTACGGGGGAAGCCACGCGTCCCGCACGCCCGCTGGCGTAGCGTCGACAGCACGCATTTCTCTCACCCCGCAGCCATCGCGCAGCCGATTTTCACCACGTACACCCACCAGGACCGGCGACCCACGTGAGCTCCACTTCTTCCGCCCGGCACACCCGGCACCCGTCGCACCAGCAGGTGCGACAGGGGTCCCAGGGCGCCTATCGACTGGTGCGTACCCCGCCGGTCCGCGTGGATCCCCCTCGTCTTGACGCACGGCAGCGCGCGGTGGTTGACCATGCCGGAGGGCCGCTGCTCGTCCTGGCGGGGCCCGGCACGGGCAAGACGACGACGCTCGTGGAATCCGTCGCCGCGCGGATCGCGAAGGGCACGGAGCCGGAGCGGGTTCTGGTCCTCACCTTCAGCCGCAAGGCCGCGGTGGAACTGCGCGACCGCATGGCGCTGCGCATAGGAGCGGCCAACGCCCCGCAGGCGACGACCTTCCACTCCTTCTGTTACGCCCTCATCCGCGCCCACCAGGACGCGGACCTGTTCGTCGAGCCCCTCCGCCTCCTCTCCGGTCCCGAGCAGGACGTGGCCGTACGGGAGCTCCTCGCGGGCCAGATCGACCTGGCGGGCGAGGGGCGCTCCCACGTCCGCTGGCCGGACGAGCTGCGCGCCTGCCTGACGACACGGGGCTTCGCCGACGAGGTGCGCGCGGTGCTCGCCCGGAGCCGTGAGCTCGGCCTCGGCCCCGACGCCCTGGAGGCCTTCGCCCGCCGCGCGGGGCGCCCGGACTGGGGCGCGGCGGCGGCGTTCCTCGCGGAGTACCTGGACGTACTCGACATGCAAGGAGTGCTCGACTACGCGGAACTGGTGCACCGCGCGGTGCTGCTCGCGCGGCGTCCCGAGGTCGCACGGGCGCTCGGCGCGCAGTACGACGCGGTGTTCGTGGACGAGTACCAGGACACGGATCCGGCGCAGGTACGGCTGCTGCACGCGCTTGCCGGGGGCGGGCGCTCCCTTGTCGCTTTCGGCGACCCGGACCAGTCGATCTACACCTTCCGGGGCGCCGACGTGAACGGCATCCTGGAGTTCCCCGACCGCTTCCCGCGCGCGGACGGCACCGCGGCGCCGGTGGAGGTCCTGACGACGTCCCGCAGGTCGGGAGCCGGTCTGCTGGCCGCCACGCGCCTGCTCACCCGCCGCATGCCGCTGACCAGGCTGCCCGCGGAGAAGGTACGGGCCCACCGGGAGCTGGCGGCGGTCAGGGATGGCGGCCGCGTGGAGACCTACACGTACCCCACGTCCGGCGCCGAGCTCGACAACATCGCGGACATCCTGCGCCGCGCGCACCTGGAGGACGGCGTCCCCTGGGGCGAGATGGCGGTCCTGGTCCGCGCGGGAGCCCACACGATCCCCGCGGTCCGCCGCAGCCTCACCGCGGCCGGCGTCCCCCTGGACATCGACGGCGACGACATCGCCCTGCGCCATGAGCCGGCGGTCACGCCACTGCTGACGGCGCTGCGGGCGGTGGCGACGGCGGTGGTGTCCGAGCCGTCGCCTGGCGGGGCGGGGGGCGAGGCTGGGGTGGAGGCCGAGTCCGAGGCCGGGCAGCTCATGGCCGATGCCGATGCTGAGTCCGAGTCCGAACCCGGACTCGCGGCTCGTCAGGCGCCCGAGCCTGAAGCCGGGCGTGATCCCGTGTCCGAGTCCGAGCCCGCGTCCGAGCTCGGCTCGGCGTCGGAGCCCGAGGCGGGAGTTGTGGCCGACCCCGTACCCGAGCCCGAAGCCGTCTCCCCGACCACCTGGCTCGACACCGAGACCGCCCTGGCCCTTCTCACGTCCCCCCTCGCGGGCATGGACGCCGCCGACCTGCGCCGCCTCGGCCGCGCTCTCCGAGCGGAGGAGCGTGCCGCGGGGAACCATCTGCCGCCGCCCTCCGATGAGCTCCTTGCCCGTGCGCTGGCCGAGCCGGAGCGGCTCGTCGCGCATGATCCCGCGTACGCGCGTGGCGCCCAGCGGCTCGGTGCGCTGCTGCGCAAGGCCCGGGAGCGGCTCGCGGGCGGCGGCACCGCCGAGGAGGCGCTCTGGGAGCTGTGGGACGGCACACCGTGGCCACGCCGCCTGGAGCGGACCGCGCGCCGCGGAGGCGCCGCCGGGCGCAACGCGGACCGCGATCTCGACGCGGTCTGCGCCCTGTTCGCGTACGCCTCACGTGCGGAGGAGCGCACCGGAGGGCGCGGCGCCCTCAACTTCCTGGAGGAGACCGAGGCGCAGGACATCGCCGCGGACACCCTCACGCGCAGGGCGGTACGCCCCGACGCCGTACGCCTGATGACGGCGCACCGTTCCAAGGGCCTCGAGTGGCGGCTCGTGGTGGTCGCGGGTGTCCAGGAGGGCCTCTGGCCCGACCTGCGCCGCCGCGGCTCCCTCCTGGAGGCCGACCGCATCGGAAGCGACGGCCTCGCCGAGCCCCTCACCCCCGGAGCGCTCCTCTCCGAAGAACGCCGGTTGTTCTACGTGGCCGCCACGCGCGCGCGTGAACGCCTCGTCGTCACCGCCGTCAAGGCACCCGCGGACGACGGCGACCAGCCCTCCCGCTTCCTCACCGAACTCGGCGTCGAACCCAAGGACATAACGGGCCGCCCACGCCGCCCCCTCTCCGTCTCCGCGCTCGTCGCCGAACTGCGCTCCACCACCGTCGACCCCCGGGTGTCGGAGCCGCTGCGCGAGGCCGCCGCCCACCGCCTGGCCCGGCTCGCCGCGCTGAGCGACGCCGACGGGCGCCCCCTCGTGCCGTCCGCGCACCCGTACCGCTGGTGGGGCATGTACGAGCCGACGGCGAGCGAGGTCCCTCTGAGGGACCGCGACAAGCCCGTCGTCCTCTCCGGAAGCGCCCTGGATCAGCTCGCCAACACCTGTTCCCTGCAGTGGTTCCTGGGCCGCGAGGTGAAGGCGGACGCCCCGGCGACCGCCGCCCAGGGCTTCGGCAACGTGGTGCACGTCCTGGCCGACGAGGTCGCGTCCGGCAGGACACCCGCCGACCTCGCCGTCCTCATGGAGCGCCTCGACTCGGTCTGGGACGCGCTGGCCTTCGACGCCCCCTGGAAGTCGACGCAGGAGAAGGAGCACGCGCGCGTGGCGCTCGAACGCTTCCTCCAGTGGCATGTGATGGACCGCGCGACCCGCACCCCCGTCAGCAGCGAGCACGACTTCGACGTGACCCTCGAAGCGGGGCCCTACGAAGTACGCGTGCGCGGCTCCATGGACCGCGTCGAGCAGGACGCGCAGGGGCGTGCCTACGTAGTCGACTTCAAGACCGGCAAACAGACCCCCAGCGCGGCCGAAGTGGCCCGCCACCCACAGCTCGCCGTCTACCAACTCGCCCTCCGCGAGGGCGCGGTCGACGACGCTTTCGAAGGCGTACGTCCGGAGGCGGGCGGCGCGGAACTGGTGCAGCTGCGTCAGGGCGCCGCCAAGAAGGACGGCGGCGAGACCCTCCCCAAGGTGCAGGCCCAGGAGCCGCTCGCCGGGGAGTGGGTGGGCGACCTCCTGGCCACCGCGGCCGGCAAGGTCCTCGACGAACGCTTCTCGCCCACGACGGGCCAGCACTGCACGCACTGCGCCTTCCGCGCCTCGTGCAGCGCCAAGCCGGAGGGCCGGCAGGTCGTGGACTGACCTCCCTGGTGGCTTCAGTGGCCAACGTCACCTCTCGCCACTCGGGTTCATAGCAGCCGCACAGGCCATCTAAAGTCGCCGCAAAGCTCATCGTCTTTTGAGGAGAAACACACATGGCAGCCAACCGGAAGCTCCTGGCCGCGGCAGTCGCCTGTGCCGCCGCGTTCGTCGGCATCACGGGCTGCTCCAGCGAGGACAAGGACCCCTTCGAGGGGATGAGCGCCGACAAGATCGCCAAGAAGGCGGCCGACGCGTCCAAGGACGCGGGCTCCTTCAAGGTGACCGGCGAGGGCAAGCAGGGCGCCGAGACGGTCAAGGTCGACTTCTCGGTCGCCAAGTCCGGTGACTGCAAGGGCAAGGTGGGCGGCGGCGCGGGTGGCACCGCCGAGCTGCTCGTGTCCGACAAGACCCAGTACATCAAGGGTGACGAGGCGTACTGGAAGAAGGCCATGGGCGGCAGCGGCAAGGCGTCGACCCTCAAGGACAAGTGGGTCAAGGCGCCGAGCGGCGGGAATGGCGGCGTCTGTGACCCGGACGCGATGTTCCAGTCGAAGGAACTCAAGAAGCTCGAGCGCGAGAAGGACTCCGAGGTCGGCGGCAAGAAGGCGGCCGTCCTCACGAAGGACGACTCGGGCAAGAAGACGACCTTCTACGTCGCCGCCGAGGGCAAGCCGTACTTCCTGAAGATCGTCACCTCGGGCAAGGAAGACCCGGGCACGATGAACTTCACCGACTACGGCAAGCCCGTCGCCGTCAAGGCCCCGGCTCCGGGCGACGTCATGGACATGGAAGAGCTCATGAAGCCCTGACACCCGAAAAACCCTGACGCCAGTAGCGACAGCGGTCACTGACACCCGGGCCCGCCCCGATTGTCAGTGGCCGCCGCTAGCCTCTCTGACGTGCCACCTCGTATCACCGACCCCGAGCAGCTCAAAGAGCTCCTCGGCATCCCGTTCACCCCGGAGCAGACGGCCTGCATCACCGCGCCGCCCGCCCCGCAGGTGATCGTGGCCGGAGCCGGGTCGGGCAAGACGACGGTGATGGCGGCCCGCGTGGTGTGGCTGGTCGGCACCGGGCAGGTCGCCCCCGAGCAGGTCCTCGGCCTGACGTTCACGAACAAGGCGGCGGGCGAACTCGCCGAGCGGGTGCGCCAGGCGCTCATCAAGGCCGGGGTCACGGACCCCGAAGCGCTCGACCCGGACCACCCTCCGGGCGAGCCGGTCATCTCCACGTACCACGCCTTCGCGGGCCGCCTCCTTACCGACCACGGTCTTCGCATAGGGCTCGAACCGACCGCCCGGCTGCTCGCCGACGCCACCCGCTTCCAGCTCGCCGCGCGCGTGCTGCGCGAGGCACCGGGTCCGTATCCCGCGCTGACCCGTTCCTTCCCCGACCTCGTCAGCGACCTCCTCGCGCTCGACAGCGAGCTCGCGGAACACCTCGTACGGCCCGACAGGCTCCGCGCGTACGACACCGAGCTGCTGCACACCCTGGAGGGCGCGAAGCTCTCCAACGCCGATCTGCGCAAGGTCCCGGAGACGGCGGCCGCCCGGCTCGAACTGGCCGAGCTCGTCGGCCGCTACAGGGAAGCGAAGCGCTCCCGCGACCTCCTCGACTTCGGCGACCAGATCGCCCTCTCCGCGACGCTGGCCCGCACACGCGCGGAGGTCGGCGAGATCCTGCGCGAGGAGTTCCGCGTCGTCCTGCTCGACGAGTATCAGGACACCTCGGTGGCCCAGCGCATCCTCCTGGCGGGCCTCTTCGGAGGCGGCACGGGCCACCCCGTGACGGCGGTCGGCGACCCCTGCCAGGCGATCTACGGCTGGCGCGGCGCCTCCGTGGCGAACCTGGACGACTTCCCCGAGCACTTCGCGCACGCCGACGGACGCCCCGCGGCCCGCCACGCGCTCAGCGAGAACCGTCGCAGCGGCGGCCGCCTCCTGGACCTCGCGAACGGCCTCGCGGAGCCGCTGCGCGCGATGCACGCGGGCGTGGAGGCGCTGCGGCCCGCGCCCGGCGCCGAGCGCGACGGCATGGTCCGCTGCGCCCTGCTGCGCACGCACGCCGAGGAGATCGACTGGATCGCCGACTCGATCGCGCACCTCGTGCGCACCGGCAAGGCCCCCGGCGAGATCGCGGTCCTGTGCCGCACGGCGACGGACTTCGCGCAGATCCAGGGCGCGCTTGTCGCCCGCGACGTCCCCGTGGAGGTCGTCGGCCTCTCCGGGCTTCTGCACCTCCCGGAGGTCGCCGACCTGGTCGCCGTCTGCGAGGTGCTCCAGGACCCGGGCGCGAACGCCTCCCTGGTGCGCCTGCTGACCGGCCCGCGCTGGCGCATCGGCCCGCGCGACCTCGCCCTCCTGGGCCGCCGCGCACGCCTTCTCGTACGCCATGGGCACGCGGCACCGGACGACGACCCGGACCGGCGTCTGGCCGAAGCGGTCGAGGGGGTCGACCCCGCCGAGGTGATATCGCTCGCGGACGCGCTCGACACGTTCCTGGAGACGCCGCTGGAGGAGGACACGGAGGACGACGGGCTGCCCTTCTCGCCGGAGGCGAGAGTGCGGTTCGCGCGCCTCGCTGCCGAACTCCGCGATCTGCGCCGCTCGCTGGCCGACCCGCTGATGGACGTGCTGCACCGGGTGCTCGCCGTCACGGGCCTTGAGGTCGAACTCTCCGCGTCACCGCACGCCCTCGCGGCCCGCCGCCGCGAGACGCTCTCGAACTTCCTGGACGTCGCCGCGTCCTTCGCCGCGAACGACAGCGGGGCGAGCCTGCTGGCCTTCCTCGCCTTCCTGAGGACGGCCGCGCAGTACGAGAAGGGCCTGGACAACGCCCTGCCCGGCGGCGAGAACACGGTCAAGGTGCTCACCGCCCACAAGTCGAAGGGCCTGGAGTGGGACGTCGTGGCCGTCCCCGGCCTCGTCACCGGGACGTTCCCCAGCACCCAGGGCCGCGAGAAGTGGACGGCCCAGGGCAAGGTCGTCCCGCACGCGCTGCGTGGCGACGCGGCGACCCTGCCCGACATCGAGGCGTGGGACTCCCGGTCCATGAAGGCGTTCCACGAGGACATGAAGGAGCACCAGCGCACGGAGGAGCTCCGCCTCGGCTATGTGACCTTCACCCGTCCCCGCTCGCTGCTCCTGGGCTCCGGCCACTGGTGGGGCCCTTCACAGAAGAAGCCGCGGGGCCCCTCGGACTTCCTCCGGGCGCTGTACGACCACTGCGCGGTGGGTCACGGGGAGATCGAGGCCTGGGCGGACGAACCGGAGGAGGGCGAGGAGAACCCCGCCCTGGCGGAGGGCGCCGCCGAGCACGCGTGGCCGCTCCCGCTGGACGACACGGCCCTGGCCCGCCGCCGGGCCGCCGCGCAGACGGTCCTCACGCAGCTGGACCGCCTGACGGGGGAGGGGGCACACGGCACGCCGGACGACGCCCGCTCGCACGAAGAACCCCACCCGTCGGCGTACGACGACGTGCCCCCTGCCGAGGACCCGGACTGGCCGCCCCCTCCGGAGGACGAAGAGCCGCCCCACAGAGAAGCCGGATTGCCCGAGGCCCACCCCGAGGACTGGGACTCCTGGACATCGGCCCGCCCGACGATCCCGCACCAGGCGTCCGCCCACCCGGAAGAGACCCGCCTCACCCCGGAGGAAGCCCGCACGCTCGCCTCCTGGGACCGTGACCTGGACGCCCTCACCGGCGAACTCCTGCGCGCCCGAGAGGCGATCAGGGACATCCCCGTACCGGCATCCCTCACCGCGTCCGAGGTGCTGCGTCTGGCCGCCGACCCGGAGGGCTTCGCGCAGGAGCTCGCGCGCCCCATGCCGCACCCGCCGCAGCCCGCGGCCCGGCGCGGCACCCGCTTCCACGCTTGGGTGGAGACCCGCTTCGAGGAGCTGCGCCTCCCGCTGCTCGCCCCCGACGACCTGCCGGGCGGCGCCCCCGGAGAGGCCGAGATCGCCGACGAACGCGACCTGGACGCGCTCAAGGAAGCCTTCGAGCGCACCGAGTACGCCCACCGCACTCCGCACCGCGTCGAGGTGCCCTTCCAGCTGACGCTCGCGGGCCGCGTCGTCCGCGGCCGGATCGACGCCGTCTACAAGGAGATCGACGGCGACGACGTGACGTACGAGATCGTCGACTGGAAGACCAGCCGCACCCGCACCGCCGACCCCCTCCAGCTCGCCGTCTACCGCCTGGCCTGGGCCGAGCTGCACGACGTGCCACCGGAGTCCGTGAAAGCGGCGTTCCTGTACGTCCGCAGCGGCGAGACCTCCCGCCCCGCGCACCTGCCGGGCCGGGCCGAACTGGAGCGGATCCTGCTCGAGGAACCGGGCGGGCAGTCGGGTGACGAACCACCGGACGGATCGGCTCCCGGGGGCGGCTAGGCTCGTGACCATGAGCCAGTCCGTTGACAGTGACGTCAGTGGCGTCAGCGCCGTTCGTACGTACATTGAGACCCACCGTTCCGCCTTCCTCGACGATCTCGCCGAGTGGCTGCGCATCCCGTCCGTGTCGGCACAGCCCGACCACGCACAGGACGTGCGGCGCAGCGCGGACTGGCTCGCCGCCCAGCTCAAGGAGACCGGCTTCCCGACCGCCGAGGTCTGGCAGACGGCCGGCGCTCCCGCCGTCTTCGCCGAGTGGCACTCCGGGGACCCCGAGGCCCCCACGGTCCTCGTCTACGGCCATCACGACGTGCAGCCCGCGGCCCGCGAGGACGGCTGGCACACGGACCCCTTCGAGCCCGTCGTCCAGGGCAACCGCCTCTACGCGCGCGGTGCCGCCGACGACAAGGGCCAGGTGTTCTTCCACACACTCGGCGTCCGCGCCCACCTCGCCGCCACCGGCCGCACCGCCCCCGCGGTGAACCTGAAGCTCCTGATCGAGGGCGAGGAGGAATCGGGCTCCCCGCACTTCCGCGCGCTGATCGAGGAGCACAGGGAGCGCATAGCGGCCGACGCGGTGATCGTCTCGGACACCGGCATGTGGGCGGAGGACACCCCCACGGTCTGTACCGGCATGCGCGGCCTCGCCGACTGCGAGATCGAGTTGCGCGGCCCCGACCAGGACATCCACTCGGGCTCCTTCGGCGGCGCCGTCCCGAACCCGGCGACCGCGGCCGCCCGTCTCGTCGCCGCGCTGCACGACGAGCACGCGCGCGTAGCCGTACCGGGCTTCTACGAAGGCATCACCGAACTCACCGACCGCGAGCGCGAACTCTTCGCCGAGCTGCCCTTCGACGAGGAGCGCTGGCTGCGTACGGCCAAGTCGCGCGCGACGTACGGAGAAGCGGGTCACACCACCCTGGAGCGCATCTGGGCCCGCCCCACCGCCGAGGTCAACGGCATCGGAGGCGGCTATCAAGGACCGGGCGGCAAGACGATCGTTCCGTCGTCCGCCTTCCTGAAGCTCTCCTTCCGGCTCGTGGCGGGCCAGGACCCGGACCGCGTCGAGGAGGCCGTACGCACCTGGGTCGCCGACCAGCTGCCGGCCGGGATCAGTCACACGATCACCTTCGGCGCCGCCACGCGCCCGTGCCTGACGCCGCTGGACCACCCCGCCCTGCGGTCAGTCGTACGGGCGATGGGCCGGGCCTTCGAGCAGCCGATCCGCTTCACCCGGGAGGGCGGTTCGGGACCGGCGGCCGACCTCCAGGACGTACTGGCCGCCCCCGTGCTCTTCCTGGGCATCTCCGTGCCGTCCGACGGCTGGCACGCGCCGAACGAGAAGGTCGAACTCGATCTGCTCCTCAAGGGAGTCGAGACGACGGCCTACCTGTGGGGCGATCTCGCCGAGCACTGGCGCGATGCACACTGAGCCCCGCCTTGCCGACCTTGCTGAACCACCCATTCCATCGGGGGAGTTGGAAGCACCTGTGACCACCTGGACCGACCGCGCCGCTGATCGTCCCGTCTCGCTCACCGCGCCGAGCGGCATCGACCGCGCGGCCCACCACCGCCTCGACGAGGCCTGGCTCGCCGCCGCCTGGAGCCACCCCACGACACGGGTCTTCGTGGTCTCCGGCGGTCAGGTGCTCATCGACGAGACACCGGACGGCAGCACCGAACTGGTGATGACCCCGTCCTTCGAGGCGCCCCTCACCGAGGCCCACCGTTACTTCCTGGGGACGGACGACGACGGCGTCAGCTACTTCGCGCTGCAGAAGGACTCCCTGCCCGGCCGCATGGACCAGCAGGCGCGCCCCGCGGGCCTGCGCGAGGCGGGGCTCCTCCTGTCGCCCCGTGACGCGGGCCTGATGGTGCACGCCGTCGCCCTGGAGAACTGGCAGCGCCTGCACCGCTTCTGCTCGCGCTGCGGCGAGCGCACCGTCATCGCGGCGGCCGGCCACATCCGCCGCTGCCAGGCGTGCGGCGCCGAGCACTACCCGCGTACGGACCCGGCCGTGATCATGCTCGTGACGGACGACCAGGACCGCGCGCTCCTCGGCCGCCAGGTGCACTGGCCCGAGGGCCGCTTCTCTACGCTCGCGGGCTTCGTGGAGCCGGGCGAGTCCATCGAGACGTCGGTGCGGCGCGAGGTGTGGGAGGAGGCCGGAGTCACGGTCGGCGACGTCGAGTACGTCGCGAGCCAGCCCTGGCCGTTCCCCTCCAGCCTGATGCTGGGCTTCATGGCCGCCGCCACGTCGTCGGAGATCAACGTGGACGGCGAGGAGATCTCCGAGGCCCGATGGTTCTCCCGGGAAGACCTGCGGGCCGCATTCGAGTCCGGGGAGGTCCTGCCTCCCTACGGGATCTCGATTGCGGCCCGACTGATCGAGCTCTGGTACGGCAAGCCCCTGCCGAAGCCGGGCACCGTCGGCTAGGGGCCTGACATCAGGTCAGGCCCGGCCGCTCAGGCGGCCAGCTTCTGCTTCACCTGCGCCAGCGACGGGTTCGTCAGCGTCGAGCCGTCGGGGAAGAGAACGGTGGGAACCGTCTGGTTTCCGCCGTTCGCCTTCTCGACGAAGGCCGCGGAGTCCGGGTCGTGCTCAATGTTGATCTCGTTGTACGTGATGCCCTCGCGGTCCATCTGGCCCTTGAGCCGGCGGCAGTAGCCGCACCACGTGGTGCTGTACATCGTCACAGTGCCCGGCATGTGTCTCGCGCTCCTTTGTTGCTCGGCATGCGTCATCGCAAAGACTCGAACGTACGCGACCCGGCCACCATTCCCGCATTAGTACGACCGCACCGGCCTCCCTGTGGACAACCGGCTCACGCGCCTCCGGCGACCTGGCAGCATGGCGGGGTGACAGCAGCAACGCACTCCACCCTCTTCCCGCAGGTCCCGGACTCTGCCGACGCGGTGCTCGCCGGGCTCGACCCCGAGCAGCGCGAGGTGGCCACCGCCCTGCACGGGCCGGTGTGCGTCCTGGCAGGCGCGGGCACGGGCAAGACACGGGCGATCACGCACCGGATCGCCTACGGCGTGCGCGCCGGAATCCTCCAGCCCGCCAGCGTGCTCGCCGTCACGTTCACCAACCGCGCGGCGGGCGAGATGCGCGGCCGCCTCCGCCAGCTCGGCGCCTCCGGGGTCCAGGCGCGCACGTTCCACTCCGCGGCCCTGCGCCAGCTCCAGTTCTTCTGGCCGAAAGCAGTCGGCGGCCAGCTGCCCCGGATCGTCGACCGCAAGATCAAGCTGGTCGCGGACGCGGCGGCCGCATCGCGCATCCGCCTCGACCGCAACGAACTGCGCGACGTGACGAGCGAGATCGAGTGGTCCAAGGTCACCCAGACCGTCCCCGCCGACTACGCGGCCGCCGCCGCGAAGTCGGGCCGCCTCATCCCCCGGGACGCCGCGGAGATCGCCCAGATCTACGGCGCGTACGAAGACCTCAAGCGCGACCGCTCCGTCATCGACTTCGAAGACGTCCTGCTCCTGGCCGTCGGCATCCTCCAGGACCGCCACGACATCGCCGACCAGGTCCGCGCCCAGTACCAACACTTCGTGGTCGACGAGTATCAGGACGTCAGCCCGCTCCAGCAGCGCCTGCTGGAGCTGTGGCTCGGCGACCGCGACAGCCTCTGCGTCGTCGGCGACGCCAGCCAGACGATCTACTCCTTCACCGGCGCGACCCCCGACCACCTGCTGAACTTCCGCACCCGCCACCCCGGGGCGACGGTCGTCAAGCTCGTCAGGGACTACCGCTCCACACCCCAGGTCGTCCACCTCGCCAACGGCCTGCTCTCCCAGGCCCGCGGCCGCGCCGCGGACCACCGCCTCGAACTGATCTCCCAGCGCGAGGCCGGGGCCGAACCGGTCTACACCGAGTACGCGGACGAGCCCGCCGAGGCCGAAGGCGCCGCCCGCCGCATCCGGGCCCTCATCGCCGACGGAGTCCCGGCGAGCGAGATCGCGGTCCTGTTCCGCACGAACTCCCAGTCCGAGATCTACGAACAAGCGCTCGCCGACGCCGGTGTGCCCTATCAGCTGCGGGGCGCCGAGCGGTTCTTCGAGCGCACCGAGGTCAGGGAGGCCGGCGCCGCGCTGCGCGGCGCGGCACGCTTCGGGGGCAACGACTCCCTGCTCGACGACGTCGTCGACCTCCCCTCACAGGTGCGGGCCGTCCTGTCCACGAAGGGCTGGACGACACAGCCCCCGGCCGGCTCCGGCGCGGCCCGCGACCGCTGGGAGTCCCTGGCGGCCCTGGTGCGCCTCGCCGAGGACTTTGCGCGGGCCAAGCCGGACGCGACGCTCTCCGACCTCGTGGGGGAGCTCGACGAGCGCGCGAGCGCCCAGCACGCGCCGACCGTCGAGGGCGTCACCCTCGCCTCGCTGCACGCCGCCAAGGGCCTGGAGTGGGACGCCGTCTTCCTGGTCGGCCTCGCCGAGGGCATGATGCCGATCACGTACGCCAAGACCGACGAGCAGGTGGAGGAAGAGCGCCGCCTCTTGTACGTGGGTGTCACCCGGGCCCGTGTTCACCTCTCCCTCTCCTGGGCACTGTCGCGTTCGCCGGGCGGTCGCGCGGGACGCCGGCCCAGCCGCTTCCTGGACGGGCTGCGGCCGGGCTCGGGGGCGGGCACCGGAGCGCGCGCCGCGGGCGGCGGACCCGGCGGCGTCGAGCGCGGGAGCGGCGGCGGGGAGAGCGGCGGCGCCAGGAGCCGCCGAAGGACGAGCAGGTCCCCGGCCCGGTGCCGGGTCTGCGGGCGGACCCTGACCGACGCGGGCGAGATGAAGCTCATGCGGTGCGAGGACTGCCCGTCCGACATGGACGAAGGGCTCTACGAACGGCTGCGGGAGTGGCGCTCGGGCCAGGCGGAGATCCTTGGACAGCCCGCGTACTGCGTGTTCACGGACAAGACCTTGATCGCCATCGCGGAGGCCGCACCCGACGAAGAGGGCGAGCTGGCCCGGATCCCGGGCGTCGGCGTGCGCAAGCTCAACCGCTTCGGATCTGATGTCCTCGCCATTTGTGCAGGTGAGGAGCGTGTAAGGGGCGCCGATGGCAACTGATTCAAACTCGTCGAAAAAATAGTTTGCGCATGCGCAAGGAAGACCCATAGGTTCTTAAGCACGGGAACGGCGGCTTCTCCGAAGCCCTGGCCTCGTGCTGTACTTAATAGTCCGCCCGCAGGATCGGTTCCGGCCGATCCCATAGACGCCGAGAGGAGGCGATTCCAGTGATCAGCATCAACGAGAGCTTCATCAGCACCGCGAAAATGACCGATCGCTCGGTCGTCGCTTCCTGCCTGCTCGGCTTCTCGAACCTGGGCACCGGTCTGTCCGGTGGCATCGCTGCCGCCGCCATCCGTCCGGAGTCCTCTGTCCTGCCTCTGTTCCCGCGCGCCGCCAGCACCGCTCTCAACGTGCTTCCGATGCGTGAGGTCAATGAAGGCAGCGAGCGAGCGACCAAGGCACCGGAAGCAGTAGCGACGGCACAGGCGCAGGCCTATGCCTTTGCCGCAGCCGGTGCCGGATCCAAGAAGCAGACGACGCAGCACCAGACGCAGCAGCACCACACGATGTGGGCCTTCCGTGGGCTCGAACCCTGGAGTGATCCAGTCTGATCCTCGATCAGACCGGCGCCTTCCAGGGCCGCGGAACCCCACCCGGGATCCGCGGCCCTTCTGTTTTCCCCAAAACGGGATGACGGAGCGAAGGGGCCGAGCAAGACCCGGTACCAGCCGCCAACCGGCCGACCCAGGCCGGCACGACCAGACGAGGAAAACAACACCGTGCAACTCGAAGCGCACGCCCCGTCCGTACCGCCTTCAGAGACTCTCCCCCCGCCCGCTCCCACGGAGGACCCGACCTTGACTCCCCTGACCGCGCTCACCGCGCTCGACGACGCCATCGAGAACCTCGGCGTACCCGTTCCCTGCCGTGCCTACGACCCTGAGGTCTTCTTCGCCGAGTCGCCCGCCGACGTCGAGTACGCCAAGTCCCTCTGCCGTACCTGCCCGCTGATGGAGGCCTGCCTGGCCGGCGCCAAGGAGCGGCGTGAGCCGTGGGGTGTCTGGGGCGGCGAGCTCTTCGTCCAGGGTGTCGTCGTTGCCCGCAAGCGGCCGCGTGGCCGTCCGCGCAAGAACCCGGTTGCGGCATGAGCATCACCGGAACGATCGATCGCCCCCTGACGCACGACCCCAAGAAGCAGGCCCCGATGAAGGCAGCCACCGCCGAGCCCGCGCGCTCCGCAACCTCAGACTTCACCACCACCGGCGCGAACGACTCGCGCCAGAACAGGACCCGCGAGATGCAACTCATCCCAGAAGCCTTGGCTCGTGCGCATATGCACGAACGCATGCGTGAGGCCGAGGCCCAGCGCCCGGCCGCCCGGCTGATGGCGGCCCGCCGGATGCAGCGCCGTGCCGAGCGCGCGTCGCTGCGCGCCAGGCGCGCGCTCGCCATCGCCGTCATGCAGTGACGAGCCGGCCGACACGCTGACTGAGCTTCACCACGATGCCCGCGGGGGCCGGTCCGAACGGACCGGCCCCCGCGGTGCGTTGTGCCGGGCGAACCTCCGGGAGCGGCGATATGGTCGCCGGGTGGACCAGCAGACTCCTCAGCCCGCGGGCATCGAGAATGCCGAGAATCTCGTGTGTTACTGCTGCGGCAAGGTCGCCGAAGGCGCGCCACCCACCTGGACCTGCTCCGTGGAGAACGGCGTCCGTCGCTACTTCTGCGACTCCTGCGCCCGCGAGAACCTCAGGGCCATCGAGGGACGACTCGACTCCACCTGGTGGTGAGGTCTACCCCGTGGTGAGGCCTACCGCCTACCCGGTGGTGAGGTCCCCCTCGTCCTCCGGCTCCTCGTCCAGGAAGCCCGGCAGCCACTCCTCGAGCTCTTCCCGCATCCGCACCGTCGCTCCGAGCTGACAGAGCACCCCGATCGTGCTCAACGTCACACGGTGGATCAGCAGATACGACGGCGGGAGATTCAGCCGCTTGCCCAACTGATAGGCGGGGGACCGGGGATCGGCCACCCGCGCTGCCTGGCCGCGCATCCAGCCGCGGGTGAAGGTGAACTCCTCCACCAGCATCGGTTCGATGATCGGCAGCAGATAGTCGAGCACCGCGTCCGGTTCGAGCTCCACGGAATCCTGGACGAAGTCCTCCTCGCACAACATCGCGTAGACCGCGTCGGCCTCGCCGTCGAGCGTCATCCGCAGGGAGCGGCCGATGGTCGGGGGGAGCCCCCCGGGCAGCCGGTCCACCGTGCCGAAGTCGAGGACCCCGAGCCGCCAGCCGTCCTTCTCGTCGGGCAGCAGACGGAAGTTGCCCGGATGCGGGTCGGCGTGCAGCAGGCCGGTGCGCGCGGGGCCCGAGAAGAGGAAACGGGCAAGGAGCTGTCCCGCCCGGTCCCGCTGCTCCTGCGTGCCGTCCGCGATCACGTCCGACAGCGGAATCCCGTCGATCCACTCGGTCACCAGGACCTGCTCGCACTGATGCACCACATCGGGCACCACGACATCCGGATCGTCCGCGAACTCCTCGGCGTGCGCCCGCTGAGCCTGGGCCTCCAGGCCGTAGTCGAGCTCCTCGGAGACCCGGTCGCGCAGCTCCGCGATGAGCGGCTTGATGTCCATGCCCGGGATCAGCGGCCCCAGGAGCCGGGCGAACCTGCTGAGTTGGTTCAGGTCGGAGAGCAGCGCCTCGCCCGCCCCCGGATACTGCACCTTGACCGCGACCTCGCGCCCGTCCTCCCACACCGCCCGGTGGACCTGGCCTATCGAGGCGGCGGCGGCCGGCTTGTCCTCGAACTCCAGGAACAGCTCGCGCCAGTCCTCACCCAGCCGCTCCGCGAGCACGGCGTGCACGGTGCGCGTCGGCATCGGCGGCGCCGCTTCCTGCAGCTTCGTCAGCGCGGCGCGATACGGCCCCGCGACCTCCTCAGGCAGCGCCGACTCGAAGACCGACAGAGCCTGGCCGAACTTCATGGCCCCGCCCTTGAGCTCGCCGAGCACCTTGAACAGCTGCTCCGCCGTGCGCTGTTGCAGCTCACGGCCGACGATCTCCGCCGACTTGCCCCCGATCCGCTTGCCGAGCCCCCAGGTCGCCCGCCCGGCGAAGCCGAGTGGCAGCGCGGCCAGTTTGGCGGTACGGGTTACCGCCTTCCGGGGAAGATCAGACATGCGCCCCTCCAAGTCCCAGACAGCCACGCCCTCGCAGGCGGTTACCCGGCCATTGTGTCGTGCGGCTCTGTGTCCCTGGCGAGGTGTTCCCCCTTATCCACCACACCCGCCCCGCACGGGCACGTGAGATGCGGTGGCACCGGCCGTGCGTGCCAGTCGAATCCGGGCACGGACGCCTCCCAGCGGACCCCGGCGCTCGCCGGTGCCGCCCCGTCCAGAAAGGCCAGGGCATGCGCAGCGGCAAGGCCTGCGACCGTGGTCGACAGTGCCAGGTCGCATGCGTGCACATGGCGCGCGCGTCCCGAACGCCACTGCGCCAGCATGCGCGGCCAGGTCGGATCACGGTCCGCGCGGTCCAGAGCCAGACACCCCGCGCAGGCTGTCGTCCCCGGCAGGACGAGCGGCCCGACCACTCCGGTTCCCTCGATCACACCCGCATAGAGATGAGGCGTCCCCGACGAGACGAGCGGCTCAGCGGTGAGCGGATCGGGTGCGTGGACGTCGAGCCCGTCCCGCGGGGCGATGATCACGAGGGAGAGACCCGGCTCCCCTTCGCCCGGCGCCTGAGCCTCCTTCCGGCCCCGGCGGTCCGGCCGGTCCGGAGCCGACTGCCGCACGACCTTCCGCGCCGCCGTGTCCCTGCGGTGTCCGACCGCGTCGGCGGGCAGACCGCCCGGCGCCACATCCCAGGGTTCGACGACTCCCCCCTCCATCACGTCGACCTGCCCCACGCCCGCCCCGGACAGGACCGAGGCCACCACCGCCCCCACCCGGCCCGCTCCCCGGACCTGCACCCGCATCGCGCGACGCGCCGCCAGCTTCCTCATCCCGTCGCCCGGTTCGGGAGTCACGACCGACAGGGAGGCCAGATCCGGGCGCAGCCGGTCCATGGCCGATGTCCGCTTGCGCAAGGCGTCGGCCGCCGCGCCTCCTCCCTTCGCGTCGTCGATGAGCCCGGCTCTGGACAGCCGCCGCACGAGCTTGTCCACGTGATCGTCGGGCAGGCCCATCCGCTTGCCCTCGTCGCGCAGGAGCGGCAGCCCGCGTGTCCCGTCCAGGAGCTGGAGAAAGCTGCCCGTCGCCGTGTCGACAGGGCCGAGCACCAGGGCATGCGCGGGCGCCACGCCGAACTGGATGGTGTTCAGATCGCGCCAGCCGCGCCGCAGCGCCGGTTTCAAGATCGGATGCATGGTCTTCATCCCCCGTGGTTCCCCGTGTTCCTCCGGCGCTGTCCCCGTCCGCATCACCGGTCGACAGCCAGAATGCCCGCCCCGCCGGACGGCCGCCGAGCGTTGTCCACAGGCAGGGGGTATTCGTCGTACTAATCGATCGCACGGGGAGCGATACCCCGCCGAACCGTCCCGGAGGCGGGACTTCCCCCACGCCCAGCGGGTAACGTCGGGGCGTGCCCGCCGACCCACTGCACCGCGCCGGAAACCCACAGCGCAGCACGACCAGCCCGCCGTCACCCGGCCCGCGGACGAGCGCGGTCGAGGTCAGACGGAGCGCCCGCCGCCGCAGAACGGTCTCCGCGTACCGAGAGGGCGATCGCACCGTCGTGCTCATCCCCGCCCGCATGTCCGAGGCCGAGGAACAGCGCTGGGTCAACGTCATGCTCGACAAGCTCGCGGCCCAGGAGAGCAAACGGGTCCTGGGCGACGCGGAGCTCGCCGAGCGCGCCGAGCGTCTCTCCGAGCAGTACTTCGACGGTCGCGCCAGGCCCACGTCCGTTCGCTGGGTCACGAACCAGAACACCCGGTGGGGTTCGTGCACCCCGTCGGAGGGCAGCATCCGCCTTTCGCACCGGTTGCAGGGCATGCCCGAGTACGTCGTCGACTACGTCCTCGTCCATGAGCTCGCGCATCTCCTCGTCCCCGGGCACGGACCTGATTTCTGGCAGCTCCTCGAGGCGTATCCCCGTACGGAGCGGGCTCGTGGGTACCTCGAAGGTGTGGTCGCGGCCGACCGGCTGCCCCATCTGCTCGCTGCCCGCGACGAGTGAACTTCCGCCGGGCGCGCGGGTTGTGTACCGGGTCTGTACCGGCTTGGTCCGCTGTCCGAGTTTGCGGTTAGCCTGGCGCGACGCATTTACATTCGGGATGGGGGACGGTCGTTACGTATGGCCAGGGAATTCCAACGCGGCCACAAGGCCAAGATCAGTGACCTCACCGCGGGGACCGATCTGTACGTAGGTGTGCAGATCTCCGCCCCCGGACTGAGCTTCGACATCAGCTGCTTCGGCCTGGACGCGGACGAGCGCCTGTCGGACGACAGTTACTTCATCTTCTTCAACCAGCCGAAGTCTCCCGAGGAGTCCATCCAGCTCCTCGGCGCGCAGGCCGGCGACACGGAGTCCTTCCGGGTCACGCTCGACCGGATTCCGCCGCAGATCAAGAAGTTGTCGTTCACGGCGACGATCGACGGCGCCGGGCAGATGTCGCAGGTCGCCCCCGGGTACATCCGGATCGTCGCGGGCGGCGAGGAAGTGGCCCGCTACTCCTTCAACGGCGCGGAGTTCTCCACGGAGCGTGCCGTGATGCTGGGCGACTTCTACATGAAGGACGTCTGGCGGTTCGCCGCGATCGGCCAGGGCTTCGACGGAGGCCTCGACGCACTCCTGAAGAACTTCGGTGGCGAGGTCGCCGAGGAGGAGCCCGCGCCGCAGCCACCGCAGGCCGGCGCCCCGTCCTTCGCGCCGCCCGGCCAGGCCGCCGCGCCGCCCGCGTTCGGCGCCCCCGCCGCACCCGCCCAGACCCCGGCACCGGCTCCGGCCCCCGCGCCCGCCCCGGCCCCGGCCCCGGCCCAGCATTTCGCGCCGCCGCAGGGTGCCACTCCGCCGCCCGCCCCGGCCCCGGTGGACCCCTCGGTGCACGCCGCGCAGACCATCGTGGCGCCGATGAACCAGCCGCAGTTCGGCCAGGTCCCCGGCCAATCGGCGCCCCCGCCGCCTCCGCCGCCCGGTTACGGTCAGCAGCCGAGTGCCCCAATGCCTCCCGGTTACGGTCAGCAGTCGAGCGCCCCGATGCCTCCCGGCTACGGCCAGCAGCCACCCGGCCAGTTCCCCGGCCAGCCCGGCGCCCCGCAAGGCGCGGCCCCTCAGGGCGGAGGTGTGGCCGCCGCTCTCCAGAAGTACCGCGAGGCCCCCACCGGGCAGCGCTGGACGCAGCAGAACGAGAAGCTGATCCGCGTCGATCTCGGCGTCAGCGAGCAGGCCGTGCTCGCCCGGCAGGGCAGCATGGTGCTTTACCAGGGCAAGGTCGAATTCAGCTACAAGGGCGCGGGCTTCGCGGGCCGCGTCGTGGGCAATTCCACCGGCCAGGAGATGCAGTTGATGCGCTGCTCCGGTCGGGGCCAGGTCTTCCTCGCCGAAGAAGCCACCTACCTGCACCCCATCGAGCTCCAGGGGGACGCGATCTGCGTCTCCGCGGAGAACGTCCTCGCGTTCGACGAGTCCCTCCAGCACGAGGTGCGCAGGATCGAGGGCCACGGCATCCCCGGTGGCGCGCTGTTCGTGATGCAGTTCCAGGGCACCGGCACGGTCATCGTCAAGACGCACGGTGTGCCCGTCGTCCTGCCCGTCACGCCGACGACGTTCGCCGACTGCCACGCCGTGGTCGCCTGGTCGGCGGCGTCCCAGGCGATCGTCTCCAGCCAGGTGCGGCTGCGCAGCAACGCGTCCGCGGGCTCCACGGGGGAGAGCGTGAACCTCCAGTTCCGGGGTGCGCCCGGCAACTTCATCATCGTCCAGCCGTACGAGGTCTGAGGGAGCCCGTCATGAATCAGCAACTCGCGGGCTTTGCCCCGGCGCCTGTCGCCGCCCGTATGGAGAACCACGGCCACCACATGGTCAAGGTGGCGATGCAGACCGGAAACGACCTGCTCGCACGCGTGGGTTCGATGGTCGCCTACGAAGGCTTCGTGCAGTACGAGCCCAATCCGCCCGCGGTCCGCCAAATCGCCAAGGAGTGGATGACCGGCGAAGGCGCACCTCTGATGAAGTGCTCCGGAGACGGCCTGCTCTACCTCGCCGACTACGGAGCCGACGTCGTCGTCATCAATCTGGCGGGCGACTCGCTCTCGGTGAACGGCACGAACCTCCTGGCCTTCGACGCGAACCTCCAGTGGGGCGTCGAGCGGGTCAAGGGCCTGGCCAAGTTCACCGGTCAGGGCCTGTGGAACATCAAGATCTCCGGCCAGGGCTGGGTGGCGCTGACCTCCCGCGGCACCCCGATCGTCGTCGACTGCGGCCGCGGCGATGACGAGACGTACGTCGACCCGGACGCCCTGATCGCCTGGTCCCCGAACCTCAAGGTGAAGGGCAAGCGCAGCTTCAAGGCCGGTTCGCTCATCGGGCGCGGCAGCGGTGAGGCCTACCAGATGGGCTTCTCCGGGGAGGGCATCGTCGTCGTACAGCCCAGCGAGGACAGCACCGACCGTCTCCGAGCTCGGGGCTGAGGGGGAGCAACACACCATGCAGAGCCCACTTTTCGCGCACACCGAGCAGCAGACTCAGGAGCGCTACACCGTCCAGAACCCGCAGCTGCTGCGGGTCGCCCTCGCGGGCCACGACGACATCCTGGCCCGCAAGGGCGCCATGGTCGCCTATCAGGGTCTGGTCGAGTTCGACGCCGAGTACCAGAGCCAGGGCAACCAGCGGGCCCGCGCGCACACCGGTGAGGGCCTCGACCTGATGCGCTGCCACGGCCAGGGCACGGTCTATCTGGCCAACCTCGCCCAGTACATCCACGTAGTGGATGTGGACCAGGACGGCCTGACCGTGGACAGCAGCTACGTCCTCGCGCTCGACTCGTCGCTGACCCATCAGGTCATCGCCGTGGACAGCCAGTACGGCATCTCCGGCTCCGGCAAGTACCAGCTCAACATCACGGGCCGCGGCAAGGTGGCCCTGATGACCTCGGGGCAGCCGCTGATGCTGCAGGTCACGCCGGACCAGTACGTGAACGCCGACGCCGACGCGATCGTCGCCTGGTCCAACGGTCTGCGGGTCCAGATGCAGGCCCAGACGCACTCCTCGGGAGTGTGGCGGCGCCGCGGCAACACCGGTGAGGGCTGGGAGCTCAGCTTCATGGGCCAGGGCTACGCACTCGTCCAGCCGAGCGAGATGCTGCCGCCCCAGAACGCCGTTATCGGGCAGGGCGCGCGCGCCCAGTTCGGCGTCGGACAGCAGGGCGCTCGGGGGCAGAACCAAGGCAACGTCTGGAGCTGAAGCCTCTCCAGGCGAGACAGAACCAGGAGGAGCGTGGGGAACTGCGGGCCGGTTGTGACTGGTCGCGCAGCTCCCCGCGCCCCTTACGGGGCACGGCTACAGCCGTGCCCTCGTTGCTTCCATCAGGCGTACGACCGACTCGTCGGCCACATCCGCCACCTCGTCGTACGCGAACCAGCGCAGGTCCAGTGACTCGTCGCTGATCGCCTCGACGGCGTCCTGCGGGGCCAGCGCCGCGTACTGCACGTCGAGGTGCTGCGTGCAGGGGCCCGGAATCGGGTGGCGGTCCAGCCGGACGGGGCCTCCCGGCAGGAGCGTCAGACCCGGCACACCCGACTCCTCCGTGGCCTCGCGCAGCGCGGCCGCGGCCAGGGTCGGGTCGCCCGGCTCGCAGTGGCCGCCCATCTGAAGCCACATCCGCAGCTTCTTGTGCAGGGTCAGCAGCACGCGCCCGCGCACCGGGTCGATGACCAGGGCGCTCGCCGTCACATGGCCGTCCGTGCAGGCCTTCCACATGCCGTCCTCGGGATGGGCGGCGAGATGGTCCAGGTAGTACTGGCGCAGCTCTTCCTGGTCCTCGTCCCCGTACCCCTTCAGGACGAGGACCGTGTCGTCGTACAGGCTCACTTCTCGCTGTCGCCCTTGTCCTCGCCCTTGGCGTTGCCGTCGTCCTCGGTGTCCTTGGTGTCCTTCTTGAGGTCCGGCTTGGACGAGCCGCCCGCCGCCTCGCCGAGCATCTTGTCCAGCTCGGAGAAGTCCAGCTGCTCGTGGTGAACGAAGCCGTCCGGGTCGTCCAGGTCCGAGGCCGTCGGCAGCATGTCCGGGTGGGCCCACAGGCCGTCACGCCCGTCCACGCCGCGCGCGTCCGTGAGCGAGGCCCACAGGCGCGAGGCGTCCCGCAGCCGGCGCGGGCGCAGCTCCAGGCCGATGAGCGTGGCGAACGTCTGCTCCGCGGGGCCGCCCGTCGCGCGACGGCGGCGCAGCGTCTCACGGAGGGCGTCGGCGGACGACAGGCGGGGCTTGGCCGCCGCGTGCACGACCGCGTCCACCCAGCCCTCGACGAGCGCGAGAGCCGTCTCCAGGCGGGCCAGGGCGGCCTTCTGGGCGGGAGTGTCCTCGGGCTGGAACATGCCCTGCTGGAGCGCTTCCTGAAGCTGCTCGGGGTTCTGCGGGTCGAGCTGGCCGACCACGTCCTCCAGCTTGGCGGTGTCGACCTTGATGCCGCGGGCGTACCCCTCGACCGCGCCGAACAGATGCGAGCGCAGCCACGGCACGTGGGCGAAGAGCCGCTGGTGGGCGGCCTCTCGCAACGCGAGGTAGAGCCGGACCTCCTCCTGGGGGACGCCCAGGTCCTTGCCGAAGGCCTCGACGTTCACCGGAAGCAGGGCGGCCTTGCCGGCCGGGCCGAGCGGCAGGCCGATGTCGGTGGAGCCGACGACCTCGCCCGCGAGCACACCCACGGCCTGGCCGATCTGCTGGCCGAACATGGCGCCGCCCATGGAGCGCATCATCCCGATCAGCGGGCCCGCCATGGCCTGCATCTCCTCGGGGAGCACGTCACCCATGGCGAGGCCGACCCGCTCGGCGACCGGGTCGACGAGCTCCTTCCACACCGGAAGGGTCGCCTCGACCCACTCGGCGCGGCTCCAGGCCACGGCCACGCCGGAGCCGGACGGCAGGGACGTCGCGTCGTCGAGCCACAGGTCGGCGAGGCGGATGGCCTCCTCGACCGCGCCGCGCTCCGTGGGACCGACGCTCGCGTCCTTGGTGCCGTCGGGCGTCCCCTGGGAGACGGTCTGGCGGGCGATGTCCTTGGCCATGTCCCAGTTCACCGGCCCGCCCTCGTACGAGAGCATCTGGCCGAGCTGCTGGAACGCGGCGCCCAGGTCGTTCGGATTCATCGAACCGAACATCGCGGCGAACGGATTGTCACCGCCGGGGCCGCCAGCGCCGGGCAGGCCGCCGAAGCCCAAGGGGTTCGCAGGGCCACCGGGACCCTGTCCTCCGCCCTGTCCCCCTCCGGGGGTGTCCTTCTTCTTGCCCTCGTCGCCGTTCTCCGGCTCCTCCGGCGGAAGGCCGAATCCGAATGGGGTGTCACTCACGGGATTCCTCGGCTCGTCAGGCCGCCGGTATGGTTCCGGCGGCGGCTGCCTTACAACACCACCCAGCGTAGACACCGTGACGGGATCGGGCCTCAGTGCTTCGCCGACTCATGGCCTGCGGCAGGATGGATGCCACCTGGTACGTACGCGTCATTCGCGTATCTACTGAAGACAACCGCTGGAGACGCCTGGTGAGTTCCCCAGATCCACAGGTTCGCGCAGCGCGAAACCTTTCAACCCCGGCCCCCGTCCGAGGGCCAGTGGTCGCCGTCACCGGCGCCGCCTCCGGCGTGGGCGCGCTCCTGACCGAGCGCCTGGCCGCGTCCGAGGAGATCAAGCAGGTCGTTGCCATCGACGAGCGGCGGGGCGAGTGCGCCCAGGCCCAGTGGCACATCCTGGACGTCAGGGACCCGGCCATCGCCGAGAAGCTGCGGGGCGCGGACGTCGTGGTCCACCTCGCGCTCGATCTCGACCTGGAGACCGACGCGGCGGCCCGTACGGCGTACAACGTGCGCGGCACGCAGACCGTGCTGACGGCCGCCGCCGCGGCCGGTGTCCACCGCGTCGTGCTCTGCACGTCGGCGATGGTCTACGGAGCGCTGTCCGACAACGAACTGCCCCTCTCCGAAGACGCCGAACTGCGCGCCACCGCGGAGGCGACCGGTGTCGGTGACCTCTTGGAGGTCGAGCGCCTCGCCCGGCGCGCGCCCCGGGCCCACCCCGGTCTGAACGTCACCGTGGTGCGGCCCGCGATCCTGGTGGGCGGCACGGACACCGCGCTCACGCGGTACTTCGAGTCGCCCCGGCTGCTCGTGGTGGCGGGCTCGCGCCCCGCCTGGCAGTTCTGCCACGTCGAGGACCTGTGCAGCGCTCTTGAGTACGCCGTCCTGGAGAAGGTCGACGGGGAGCTGGCCGTCGGCTGCGACGGCTGGCTGGAGCAGGAAGAGGTCGAGGAGCTCAGCGAGATCCGCCGCATGGAGCTGCCCTCCACGGTGGCCCTGGGCGCGGCCGCGCGGCTGCACCGGATCGGTCTCACTCCGTCTCCGGCCGGTGACCTCGCGTACACGATGTACCCGTGGGTGGTCAGCGTCAGCAGGCTGCACGACGCGGGCTGGCGGCCGCAGTGGACCAACGAGGAGGTCCTCGCGGAGCTGCTCGAGGAGGTCGCGGGGCGCCGGACCGTGGCGGGACGCAGGCTGGGCCGCAAGGACGCGACGGCCGCGGGTGCCGCGGGTGCGACGGTCGCGCTGCTTGGCGCCGCGGCGGTGGTGCGGCGCGCACGGAAGGCACGGCGCCGGATCTGAGACGCGCCAGGGCCCGGCCGCGGGCCTGTAGAGAGCTCCAACGCGGCACGCACGCGTGCCGGGCGAAAACGCTATTCCGTGATGTCCGTGCCGTGCGGCACCATGGCCGCATGGCACGCACCACGAACGACCACCCCGGCGAGCAGGCCGCACAGGACCCCATCAGGCTCCTCGCGATCCGTGACGCACCGCTCTCCCTGGACGAGGTCTTCCGGGCCGTCGGCGACGACGCAGCGGGTGGCACGGCGCTCTTCGTGGGGACCGTGCGCAATCACGACGGCGGTGCGGACGTCGACGAGCTCGGCTATTCGACCCACCCGACGGCCGAGGCCGAGATGCGCCGGGTGGCCGAGAAGGTCGTCGCCGAATATCCGGTGCGCGCGCTGGCCGCCGTCCACCGCGTCGGCGACCTGGCGGTGGGCGACCTCGCGGTCGTCGTGGCGGTCTCCTGCCCGCACCGCGCGGAGGCCTTCGCCGCCTGCCGCAAGTTGATCGACGACCTCAAGCACGAAGTGCCGATCTGGAAGCACCAGCGCTTCTCCGACGGCCAGGAGGAGTGGGTCGGCGCCTGTTGAGGTCCTGCCGCCGCCACCCGGCCAGTTGGCCCCAAGTGCTTCCGGTTGCGTAACCCGACCCCTGGCGTGAGCGTTGACGCAGCGGATGGTTAATCTGCTGATCAGTCAGTTGCGGTCGCTCAAGGGGTCGGGAGGTCGACATGGCATCACTTGCCTGGTTGCTGATTCCGTTTGCGGCAGCGGTCGGTGCGGGGCTGTGGGCTGCCTTGGCGGCGCGCAACCGCAAGTCCGGCAAGACCGGGGACCACACCGAGCTGAACGGCTACGCGGCCTTCCGCGAGGCGATGGAGAAGTCCCACTCCGGCACGTGAGGCCCTGGGCCCCGTACGGACTGGCCCCAGGGGTGCACTGACAGACAGGTCCCGTACTGTCGTTCCATGCCACGCCGCACCGCGACGATGCTCGCCTCCACCCTGATGCTGATCGCGCTGCTCTGCGCCGGAGTCCTCATCAAAGTGCCGTACTCGGAGATGTCCCCGGGTCCCACGGTGAACACCCTCGGCGACCACGGCGGCGAGCCGGTGCTGCAGATCTCCGGCCACAAGACCTATCCGACGACCGGTCACCTCAACATGACGACGGTCCGGGTCACGAGCGCCGACTACAACATGAACATCGCGGAGGCCGTGTACGGCTGGCTGGCCCACGACAACATCGTGGTGCCGCACGACACCCTCTACCCGAACGGCAAGACCGAGCAGCAGTCGACCCAGGAGAACGCCGAGGAGTTCAGCCAGTCCCAGGAGAGCGCCAAGGTCGCGGCGCTCAAGGAACTGGACCTCCCGGTGGAGTCCCAGGTCGTCGTCTCCACCGTCTTCAAGAACAGCCCCGCCGAGGGCAAGCTCCACGCCGGTGACGTCATCAGGAAGGTCGACGGCACGCCCGTGAAGGAGATGACGGACGTCGCCAAGCTGGTCACCAAGCACAAGCCGGGCCAGGACGTCGTCTTCAGTGTCGTCCCCGTCAAGGAGGCGGCCGCCGCGGAGAAGGCGGGCAAGGAGCCGACCCGGACGGACGACGTCAAGATCACCACGGAGAAGGCGCAGGACGGCCGTGCGATCGTCGGCATCGAAGCGGGCACCGATCACACGTTCCCGTTCACGATCGACATCAAGCTCGCCGATGTCGGCGGCCCCAGCGCCGGACTGATGTTCGCGCTCGGCATCGTCGACAAGCTGACCCCGGACGACCTCACCGGCGGCAAATTCGTGGCCGGCACCGGCACGATCGACGCGAAGGGCAAGGTCGGCCCGATCGGCGGCATCGGCATGAAGACGGTCGGCGCGCGTGCCAAGGGCGCCGAGTACTTCCTGACGCCGAAGGACAACTGCGCCACGGCCGCCAAGGACGTCCCCGACGGCCTCACGCTGGTCAAGGTGGACACCATCGACGACGCGGTCGACGCACTCGACGACATCCGCAAGGGCGACACCGCGGACCTGCCGCAGTGCACGGTGAAGAAGTAGCGGCACGGACCACGGAGACAGAAGTACGCGGGTGGGGCCGGCCCCACCCGCGTACGAGAACAGCGTGGTGTCAGTCGGCGAACGTGGCCGCCAGCGCGTCCGCGAGCCCCGGAACCAGGTCCGAGCCCGTGAGGACCTCGGTGGGCGAGTCCTTCTCGCGCAGCCGCAGGGCCGATTCGCGCGCACCGTCACGCAGCACCGCCACCGTCATGCGGACCTCCTGGCGGTCCGGGTGCTCGGCCACCCACTTCGCGAGCTGAGCCTCGCCGAGCCCGTCGGGGACGGACGTCTCGGCCGACGGCGGCAGCATCAGGCGCTCCACCGTGAGGGCGCAGCCCACCACGGCGTCCGGCCAGGCGATGGTGCCGAGGAACTCGTCCAGCGGCTTGCCCTCCGGGATCTCCTCCTGCTCGATGGGGGTGAGGCCGGTTTCCTCGGGGGAGTTGTCGAGGCCGAGCTGGTTGGCAAGGCCGGGTTCTTGGGAGCGCAGTCGCGCCGTGTCGACGAGCGCGAAGAGGCGTGCGGGCCGGTCCCAGCCGATGCCGGACGCGTACTCATCGATCTCGAGTACGGCACGGGTGAGGGGGCTCGCTGCCATGGGAGTGTTGGACATGGTCACAATCCTGCCTCGTTAGTCCCGAGAAACGGGAACCGAGTAAAGCGTAGGTAAGTTGCATAGGTGTGGGTCCACGATCACAGGGCCCTGACGGATCAACAGAATCAACATCGAACTTCGAGGTGCGCACCTTGGCTTTCCAGATGCCGGACCGCGGCGGAGGCCCGACGGGGCCACGGATCAGAGTGGGCCGACCGTCCCGTCGCGTCCGGACCCTGCTCATGACACTGGGCATCCTGGCTGTACTCGCCATGGTGTTCGTCATGTTCGCGGGGTTCTGGACGGACTGGCTCTGGTACCGCTCGGTCAACTATTCGTCGGTCTTCACGACGACCCTGTGGACCAAGATCGGCCTGTTCTCCGTCTTCGGCCTCCTGATGGCGGCCGCGGTCGGACTGAACATCTGGCTGGCGCACCGGCTGCGCCCGCCACTGAGCGCCATGTCGATGGAGCAGCAGAGCCTCGACCGGTACCGCATGAGCATCGCGCCGTACAAGAAGTGGCTGCTGCTCGGCATCGCCACGCTCGTCGGCCTGATCGCGGGCGCGTCGGCCGCCGGCCAGTGGCGCACATGGCTCCTGTGGGTGAACGGCGTCTCCTTCAATCAGAAGGACCCGCAGTTCCACCTGGACGTGTCGTTCTTCGCGTTCGACCTGCCCTGGTACCGCTTCCTGCTGGGCTTCGGCTTCGCGGCGACGGTGCTCTCCCTGATCGCCGCCGCCCTCACGCACTACCTGTACGGCGGGCTGCGGATCACCAGCCCCGGCGCGCGCGCCACGGCGGCGTCCACCGGGCACCTGTCGGTGCTGCTCGGCGTCTTCGTGACGCTCAAGGCAGTGGCGTACTGGCTCGACCGGTACGGCCTCGCGGTGAAGTCCAGTGACTTCAAGGCGACGGGCGACTGGACGGGCCTTCGCTACGTGGACGCGAACGCGTATCTGCCGGCGAAGACCATCCTGTTCTGCATCGCCGTCATCTGCGCCCTGCTCTTCTTCGGGACGCTGTGGCGGCGCACCTGGCAGCTGCCGGTCATCGGCTTCGGCCTGATGGTCCTCTCCGCCATCCTCATCGGCGGCCTGTACCCGGCCATCGTGCAGAAGTTCCAGGTCCAGCCGAACGAGCAGGCCAAGGAAGCGCCGTACATCGAGAAGAACATCGAGGCGACGCGCAACGCGTACGGCATCAGCGGCGTGAAGCCCGAGGACTACAAGGGCGCGGGCAAGGCCGACGAGGATCCCAAGAAGAAGCGCGACGACGCGGACTCGGCCGCCAACTACCGGCTGAACGACCCGAACATCGTCTCGCCGACGTTCCAGCAGTTGGAGCAGGAGCGCGAGTACTACCGCTTCCCGAGGACCCTGGACGTGGACCGCTACAACGGCCAGGACACCGTCGTCGGTCTGCGTGAGCTGAGCCTCGACAAGCTCGACAAGCGCAACTGGATCAACGACCACTTCGCCTACACCCACGGCTACGGCATGGTCACGGCCAAGGGCACGGAGACGAAGAAGGGCTCCAAGGGCGCTCCGGACTTCACGAACTACGGCCTGCCGACCACCGGCAACCTCGGCGAGTACGAGCAGCGGATCTACTACGGCGAGAAGACCACCCAGTACTCGATCGTGGGCGGGCCCCAGAAGGAGCTCGACTACGAAGAGGACGGCGGAGGCCAGAAGACCTACAGCTACAAGGGCGACAGCGGGGTCAACCTCTCCAACCCGATCAACCGCGCCGCGTACGCGGTGTCCTTCGGCGAACCCCAGATGCTGTACTCGGGCGCCATCGGCGAGGGGTCGCGGATCCTCTACAACCGCACCCCCAAGGAGCGCGTCGAGTCGGTGGCTCCCTGGCTGACCATCGACGGCGACACGTACCCGACGGTGGTCGACGGCAAGATCCAGTGGGTCGTCGACGCCTACACGACCAGCAACGGCTATCCGTACGCCTCGCGGACCACGCTCGGCGACACCACGGCCGACTCGCTGTCCGAGTCCGACGACGCGCGCGCGGTGGTGGCCCAGCAGAACCGGGTCAACTACATCCGCAACTCGGTGAAGGCGACCGTCGACGCGTACACCGGAGAGGTCAAGCTCTACACCTGGGACGAGAAGGACCCGGTCCTGAAGACCTGGAAGAAGGCGTTCCCGGACACCGTCAAGGACAAGGGCGAGATCCCCAAGACCCTGATGGACCACCTGCGCTACCCCCAGGACATGTTCAAGGTGCAGCGCGAGCTCCTGACGCTCTACCACGTCACGGATCCCGGCCAGTTCTACAACGCGAGTGACGCCTGGCAGGTGCCGAACGACCCGACGAAGAAGGACAACAGCGCGGTCCCGCCGTACTACCTGTCCATGAAGTCGCCGGGACAGACGCAGCAGCAGTTCTCGCTGACGACGACGTTCACCCCCAGCGGGCGCCCGAACCTACGCGCCTTCATGACGGTCGACGCCGACGCCAGAAGCAAGAACTTCGGCACGATGAAGCTGCTGAGAGTCACGGGCGACGTGGACGGCCCGGAACAGGTCCAGAACAAGCTGAACTCGATGACCGAGGTCGGTAACTTCGTCCGGGACATGAAGGGCGCCGACTCCGACGTCCTCTACGGAAATCTGCTGACCGTGCCACTGGACGACGGGTTCCTCTACGTCGAGCCCGTGTACGTACAGGGACGTAAATCGGCGTATCCGCTCCTGAAGAAGGTGGCGGTGTCCTACGGCACGGAGACCGCGTTCGCGGACTCCCTGAGCGACGGCCTCAACCAGGTCTTCGGCGCCGAGGGGACCACCAAGCCACCGGCCGAGGACCCGGACGAGCCGGCCGATCCGACCGATCCGCCCAAGACGAACGACCCGACGGTGCAGGCTGCCCTCGACGACGCCCAGAAGGCGTTCGAGGACGGGCAGACGGCCCTGAAGGACGGCGACTGGAAGGCCTACGGCGAAGCGCAGGAGAAGCTCGAGGACGCCCTGCAGCGAGCCGAGGACGCCCAGGCCGCGGCGGACAAGAAGGACGACAAGAACGCGGATAAGAACGGCGACAAGGACGGCGACAAGAACGGCGGCTGACCAGCTGCGAAACACCCCCTCCGCGCCGTGGTACGGTTTGAACACAACGGCGCGGGGTGGAGCAGCTCGGTAGCTCGCTGGGCTCATAACCCAGAGGTCGCAGGTTCAAATCCTGTCCCCGCTACTAGAAGATGAAGGCCCGGATCCTTATCGGATCCGGGCCTTCGTCGTGTGTGCCCGGGGTCCGTGGCGTCGTGCGCTGGTCTGTGCGAACCGTGCTCCGCCCGGGGGGAGTTGGGAAAACTGTGTTTCACTTATCTCTCTGTGGGCATGTCGACAAAACGCTGAAGTGACCTCACTGGCTGCGGTATACCAGGTGTACCCAGGTTGCAGGTGGTGCGACGATGGACGTTATGGGGGACAAGGCAACTCTGTTGGAGACAGGGCGGTTTGTGCAGCCGGCCGACCGGGAGGATCCCGGGGCGGCCGCCGACGAGATGCGCCATCGGCTGGCCGCCGAGGCCGGAGACGTCGACGCGATGAGCGTCCTCGGAAGCCTTCTGCTGCGCCGCGGTGATCTCGACGGGGCCGAATCTTTACTGCGCGCTGCGACCGCCGAGGGCGACCGTGCCGCTGCCAACAACCTCGGAGTCCTCCTCCACCAGCGCGGATACGCCGACGAGGCGGCCGGCTGGTGGCGGGTCGCCGCCGTCGCCGGTTCCGCCGCGGCCGCTCACGCGCTCGGACGGCACCACCGCGAGCGCGGCGACGAGCCCGCTGCGGAGTACTGGCTGCGGCAGTCCGCCGAGCAGGGCCACGCCCTGGGTGCCTACGCCCTCGCCGATCTTCTGGAGCACCGCGGAGACGTCGGCGCCGAGCGCTGGATGCGGGCATCGGCCGAGCGCGGTCACCGCGAGGCCGCGTACCGGATCGCCCGCGCCCTCGACCGGCGCGCCACAGCCGAGCGCACCGACGACGGAGGCGGACGTTCCGCTGCCGCCGAGGCCGAGCAGTGGTACCGCCAGGCCGCCGCGCGCGGTCACCGGCGGGCCGCGCTGCACCTCGGCGCGATCCTGGAGCAGCGCGGCGAGCTGAAGGAGGCGGGGCGCTGGTACCTGAACTCCGCGAAGGACGGGGAGGCGCGTGCCGCCTGCGCCCTCGGCTTCCTGCTGCGTGACGCGGGCGACGAGGAGAGCGCCGCCGTCTGGTGGCTGAAAGCGGCCCAGGACGGCGACGGGAACGCCGCGAACGCCCTGGGCGCGCTGCATGCCGAGCGGGGCGAGACCCAGACCGCCGAGCGGTGGTACAGGGCGGCCATGGACGCGGGCGACGTGAACGGCGCGTACAACCTCGGTCTGCTCTGCGCCGAGCAGGGGCGGACCGCGCAGGCCGACCAGTGGTACAGGCGCGCCGCGTACGCCGGTCACCGCGAGGCCGCCAACGCGCTCGCCGTGCTGCTGCTCCAGGGCGGCGACGCGGCCGGCGCCGAGCCGTGGTTCTCCAAGGCCGCGGAGGCGGGCAGCGTGGACGCGGCCTTCAACCTCGGGATTCTGTACGCGTCCCGTGACGACGAGGGCTCCGCCCTGCCCTGGTACGAGCGTGCGGCGGCCGCCGGGCACACCGAGGCCGCGCTCCAGGTCGGCACCGCGCGGCTGCGGGAAGGCGACGAGCAGGACGCCGAGCGGCATCTGCGGTGCGCTGCCGGTGGCGGCAGCGCGGAGGCGGCGTACCGGCTCGGCACCGTGCTCGACGCGCGGCGGTCCGCCGCGGGCCCGCCCGCCCTCGGGGAGCCCGCCGCGGAGAAGACCGAGTGCGAGGAGTGGTACGAGCGGGCGGCACAGCAGGGGCACCGGCGGGCGCAGGTGCGGGTCGGGATGCTGGCCGCGGGGCGCGGTGACGTCGTCGAGGCGGCGCGGTGGTACCGCCTCGCGGCGGACGCGGGCAGCCGGAACGGCGCGTTCAACCTGGGGCTGCTGCTTGCCCGCGAGGGCAGTGAGCCCGAGGCCGCGCTGTGGTGGACGCGGGCCGCTGACGCGGGGCACGGGCGGGCCGCGCTGCGGCTTGCGCTGCTTTACGCTCGGCGCGGGCAGCTGGTCGAGGGGCAGCGGTGGGCTTCCCGTGCGGTCGAGCTTGGGCCTGCCGAGGTTTCCGAGCGGGCGGCTCGCTTGCGCGAGGCGCTTCAGCAGGAGCTGACCGCGTAGCTCCTGCGGCTGCCCACAGCCGGTGCGCGGAACGGATTTGCGCTGGTCGTCGCGCTTGACGTACGGTTACAACACAACGGCGCGGGGTGGAGCAGCTCGGTAGCTCGCTGGGCTCATAACCCAGAGGTCGCAGGTTCAAATCCTGTCCCCGCTACTAAAGGCCAAGGGCCGGAAAGCTTTTCGAAGCTTTCCGGCCCTTGGTGCGTAACGGGCCCCGTTTGGTGCGTAACCGGACCGCTACCGCTTGTGGCCCACGGCCTCCTCGTACAGCCTGCGGTCCACCGCCTTCTTCTCCGGGACCTTGTCGCCCTCGGCGACGCCCGCAGCCTCGTACGCCGCCTGGAGCCGGTCCGTCGTGCCGGCCCGGATCTCCCAGTCCATGCGCAGTGACGGAGTCGACCTCAGGACCGCCTCGTCGGTCTTCAGGAGCTTCGCGAGCTCGGCCACGAAGGCCTTGTCCGCCTTGTAGTCACCGGCGAAGTACGTGTTCACGGTCCTGATGTACGCGCGCAGCAGCGCGACGCCCGCGTCCGGGTCCTTGGTCAGGAGGTTGGGGCCGAACAGGAGGCCGCCGAGCGGCTCGCCCCGCGGCTGGCCGCCGAGGAAGGCGTACTGCTTGTCGCCGTCGACCTTGCGCCAGACCGGGTCGAGGAGCCAGGCGGAGTCGGTGCCGCCGTTCTGGAGTGCCGTCAGGACGTCCGCCGAACCCAGCTGCTGGAACTGGATCTTGTCGAGGCCGCCGCCGTGCTTCTTCAGGGCCTTGCCCATGGGGTACGCGATGACCGAGCCCTTGCCGATCATGGTGCCGAGCTTGCGGCCCGCCATAGGGACGTGGTCCGCGCTCTCGCCCTTCTTCAGCTTCACCCACAGGCCGCTCTTGGACTTCGGGTCGGGGGAGAAGTTCCCGGCAGCCCACTTGATGGTGAAGCCGCCCGTGATGCCGTTCATGACGGCGGCCTCCGGGGCGGCCCACTGGGCGTCGATGTCTCCCTTGGCGAGGAGCGGGAGGGCGTCGGGGGTGGGGAGCACCTTGAGGTGGACGTTCAGGCCTTCCTTCTTGAACTCGCCCTTCTGCACGGCCATTTGGAGGGGGGCGACGTACTCGGCGCTGAGTGTGCCGGTCGCGATGGTGAGGCTGCGCTCCTTGGGCAGGGGGCGCGGGGCCGGGGCGCCCTTGTCGCAGCGGGCGGGCGCGCGGTCCTTGGCGAGGTCGGACGGGTCCGTCCAGCTGCCCTTGCCGCAGCCGGGGACCGCCTTGATGGTGCGGGGCTTCGCGGGCGCCGCCGAGTCCGTGGTGTCGTCCTCCTTCGCGCAGCCCGCGGAGGCGAGCAGCGAGCCCGCCAGGAGCAGCGTGAGGGCCGAGACGCGGGTGCGGGTATGCATGGGGCCTCCGAGCGCATTCGTACGTACGTTCATGACTGGCTTCTGCCGCGGTCGCGCGGGGCCCACGGGGTGAGCAACCGGCCCGCGATGCGCACCAGTTCGGAGAAGACGACGCCGAGCACGGCCACGCAGACGATGCCGACGAACATCACGTCGTTCTGGAACAGCGCCCGGGAGTCGAAGATCAGGTGGCCGAGGCCGTTCGACGCCGCGATCTGCTCCGACGCCACGATCACCAGGACCGCGACGCCCGCCGCGATCCGCGCGCCCACGAGCACGGCGGGCAGCGAGGCGGGCAGCAGGACGTGGCGGAACATCTGCCACGGCGAGGCGCCGAAGACCTGGCCGGCGTCGCGATGCCCTGAGGGCACGGCGAGCACCGCCGCCATCGTCGAGATCCAGACGAAGAAGAAGACGGTGGCCGCCACGAGCGCGATCTGCGGGCCCTCCCCGAGGCCGAACATGTTCAGGAAGACGGGCAGCAGGGCCAGCTTCGGTACGACGTACAGCGCGTCCAGGAGCGGTTCGAGCGCCGCGCGCACGAGGGAGAGCGAGCCCATGAGGAGGCCGAGCGCGTAGCCGGTGACCGTGCCGATCGCGTAGCCGGCGAGCACGCGCTTGAGCGTGGCCCAGACGTCGGGCCACAGGTCGCCGTCCGCCGCGCGCTCCCAGCCGTCCTCGAGGATGGTCTGGGGAGCGGGGTAGACGCGGTCGTCGATCCAGGCCTGGGTGGCGGCCAGCTGCCAGAGGAGGATCAGGGCGAGGGGGACGGCGACGGCGAGGCCGGTCTCCAGGGTGCGGCGCCTGCGGTGGGTGCGGGCGGGGTGCAGTTCCTGGGGGCCGGGCTTGCGGACGAGCACGCCGTCCTGGGGTTCTTCGGGCGCTCTGGGTGAGGTGGTCGTCGTCATGCCGCTGCCGCCTCGTCCTGCGAGTCCTCGCGGACCACCTCGCCGCGCAGCAGGTCCCACAACTCGCCCTTGAGGGCGGTGAATTCAGGGGTCGCTCGTACGTCTCCGGTGCGGGGCCTCGGGAACGGCGGGCGGTGTTCGGCGATGATGCGGCCCGGCCGGGCGGACATGACCAGGACGCGGTCGCCGAGGACGATCGCCTCTTCGAGGCTGTGGGTGATGAAGAGGGTGGTGGTGCGGGTGGTCTGGGTGAGGTCGAGGAGTTCGTCCTGGAGGATCGTGCGGAGCTGGGCGTCCAGGGCCGCGAACGGCTCGTCCATCAGGAGGATCTCGGGCTCCACGGCCAGGGCGCGGGCGATGGCCACGCGTTGGCGCATGCCGCCGGAGAGGGTGGCGGGGTAGGCGTCGGCGAAGTCGGCGAGGCCTAGGCGGGTCAGCCAGTCCGTGGCGCGGGCGTTCGCCTCGCGGCGGGGGACCTTCTGGATGTCCAGGCCGAAGCGGACGTTGGCCTGGACGGTCTTCCAGTCGTAGATGCCGTAGTCCTGGAAGATCATCGCGGCGGGTCGCTGCGCGGCTGTGCGGATGGTCAGCTCGCCCCTGCTGGGGCGCAGTAAGCCTGCGGCTATGCGGAGCAGGGTTGATTTTCCGCAGCCTGAGGGGCCGACTATGCAGGTGAATTCGCCTGGAGCGATCTCCAGGTCCACGGGGCCCAGCGCGTATACAGCCTTGGCGCCTCGGCCGAACGTTCTTGTTACTGCGTGGGCTTCTAGTTTGGGGTGCGGATCTCCCACGGTGTCTCCTTGCGGAGGGCAGGCGGATGTTGGGCGCCGCCGACCATATGACGCACCGTCAGATTCCGGAAGAGGTCTGCTCTGGCTGGGATTCGCTGCCGACTGCTGACCGTGGGTGGTTTGTGCCCACCCGTTCCGCCCTTGCGGAACGCCTGCCCACAAACCACAAAGGCGAGTGCTACGCCCCCGCGCAGCTGGGGCACGTGCCCCTGTATGTGACGTCCGCGCCCTCGATCGTGAAGCCGAAGCGTTCCGAGTCGGGGAGGCTGCTCAGGGGGTTGCCCGTGGGGTGGACGTCGCGGATCGTGCCGCACTTCGCGCACACCAGGTGCTGGTGGGGGCGGTGGGCGTTCGGGTCGTACCGCTTGGCCCTGCGGTCCGTCGAGACCTCGAGGACCTCGCCGATGGTGACCAGCTCGCCCAGGGTGTTGTAGACGGTCGCCCGGGAGATCTCGGGCAGCTTGTCCACGGCGCGGGCGTGCACCTCGTCCGCGGTCAGGTGTACGTGGTCCCCGTCGAGGACCTCGGCCACGACGCGCCGCTGCGCGGTCATGCGCCAGCCGCGGCCGCGCAGTCGTTCCAACAGGTCGCTCATGAGAACCAGCCTAGCAGGCGAGGAGCCTAACTCCCGACGAGGTGTGACTTTGGATGTTTACTTGACTTAGACAAAGTCCATCGTAGGATCGGGGTCAGCGAAACCCAAGGACAGGACTTGCAGGAAATGACGCAGGAGGCGCACGTGACGCAGGGACCGCTCACCACGGAGGCCGGCGCGCCGGTCGCCGACAACCAGAACAGCGAGACCGCTGGTGTCGGCGGTCCGGTGCTCGTGCAGGACCAGGCGCTGCTCGAGAAGCTCGCGCACTTCAACCGCGAGCGCATCCCGGAGCGCATCGTCCACGCGCGTGGCGCCGGTGCGTACGGCACCTTCACGCTGACCCGCGACGTCTCGCAGTGGACGCGTGCGAAGTTCCTCTCCGAGGTCGGCAAGCAGACGGAGACCTTCCTCCGCTTCTCCACCGTCGCGGGCAACCTCGGCTCCGCCGACGCCGTGCGCGACCCCCGTGGCTTCGCGCTGAAGTTCTACACGGAGGAGGGGAACTACGACCTGGTCGGGAACAACACCCCCGTCTTCTTCATCAAGGACGCCATCAAGTTCCCCGACTTCATCCACACGCAGAAGCGCGACCCGTACACGGGCTCGCAGGAAGCCGACAACGTCTGGGACTTCTGGGGCCTGAGCCCCGAGTCGACCCACCAGGTCACCTGGCTCTTCGGCGACCGCGGCATCCCGGCGACGCTGCGCCACATGAACGGGTACGGCTCGCACACGTACCAGTGGAACAACGAGGCCGGCGAGGTCTTCTGGGTCAAGTACCACTTCAAGACCGACCAGGGGATCAAGAACCTGACGGCGGCCGACGCAGCGAAGCTCGCGGGTGAGGACCCCGACTCCCACCAGCGGGACCTGCGCGAGGCCATCGAGCGCGGCGACTTCCCGTCCTGGACCGTGCAGGTCCAGATCATGCCGGCGGCCGAAGCGGCGACGTACCGCTTCAACCCGTTCGACCTCACCAAGGTGTGGCCGCACGAGGACTACCCGCCGATCGAGATCGGCAAGCTGGAGCTCAACCGCAACCCGGAGAACATCTTCGCCGAGGTCGAGCAGTCCATCTTCAGCCCCGCCCACTTCGTGCCCGGCATCGGTCCCTCCCCGGACAAGATGCTCCAGGGCCGCCTCTTCGCGTACGGCGACGCCCACCGCTACCGCGTCGGCATCAACGCCGACCACCTGCCGGTGAACCGCCCGCACGCCACCGAGGCGCGCACCAACTCGCGTGACGGCGCGCTGTACGACGGCCGCCACAAGGGCGCGAAGAACTACGAGCCGAACTCCTTCGGCGGCCCGTTCCAGACGGACCGGCCGCTGTGGGTGACCACCCCGGTCAGTGGTGGCACGGGCAACCACGAGGCGCCCTCGCACACCGAGGACAACGACTTCGTGCAGGCGGGCAACCTCTACCGCAAGATGTCCGAGGACGAGAAGGCGCGGCTGATCGAGAACCTCGCGGGCAACATCGCGGGTGTCTCGCGCGACGACATCGCCGAGCGCGCGATCAACAACTTCCGTCAGGCGGACGGCGACTTCGGCAAGCGTCTTGAGGCCGCGGTCCAGGCCCTGCGCGGCTGAGACCGTTTGTCGTAGGGAGAACAGGCGGGCCGGATCCCTTCGGGTGTCCGGCCCGCCTGCCGTTCACGGGTCGCGGGGAGTGCTCAGGCCGTGAGCGTGCGCGCGGGGCGCCTGCTCGGGGCCCAGCAGCGGATGATGTCGCGGACCGAGACGATGCCGGTCGGTTCGTTCCCGTCCATCACGATCAGGTGCCGGAAGCCGCCGTGCGCCATGGCGTCGGCCGCCTCCTCCAGGGTCCATGACGGGGCGGCGAAGACGACATCGGTCGTGGTGTGGGTGCCTGCGGTCTCGGTGTCGGGATTCTGGCCGAGTCCCAGCGAGATGAGGACGTCGCGCTCGGTCAGGATTCCCAGACCGGAGTTGTCGGAGTCGAGGACGACGGCCGCGCCGACGCAGCGCGTCGACATCAGACGGGCGGCCTGGCGCAGTGTGTGGGCGGGACCGATGGTGAGGACCACCGTGCTCATGGCGTCGCGGACGAGCATGGGCTTGAGCCACCTCCTGAGTGGACCGCAAGAGAAGCGATTCACAAGTTCACAAGTGGGGGGACTCTCAGAGTCGCAGCCATGCGGGTCGTCAACAAGGGGGCGCGTGCTGCCGGTCAGGGCGTGCGCCCGAGGGGCGTACGCCTCAGTAGCGCTGGTTGAGGTAGCCGAGCAGCTCGTCGTGGAGCAGTCCGTTCGACGCCGCGGCGTTGCCGCTGTGCGGGCCCGGAATGCCGTCGAGGCCGGTGAAGGTGCCACCCGCCTCGGTCACGATGATCGCGGTCGCCGCCATGTCCCAGAGCGAGAGCTCGGGCTCCGCGCAGATGTCGACCGAGCCCTCGGCGACCATCATGTACGGCCAGAAGTCGCCGTAGCCCCGGGTGCGCCAGACCGCGCGCGTGAGGTCCATGAACCCGTCGAGGCGGCCCTGCTCCTCCCAGCCCGTGAGCGAGGAGTACGCGAAGGAGGCGTCCTGGAGCCGCGAGACCTTGGAGGCGTGGAGCCTGGTCGCGGAGGTCAGGCTGCGCCCGGTGTAGGCACCCGCGCCCTTCGCGGCCCACCAGCGCCTGCCGAGCGCGGGCGCCGAAACGACACCCACCACCGGCTGGAAGCCGCCCTCGCCCGCCTCCATCAGGGAGATCAGCGTGGCCCAGACCGGCACCCCGCGTACGTAGTTCTTGGTGCCGTCGATCGGGTCGATCACCCAGCGGCGGGGGCCCGTGCCCTCGACTCCGTACTCCTCGCCGAGGATCGCGTCGCGCGGCCGGCCCCGCTTCAGGTTCGAGCGGATCAGCTCCTCGGCCGTTTTGTCCGCCTCGCTCACCGGCGTCATGTCCGGCTTGGTCTCCACCTTGAGGTCGAGAGCCTTGAACCGGTCCATCGTCGCGGCGTCGGCGGCGTCCGCGAGGACGTGGGCAAGACGCAGATCATCGTGGTAGTCGGGCATGAGTGAACAGTATCGATCTCGTTGTGCCTGAGCCACAGCGCCGTATGTCCGGGCCATTCCGGGACATGACGCATACCGTGCCAGGTCGCGCCGGGCCTATTGACACCGCTCCCGAGCGCGTCAACTCTGACCGCAGAGCCGCTTCGGCCCCGGGAGGCGACGATGCCTGCGGCACGGGAATCCTTACTGGACGCGGCTAAAACGGCGCTCGCCCGCCGACCGTGGCCCGGCGTCCGCATGGTCGATGTCGCGGCCACCGCCGGGGTGTCACGGCAGACCCTCTACAACGAGTTCGGCAGCAAGGACGGCCTCGCCCGCGCCCTGCTCCGGCGCGAGACCGACGCCTATCTGCACGGCGTGGAGCGGGCGTTGGCCACGGAGGGCGGCCCGGTGGACCGGCTCGCCGCCGTGGGCGCCTGGACGATCGCCGCCGCCCGCGCGAACGAACTCACGCGGGCCATGCTCACCGGCTGCTGGAGCGAACGCCTGCCCGCGCCGAGCAGGCCCGGGGTCTCCGCCTCGCCCGTACCGGCACAGCGGCGCGCGGACGCGGGCGTCCCCTCGCCCGCCGAACTGCTCGCCCTCGTCCGGGACAAGGCGGTGAACGCGCTGGACGGCAGGGCGCGGCCGAAGGACACGGAAGAGCTGGCCATGGCCTGCGAGAGCGCCGTGCGGATGGCCTTGTCGTACGTCGTCGCGCCCTCGCCCACAGACGTGGATCCCGTGGAGCTGGTGCGTGGGGTTCTCGGGCACTGGACCGGCGCCTGAGGACCCCCGCGAGCAGGTCGGATCAGGTCAGTGGGCGGAGCCGGAGAGCTGCAGGCCGATGACGCCGACGATCACCAGCGAGATCGACACGAGCTTGAGGGTGGAGACCACGTCACCGAGGAAGATCATTCCGTAGATCGCGGTGCCCGCGGCGCCGATGCCCGTCCAGACCGCGTACGCGGGCCCCACGTCGAGCTTCCGCAGCGCGAGCGTGAGGAGACCGAAGCTGCCCAGGGCGAAGGCCGCGAAGGTGATCGTCGGCCAGAGTCGGGTGAAGCCGTGCGAGAGCTTGAGGCAGACCGCGAAACCGGTCTCCAGGAACCCCGCGACGATGACCAGCAGCCACGCCATGTATCTGCCTCCCGCAACCGTACGTTCGGTGACCGCTTCGCCTGGCCTGGATCAGGCCTGGTGCGATTATGCCTTTGCCACTGTGCCCGGGGCGCAAACAACGGCGAGGTCAGTCGTCCTCGCGTCGCTCACGGGTCGCCAGGAGCCTGCGCAGGGAGTAGAGACGCGCCGGATCCGCGTGCCCCTCCTCCACCCACGCGTCGAGCGCGCAGTCCGGCTCGTCGTGGCCGCACGCGCGCGGACAGTCCTCCGTCCCCGGCACCAGGTCCGGGAAGGCGAGGATCACGCGGGACGGGTCGACGTGGTGCAGGCCGAAGGACCGCACGCCGGGCGTGTCGACCACCCACCCGCCGGGCGAACCCGCGAGCGGGAGCGCGAGCGCCGACGTGGTGGTGTGGCGGCCGCGGCCCGTGACGGCGTTGACGTGCCCGGTGCTGCGCCGGAGCTCCTCGGGGACCAGGGCGTTCACCAGCGTCGTCTTGCCCACACCGGAGTGGCCGACGAACGCGGTGACCTTGCCGTCGAGCACCTCGCGCACCCGGGCGAGGTCCGTCTCGTCGGTGAACTCCTCGCGGCTGGTGACCACATAGGGCATGTCGAGGGTGGAGTAGGTCTCCAGGATCTTGTCGGCGGACGCCAGGTCGGACTTGGTCAGGACGAGGAGCGGCGTGAGGCCGCCGTCGTACGCCGCCACGATGCAGCGGTCGATCAGGCGCGTGCGCGGCTCCGGATCGGCGAGGGCGGTGACGATGGCCAGCTGGTCGGCGTTGGCGACGACCACGCGCTCGTACGGGTCGTCGTCGTCTGCCGTGCGCCGCAGGACGGACGTACGCGGCGAGATGCGCACGATGCGCGCGAGGGTGTCCTTCTTGCCGGAGAGATCACCGACGAGCGAGACGCGGTCGCCCACCACGGCGGCCTTGCGGCCCAGTTCGCGGGCCTTCATGGCCAGGACGATCCGGTCGTCGACCAGGACCGTCAGGCGGCCCCGGTCGACGGTGAGGACCATGCCGTCGGACGCGTCCTCGTGCTTGGGCCTGATGTGCGTGCGCGGGCGGTTGCCCTTGCGGTTGGGGCGGACGCGGATGTCGTCCTCGTCGGGGTTCTTTCCGTAGCGGCGCATGTTCTGGATCCGCCCGTCAGTTCCCGAGCATTCCGGTCCAGAGGTCGGGGAAGTCGGGCAGCGTCTTCGCCGTCGTCGCGACATTCTCGATCTGTACGCCCTCCACCGCCAGGCCGATGATGGCGCCCGCGGTGGCCATGCGGTGGTCGTCGTACGTGTGGAAGATCCCGCCGTGCAGGCGGTGCGGACGGATGTGCAGGCCGTCGGCGGTCTCGGTGACGTCGCCGCCGAGTTCGTTGATCTCCTTGGTGAGGGCCGCCAGGCGGTCCGTCTCGTGCAGCCGCAGGTGAGCGACGCCCCGCAGGGTCGAGGGGGAGTCGGCGAGGGCCGCGACGGCCGCGATGCCGGGGGTGAGCTCGCCGACCTCGCTCAGGTCCACGTCGATGCCGTGGATCGACCCGGAGCCGGTGAACACGAGCCCCTGCTCGGTCAGTTCGCAGGAACCGCCCATCTCGGTGAAGATCTCCCGCAGCTTGTCGCCGGGCTGCGTGGTGTGCGCGGGCCAGTCGGGGATGGTCACGCGGCCGCCGGTGACCAGGGCCGCCGCCAGGAACGGCTGGGCGTTCGAGAGGTCGGGCTCGACGGTCAGATCGCGGCCGAGCAGGGCACCGGGGGTGACCCGCCACACGTTCGGCTCGCCGCCCGACTCCGGGGTGTCCACCTGGGCGCCGACCGCGCGGAGCATGTCGACGGTCATCCGGATGTGCGGCATGGAGGGCAGGGCGGAGCCGGTGTGCCGTACCTCGACACCCTGGTTGAAGCGCGGGCCCGAGAGCAGCAGGGCGCTCACGAACTGGGAGGACGAGGAGGCGTCGATCTCGACCGGGCCGCCGTCCAGGGCGCCCGCGCCGTGCACGGTCAGCGGCAGCGCGCCACGGCTGTCGTCATCGATGCGGGCACCGAGCGCGCGCAGGGCGTCGATCACGCCGTTCAGCGGCCGCTCGTACGAACGGGGGTCGCCGTCGAAGCGGATCGCGCCGTCGGCGAGGGCGGCGACCGGGGGCAGGAAGCGCATGACCGTGCCCGCGTTGCCCACGTCGACCGTGGCGGGGCCGTGCAGACCGGAGGGGATGACACGCCAGGCCTCACCGGAACCGTCCGGGCCCACGCCTTCCTCGATGCCGACGCCGAGCGCGCGCAGGGCGCCCGCCATCAGGAGGGTGTCGCGGGAGCGCAGCGGCCGGCGCAGCCAGCCGGGCTCGGCGGCGAGGGCGGCGAGGACGAGGCCGCGGTTGGTGACCGATTTGGACCCGGGCACATGGACCGTCGCGGCGACGGCTCCGCTCGCGTGCGGGGCTGGCCAGAGGGTGCTGTGCGCTGGGTTTGCGGTCATGCCCCCACTTTAGTGGCAGAGAGCTGAGGGGTCGTCGCTGCTCAGAGGCCGAGCAACCAGCGTCCGCCGCCTATCAGCGAGCACAGTGAGACGGCGTGGAAGAGGAAGAGCCACATCCCCGCGGGCACGTGAGTGAGCCGGGACAGCTGGTCCGCGTCCGAGTCGCCCGCGCCCCCGCGCCTGCGCTTGGACTGCAGCTCGAAGGCGGGACGTACGCCTCCCAGGAGCAGGAACCACACCACCGCGTACGCGAAGGCCGCCTGCACCTGCGAGCTGGTCAGCCAGGAGACGAGCAGGAAGGTCCCGCCGGTGACGATCATCGTGAGGGCGCCGTACGCGTTGCGGATCATGACCAGCATCACGAGGAGCAGCGCCGTCGCGATCCACAGGAACGCCGTGATGTGACCGGCGGCGAGGAGCGCGGCGCCGCCGAGGCCGAGCAGGGGCGGTGCGGTGTAGCCCGATGCCGCGGTCAGGATCATGCCGAGGCCGGTGGGCTTGCCGCGGGAGACGGTGAGGCCGCTGGTGTCGGAGTGCAGCCGGATGCCGTCGAGGCGGCGGCCGGTCAGCAGGGCGATCAGGCCGTGGCCGCCCTCGTGCGCGATGGTGATGGCGTTGCGGGCTATGCGCCAGACGCCGTGCGGGACGACGACGGCGAGCGCGACGAGGCCGGTGGCGATGACCAGCCACTCGTCGGGGGCGGCCTGCGTGCCGAAGACCCGGTCCCAGAGGTCGGTCAGGCTGGCGTTCGCGGTGCTTTCCATTGCTCGTGCCATTGTCGGGACCGGCTCCTCTGGTCGTACGGGGTCTGGCAGTCTGGCACGTATGTGCGGACGGTATGCATCGAGTCGTAGGCCCGAGGATCTCGCAGGAGTCTTTGAGATCGAGAAGTGGGAGCCCGAGGAGGCGCTCGCCCCCGATTTCAACGTGGCTCCGACCAAGGAGGTCTACGCGGTCCTGGACCGTCCAGTGAAAGACGCGGAAGACCCCGCCCCGGTTCGCCAGCTGCGCACGCTCAAGTGGGGACTCGTGCCGTCCTGGTCCAAGACGCCCGAGGGCGCTGCCCGGATGATCAACGCCCGCGCGGAGACGGTGCACGAGAAGCCCTCCTACCGCCGGGCCTTCACCTCACGCCGCTGCGTCATCCCGGCCGACGGCTACTACGAGTGGGTCACCGGCTCCGGCGAGCGCGATCTGGAGGTCGAGGGCAAGAAGAAGCGCCCCCGCAAGCAGCCGTACTTCGTGACGCCCGCCGACGGCTCGGTCTTCGCGATGGCGGGGCTCTACGAGTTCTGGCGGGACAAGACACTGCCGGACGAGCACCCCCTGGCCTGGTGGGTGACGTGCACGGTGATCACCACGGAGGCGGAGAGCTCGCCCCTCGCGGTCGCCCCCGAGGAAGGCCCGCGCACGCTGGCCGACATCCACCCGCGGATGCCCCTGATGCTGACGCCGGACCGCTGGGACGCCTGGCTCGACCCCTCGCGCACGGACGTCGAGGACCTGCGGCCGCTCCTTGAGCCGCCGCCGCACGGCCTGATGCGGGCCTACCCGGTGTCGACGGCGGTCAGCAACGTACGCAACAACGGCCCGGAGCTTCTGAAGGAGCTGGAGGGGCCCGAGGAAGGCACACTCTTCTGACGTGACCAAGAGTGAGATCGTTTTGACAGACGCGGGTGACGCGCGCATCACCTGGCACCCCGCCCCGAAGGCCGAAACACGCCTGATCCTGGCCCTAAGCCACGGAGCCGGCGGCGGCATCGAGGCCCGCGACCTGAAGGCCATCGCAGCGGCTCTGCCCGCGCACGGCGTCACCGTCGCCCTGGTGGAGCAGCCCTGGCGCGTCGCGGGCAAGAAGCTGGCGCCCGCTCCGAAGACGCTGGACGTGGGATGGCGCGGCCTGTGGCCCGCGCTCGCCAAGCCCGGCCTCCCGGTGATCGCGGGCGGCCGCAGCGCAGGGGCTCGCGTCGCGTGCCGTACGGCCACCGAACTCGGCGCCGCCGCCGTGCTCGCCCTCAGCTTCCCGCTGCACCCGCCGGGCAAGCCGGAGAAGTCACGCGCGGAGGAACTGCTCGGGGCAGGGGTGCCGACCCTCGTCGTGCAGGGCGGGAACGACCCCTTCGGGAAGCCCGCCGAGTTCCCGGAGGGAGCGTACGAACTAGTAGAGGTCCCCTACGGCGATCACGGCTTCGCGATCCCCAAGCGCGCGGACATCACCGAGGCCGAGGCCATGACGCGCATCACGGATGGCGTCATCAGGTGGGCGGGAATGTTGGGTGCGTGACCTCTGTTGTGCCGAACAGACGTTAAACGCTGTTCGTACGAGAGGAAGTCCGCCGCATGGGTTCGACCGTATGCCCGGCCCGCTCCAGCGCCTCTGACCTGGAATGGACGGTGCTGAGCGCACCCAAGGCCGCTCCTATTCGGGCGGCGGCGGGACCGGATCGTCGTCTATCCTCCGATTCGAGTGGGACTGCTTTTGGTCTCACCACGTCTTTGGAGGAGGTGGGTCCGGTCACTGGGACCGACGCAGGGGCCGAGAACGGCCAGGCGGAGCGACCCGACGGAAGCGCTGAGACGTCGGCGGAGCGCACCGCCCGCTTCGAGCGGGACGCCCTGGGCTTCCTCGACCAGATGTACTCGGCGGCGCTGCGCATGACGCGCAACCCGGCGGACGCGGAGGACCTGGTGCAGGAGACCTACGCCAAGGCGTACGCGTCGTTCCACCAGTTCCGTGAGGGCACCAACCTCAAGGCGTGGCTGTACCGCATCCTTACCAACACGTTCATCAACTCGTACCGCAAGAAGCAGCGCGAGCCCCAGCGCAGCGCCGCCGAGGAGATCGAGGACTGGCAGCTCGCGCGTGCCGAGTCGCACATGTCCACCGGTCTGCGCTCGGCCGAGTCGCAGGCGCTCGATCACCTGCCGGATTCCGACGTGAAGTCGGCGCTGCAGGCGATCCCCGAGGAATTCCGCATCGCCGTCTATCTGGCCGACGTAGAGGGCTTTGCGTACAAGGAGATCGCGGACATTATGGGGACACCCATCGGTACGGTGATGTCCCGGTTGCACCGCGGCCGTCGCCAACTGCGCGGCATGCTCGAGGACTACGCCCGCGACCGCGGCCTCGTCCCCGCCGGCGCCGCGTCAGAGTCGTCGAACGAAGCGAAAGGCTCAGGCTCATGAGCTGCGGAGAGCCGCACGAGACGGATTGCAGTGAAGTCCTGGACCATCTGTACGAGTTCCTGGACCACGAGATGCCGGACAGTGACTGCACCAAGTTCGAGACGCACTTCGAGGAGTGCTCTCCGTGCCTGGAGAAGTACGGCCTGGAGCAGGCGGTCAAGAAGCTGGTGAAGCGCTGCTGCGGCCAGGACGACGTGCCCACCGACCTGCGCGCCAAGGTCATGGGTCGCATCGACCTGATCCGCTCCGGCGAGGCCGTGCCCGAGCACGACGTGACGGTGGAGACGACGACGGCCGACGCCGGTGTGTCAGCCAAGAGTCTGAGGGCCAAGGAAGCCTGATCTTCCGGTAGTTGAGTGTGAGCAGGCCGTGACGGGAGTCCGTCACGGCCTGCTTTTCTTCTGTGCCCCGTCGTTCACTGTCACTCGTACGTGCCAATTTCCGCGAGGGGGGCTCGGAGCGGACGGCAGTCGTTCTAGTCTCCGGACCTTGGAACGTGGTCCGTGGGGGCGGTCACGGGGGAGGAGACGGTGCCATGCGGTCCATCGCCCCATGGGCGCGCGCCTACATCCTGTGCGCCGCCCTGGCCGGTGCCGCCTGCGCCGCGCCCGCGCTGACCTCGTCGCGCACGCCGTGGGGCGCGCTCGCCCTGCTCGCCGCGCTCTACGCCGGGTGTGAGCAGATCACGCGGTGCCGGGTGATCGGCCGCCGCGCCGGGCCCGGACTCAACGGCCTCGGCACGTTCTTCCCCGTGCTGCTCGCCGCCGTCTTCCTGCTGCCGCCCGCGGCCGCCGCCCTCGTCGCGGTGCCGGGGGCGCTGCTCGCCCGCGTCGAGCGACGCCCCCGGTGGGTGCGCAGGGTCTGGCGCGCGGCCCAACTCGCCCTGGCCGCCTGGGCTTCGGCGTGGACGTACGGAGCGCTCGGCGGTCGCGAGGCCGTGGCCGCGCCCGACTTTCCGTACGCGCTCGCGCCCGCGGGGGCGGCCGTCCTCGCCTTCTCCGCCGTACTGACCTTGCTCGACGGCGGCATCCTGGCCACCGCGGAACGGGTGCCGGTGCGGACCGCGTGGCGGGGGCTCTTCCTGCGGTCGTTCGCGCCGGTCGCGGTGCACGGACTCGCCGGACTGATGATGGCGGTGCTGTGGCGAAGTCCGTACGGGCCGCTCGCCGCGCTCCTCGTGCTGCTCCCGATGGGCGTCTCCTGCTGGGTCTTCGCGCAGTACCACCGCGAGCGCGCCGCGCATCAGGCCACCATCCGGGCGCTCGTACAGGCCGTCGACATCAAGGACCGGTACACGCGCGGGCACAGCGAGCGCGTGGGGCGGGCCTCCGTGATGATCGCGCGGGAGCTGGGGATGGCGGACGAGCGGGTGGAGAGCCTGCGGTTCGCCGGGATCCTGCACGACGTCGGCAAACTCGGCGTACCGACCCGGCTCCTTCGCAAGGACGGGCCGCTGACCCCCGAGGAACGGCGGGTCATCGAGCTGCATCCCGAGTACGGGCACGAGATGGTGCGCGGGATCGGATTCCTGGGGGAGGCACGGGCGGCGATCCTCCACCACCACGAGCGGATGGACGGCAGCGGGTATCCCTACGGGCTCGTGGGGCGGCAGATTCCGGAGTTCGCCCGGGTGGTGGCCGTCGCGGACGCGTTTGACGCCATGACGTCCACCAGGTCCTACCGGCGGGGGAGGCCTGTCGCCGCTGCTGTGGCCGAGCTGTCCCGGTGCGCGGGGGCGCAGTTCGACCCTGTGATGGTTGCCGCGTTGCAGCGGGCGCTGGACCGGCACGGGTGGCATCCCGCTGTCACGGCGGACACCGGCGAGGTGCCCGCGCCCCGCCGAGGGACGTCCAGCGTTCCCTCGGCCCCCGGGACGGCCTCACGGTGAGGGCCGTCACGGGGTTCACCTACGGCGCCGCCGGGCTGCTCACTCTCCTTGGTCTCGGGTGGACCCTCTGGCACGGCGTTGCCGAAGGGGGGATCGCGCTTGCCTTCGGAGGGCTCGTCGCCGTGGGGGAGCTGGCCCGGTGGGGTACGGGAGGGAGCGACCGGGAGCCCGCGCCGCTCGGGGCCGCGGGCGCGCTCGCGTACGCGCTGCTGGGTGAGATCGGGGGGCGGCCCACGCACCACGGAGTCCTCCAGGTGATCGCTGTGGTCGTCGCGGCCGCGCTCGTCGGTGCCGTGCCGCATGTGGCGCTCGGCAAGGGGCCCGCCCTCGATCACGTGGCCCGGCGCGTGCTCACCGTCGGATTCGCCGCCGCATGCTTCCAACCGCTCTACAACGCGGGGAAGTTGGGGGAGTGGGTGGGGCAGGGCCCCGCCTTCGCCGTCGTCATCGGCGCGCTGCTCGTCCTGACCGCCCTGTGCGACGCCGTGCTCGCCGCGGCCATGGCGCACGCCCGCACCGGGTGGCCCTTCGCACCGCTCCTGCGCGACGAGCTGCGGGCCATGCTCGGCATCGGGTCCGCCGTGTGCGCGACGGGGGCCGTCATGGCGCTCGCGGTCGCCGTGGCGGGGCTCTGGGCGCTGCCGGTGTTCAGCCTGCCGCTGCTCCTGACCCAGCTGTCGTTCGGGCGGTACGCCGCGGTGCGGACCACCTACCGGCAGACCATCACCTCCCTCGCGCGGTCCACCGAGATCGCCGGGTACACCCCGCAGGGCCACGCACGCCGCGTGGCCGCCCTCAGCCGGGCCGTCGGGCGTGAGCTGGGGCTCTCCGCGCCGGACCTCGCCGTCCTTGAGCACGCGGCGCTGATGCACGACATCGGGCAGCTCTCCCTCGTCGACCCCGTGCCGGCGGGCGCGACCGCCGCCCTGCCGGACGCGGAACAGCGGCGGATCGCCCTGCTCGGGGGCGCCGTCGTGCGTCAGACGGGGGTGGACGGCGACGTCGCCGTGGTCGTGGAGCGGCAGGCGGACCCGTACCGCGATCAGCCGCTCACCGCCCGTATTGTGCGAGCCGCCAACGCGTACGACGAGATGGCCAGGGGAGAAGGTCCCACAGGCCCTCTCCACGCCCTGGAGCGGCTGCGGCTCGGCACGGGCCGTGACTATCAGCCCGAGGTGGTGGAAGCCCTGGCCCGGGTGCTTTCGCGGGGCGGTCATAGCTTGCCGCCGGTTGGGTAACCCATGGGTAATGAGCGGCCGTCCGACCGTACGTGGTTGGATGCGAAGAGGGCCCTCGGGCACAGCGGAACACAGGAACTCAAGTACCGGCAGGCGGGAATCGTGAGGATCTTCGGCAAGGGACGGCACCGGCCCTCCGCCTCATGGCGGCAGGCCACCGACCGCGCCTTCACGCTGATCGGCGACGGGCGGTACGAGGACGCGGGCGCGCTGCTTACCCGCGCGGCGGACCTGGAGCCGTGGCTCTCGGAGTCCTGGTTCAACCTCGCGCTGCTCCACAAGTTCCGGCACGACTGGGAGCAGGCACGGGCCGCGGGCCTGCGTGCCGTCGCGCTGCTCGACCGGTCGCAGGGCGCCCCCGACTGGTGGAACGTGGGGATCGCCGCCACCGCACTCCAGGACTGGCCCCTTGCCCGGCGCGCCTGGCAGGCGTACGGCCTGAAGGTGCCCGGCGGGGTGGCCGCCTCCGGGGAGCCCACCGGCATGGACCTGGGCAGCGCCGCCGTGCGGCTCTCGCCCGAGGGTGAGGCCGAGGTCGTGTGGGGGCGCAGGCTCGACCCCGCCCGCATCGAGGTGCTCTCCATTCCGCTGCCGTCCTCCGGGCGCCGCTGGGGCGAGGTCGTGCTGCACGACGGCGTTCCGCACGGCGAGCGGACGACGGGGGCCGGGGACTCGTATCCCGTCTTCGACGAAATCGAGCTGTGGGCTCCCTCACCCGTTCCCACCTGGGTGGTTCTCCTGGAGGCCGCCACCGAGGACGACAGGGACGCCCTGGAGAAGCTCGCCGCCGACGCGGGCTTCGCCGCCGAGGACTGGTCCTCGTCCGTACGGCTGCTGTGCCGCATGTGCTCCGAGAGCCGCATGCCGAGCGACGAGGGCGACGGCGAGCACCTGGACCCGCACGACCACAGCGAGCCGGGTCACCCCGGGCCGCTCGGCCACCGCAGCCCCGGCGCCCTGTGGGTGCCCGAGCGCGAGTGCGGCATCGCGGCGCCCGCCGCCCTGGTGCGCGGCCTGCTCGACGGCTGGGTCGCGGACAGCCCGGACTCCCGCGACTGGCGGGATCTGGAAGAGGTCTGCTGACTCCTGGCCGTAGGCTGTACCGGCACTATCTCTTGTGGGTTCCCAGGAAGGCGTACGTCGGACAATGGCGCAGGACACTGAGCAGCAGGCCTCGGGCGGGGTCCTCCCCGTAGACGACGAGGGCTTCGTCATCGACACGGAGGACTGCGAGGAGCGGGAGACGGCCTACCGCGAGCGCGGCACGTCCCGGCCCATCACGGTCGTCGGCAACCCTGTGCTGCACAAGGAGTGCAAGGACGTCACCGCCTTCGACGCCGATCTTGAGCAGCTCGTCGCCGACATGTTCGCCAGCCAGCGGACCGCCGAGGGCGTGGGCCTGGCCGCCAACCAGATCGGCGTCGACCTGAAGGTCTTCGTCTACGACTGCATGGACGACGAGGGCAGGCGGCACGTCGGCGTGGTCTGCAACCCCGTCGTGCGCGAGCTCCCCGCGGACCGGCGCCGCCTGGACGACTCGAACGAGGGCTGCCTCTCGGTGCCCACGGCCTACGCCGAGCTGGCCCGCCCGGACTTCGCGGAAGTGACCGGGCAGGACGAGAAGGGCAACCCCATCAAGGTGCGGGGCACCGGCTACTTCTCCCGCTGCCTCCAGCACGAGACGGACCACCTGTACGGCTACCTCTACATCGACCGCCTGTCCAAGCGTGACCGCAAGGACGCGCTGCGGCAGATGGAAGAGGGCACCCCGCGCTACCCCGTCGTGCCGAACGCCTGAGCCGACTCCAGACACGGGCGCACCACGCGCCACCTGCGGCCCCTGGCCGGGAACTCCTTCCCGGCCAGGGGCCGTTCGCATGAACCGACACCAACCGGTCAGCTGTGCGATCAAATCAGGCTCATGGTGATCCTTAATCAGTCACGTACGGGGATTTTCTCGGCACTGGGGGGTAGTGAATGGCGCAAATCTGTTCCCTGAACGGTCAGTTGTGGTGCTGAATGGAAAGCGCGGGGATACACAACGGCGCGCGCCCGGTACGGCGGGAGGGGCGTGCGTTTTCACGCGGCTGAGAGGGGTTTGTCCGTGCCTGCATATGCACACAGCACTTCACCGACACAGACGCACGCGCCGGCGGTATCCGTGCCACCGGCGTTGGCACTTCCGGTGATCGAGTCGGGGTTTCCTCGTCAACTGCACCCGTATTGGCCACAGCTCCAGGAGAAGTCCAGGACGTGGCTGCGCGAAATGCGCCTCATGCCCGCGGACAAGGTCGAGCGGTACGCGGACAGCCTGTGCTACACGGACCTGGTGGCGGGCTACTACATTGGCGCACCCGATGAGTTGCTCAGTGCGATAGCCGACCTCAGCAGTTGGTTCTTCGCGTGGGACGACCGGCACGACCGCGACTCGGTGCACGGCAGGGCGGCGCAGTGGCGCCGGCTGTGCCGCGGGCTCCACGAGACGCTCCGGGCGCCCCGGCAGCAACTGCGCCACCGCGACCCTCTGGTAGCGGGATTCGCGGACTGCGTCCTCCGGTTGTACTCCCACCTCGGCCCCAGCTGGAACGCCCGGTTCGCCCGGCATTTCCACAGCGTGATCGAGGCGTACGACCTGGAGTTCAGGAACCGCAGAACGGGCACGGTCCCGACGGTCGAGGCCTACATCGAGCTCCGCAGACTCACGTTCGCGCACTGGACGTGGATCGACCTGCTCGAGCCCACGGCGCGCCGTGAACTGCCTCCGGCGGTGCGGAAGCATCCCGCGTACCGGCGGGCGGCGCTCGCCACGCAGGACTTCTCCGCCTGGTACAACGACCTGTGCTCGCTCCCCAAAGAACTCGCGGGAGATGAATTGCACAATCTCGGGATCAGTCTGATCCAGCACGAGGGACTTTCCCTGGAAGAAGCCGTGGCGGAAGTGCACGCGCGGGTCACCCGATGCATATCGGATTTCCTCGTGGCGGAAAAGGAAGTACTGCGGCTCGCCGGGCAATTGGCCGACGGAAGCGTACAGGGGAGGGAACTCTCGGACGCGCTGGAATCGTGCGTCGCCAACATGCGGAACTGGTTCTCTTCCGTGTACTGGTTCCACCACGAATCCGGCCGCTACCGGGTGGACAGCTGGGACGACAGGTCCATTCCTCCGTACGTGAGCGACGCCGCAATGAGCGACCTGGCCGAAACTGAATTGGTAGGTGAGGAATGAGCGTCGAATCCGCGATACCCGCGACAATGACTCCACCGCTCGTCAGCGGTGGTGCCCCGCTCATCGGTCACGCCTGGAACCTGGTGCGCGACCCCCTCGGCTTCCTCGCCGCGCTGCGGGATCATGGTGATCTCGTACGCATAAGGCTGGGACCCAAGACCGCGTACGCGGTCTGCGACCCCGTGTTGGTCGGGCAGCTCCTGAGGAGCCCCGACTACGTCGTCGGAGGGCCGCTCTGGGACACCCTGGAAGTGCTCCTCGGCAAGGGCGTGGCGACCAGCAACGGAAAGCTGCACCGGCGTCAACGGCGCATGATGCAGCCCGCGTTCAGGCGCGAGCGGGTCGCCGGCTACGCCAAGGTGATGGAGGAGGAGGCCCGCATGGCGGCCGCGCGCTGGCGGCCGGGCGACACGGTCGACATCAACGCGGAGATGTTCCGCACCGCCGTGCGCGTCGTGTCCCGCTCGCTCCTGGAGGTCGACGCGATCAGCGAGAAGGCGGACCGCATCGCCGAATCGCTGCACACCGTCTTCGAGGGTCTCTACCGCAGGATGGTTCTCTCGGTCGGGCCGCTGTACCGCGTGCCGACCCAGGGCAACCGCCGCTTCCAGAACGCGCTCGCCGATCTGCACGCACTGGTCGACGAGATCGTCGCCGAAGGCAGGGCGGCGGGTGCGGATCAGGACGATCTGCTGGCCGAAATGCTGCGGGCGCGCGATGAATCAGGGCAGCCGCTCAGCGACCAGGAGGTCCACGACCACGTGATCTCCCTTGTCGTGGCGGGCGCCGAGAATATCGCGTCTACCCTGGCGTGGACGTTCCATCTGCTGGCCCAACACCCCGAGCAGGAAAGGCGATTGGTTGAAGAAGTAAATGCCGTGGCACCGGACCGGGAGATCACATTCGCCGACCTCGGGGACCTGCCGCACACCCGGAATGTCGTCACCGAGGCCATGCGTATACAACCGGCCGCCTGGATATTCACCCGCAGGTCGGTTGGAGAGACCAACCTGGGTGGCTACCGTATTCCGGCCGGTGCCGACATCGTCTACAGCGTGTACGCGATGCAGCGCGATCCGCGTTCCTTCGAGCAGCACCTCGAGTTCGACCCGGACCGCTGGAGCCCGGAACGTGCGGGTGACATACCGGAGTTCGCGATGATGCCGTTCGGTACCGGTAACCGCAAGTGCCCTGGCGACCATTTCAGCCTGGTCGAACTGGCCATCATCCTGGCGACGGTGGCCCCGAAGTGGCACCTGGCGCCGGTCGCGGAGACCGACGCCGACACGAAGATCGGGATCACGCTACAGCCGAAGAAGCTGGTTCTCCGGGCCGAGCGGCGCTGACGGCCGGGCCGCGGAAGGTGCGGCGGTAGGCGTTCGGCGTGGTGCCGAGCGCCCGCAGGAACTGGTGGCGCATCGCTGCGGCGTTGCCGAAACCGGCACGCCCGGCGATGGCGTCCACTGTCTCGTCCGAGCCTTCGAGCAACTCCTGGGCAAGCAGCACGCGTTGGCGCAGGAGCCAGCGGTAGGGCGTGGTGCCGGTCTCCTGCTGGAAGCGGCGCGCGAAGGTGCGCGGCGACATGTGCGCACGCTCGGCGAGCCGCTCGACGGTGATCTCCTCGTCCAGATGGCGCTCCATCCAGGCGAGTACCCCGCCCACGGTGTCGCATGCCGATCGCGGCAGCGGGCGCGTCACGAACTGGGCCTGCCCGCCGTCGCGATGGGGCGGTACGACCATGCGCCGGGCGATGGCGTTGGCGACCTCGGTCCCGTGCTCCTGGCGCACGATGTGCAGGCAGGCGTCGATCCCGGCGGCGGTGCCCGCCGACGTCACGACCGGGCCCTCGTCCACGTACAGGACGTCGGGTTCGACCCGGGCGCGCGGATAACGCACCGCGAGCTCCGTGGAGTGCTGCCAGTGCACGGCGCAGCGGCGCCCGTCGAGCAGCCCCGCGGCGCCGAGCACGAAGACGCCGGAGCAGACGGAGAGGATGCGGGCCCCGCGGTCCACCCCGCGGCGCAGGGCGGCGAGCAGCTCCTCGGGATAGTCGCGGGCCACGAACGACTGGCCCGCGGGGACGGCGATGAGGTCGGCTTCTTCGAGCCGGTCGAGGCCGTACGGAGTGGTGATCGAGAACCCGGCGTGATTGCTCAGGGACCCGCTCTCCGCGGCGACCACCGCGAAGTCGTACACGGGAAGACCCTCGTCGCTCCGGTCGAGGCCGAACACCTCGCAGACGACGCCGAGTTCGAAGGGATTCACGCCGTCGAGCAGCACGACGGCCACGTTGTTCAGCATGGGCGCCAGTGTGCCGCGGTCTTGGCAGTAAGTCGATGGTGTGTGGCAGTCCTGCCACTGACACTACGGTCCGGCGCGCAGGACAGTGAGGACATGAACGCATTCCTCGGATACGCGACTGTCCTGACCGTCCTCCTCCTGCTGGCCGCACCCTCGCTCGTCGGGTACGTCCACGACCGCCGGATCGACCGCGAGCTGCGCGAGGCGGCACGCGCCCCGCACAGCTCACGGCAACCGGACGTACTAGAACTCGTCGTCGAAGGAGACCGAGCCCTCGACCGCGACCTGGTAGGCGGAAGGCCGCCGCTCGAAGAAGTTGGTCAGCTCCTGGACACCCTGGAGCTCCATGAACGAGAACGGGTTTGAGGAGCCGTAGACCGGCGCGAAGCCGAGCCGCTGGAGCCGCTGGTCGGCGACGCACTGCAGGTACTCGCGCATGGAGTCGGTGTTCATGCCGGGCAGGCCCTCACCGCACAGGTCGCGCGCGAACTGCAGCTCGGCCTCGACGGCCTCCTTGAGCATGTCCGTGACCTGCGTCCGCAGCGCGTCGTCGAAGAGCTCCGGCTCCTCCTTGCGGACGGTGTCGACGACGTCGAAGGCGAAGCTCATGTGCATCGTCTCGTCGCGGAACACCCAGTTGGTGCCGGTGGCGAGGCCGTGCAGCAGACCGCGCGAGCGGAACCAATAGACGTAGGCGAAGGCACCGTAGAAGAAGAGGCCCTCGATGCACGCGGCGAAGCAGATCAGGTTCAGCAGGAAGCGGCGCCGGTCGGACTTGCTCTCAAGACGGTCCATCTTCTCGACGGAGTCCATCCACCGGAAGCAGAACTCGGCCTTCTCGCGGATGGAGGGGATCTCCTCGACCGCGTCGAAGGCGGCGGCGCGGTCGTCCGGGTCCGGCAGATAGGTGTCGAGCAGCGTCAAGTAGAACTGGACGTGCACGGCCTCCTCGAAGAGCTGGCGGCTCAAGTAGAGCCGTGCCTCGGGGGAGTTGATGTGCTTGTAGAGCGTGAGCACGAGGTTGTTGGAGACGATCGAGTCGCCGGTCGCGAAGAACGCGACCAGGCGGCCGATCATGTGCTGCTCGCCGGGCGAGAGCTTGGCGAGGTCGGCGACGTCCGAGTGGAGGTCGACCTCCTCCACGGTCCAGGTGTTCTTGATCGCGTCCCGGTAGCGCTCGTAGAAGTCGGGGTAGCGCATGGGGCGCAGGGTCAGCTCGAAGCCCGGGTCGAGGAGGTTCTTCTCGGCGTTGGTGGTGGAGCTCATTACTGGCAGGCCTCGCAGGACTCGGGGTTTTCCAGGGAGCAGGCGACGGCTTCTTCGGCCGTGGCCTGGGCAGGTACAGGGGAGGGGCCGGGGGTGGGGGCGGGCTCGGCGGATTCGCTCCGGCCCGCCGCCGCGCGGGCGATGCGGGTCGCCGGGCGCGAGCGCAGGTAGTACGTGGTCTTCAGACCCTGCTGCCAGGCGTAGGCGTACATCGAGGAGAGCTTGCCGATGGTCGGCGTCTCCAGGAACAGGTTCAGGGACTGCGCCTGGTCCAGGAACGGCGTGCGCGCGGCGGCCATGTCGATCAGGCCGCGCTGCGGGATCTCCCACGCGGTGCGGTAGAGCTCGCGCACCTCGGCCGGGATCCAACTGAAGCCCTGCACCGAGCCGTTGGCCTCGCGCAGCGCCTCGCGGGTCTGGGCGTCCCAGACGCCGAGCCGTTTGAGCTCCTGCACCAAGTAGGCGTTGACCTGGAGGAATTCACCACTCAGCGTCTCGCGCTTGAAGAGGTTGGAGACCTGCGGCTCGATGCACTCGTACACGCCCGCGATGGACGCGATCGTGGCGGTCGGCGCGATCGCGAGAAGCAGCGAGTTGCGCATGCCGGTCGCGGCGATGCGTTCCCGCAGCGCGGCCCAGCGCTCCGGCCAGGTCAGCTCGACGCCGTAGTGGTCGGGGTGCAGGACGCCGCGCGCGGTGCGGGTCTTCTCCCAGGCGGGCAGCGGGCCGTTGCGCTCGGCGAGGTCGGCGGATGCCTCGTACGCGGCGAGCATGATCCGCTCGGCGATGCGCGTCGAGAGGGCGCGCGCGGCGGGCGAGTCGAACGGCAGCTTCAGCTGGAAGAAGACGTCCTGCAGACCCATCGCGCCCAGGCCCACCGGGCGCCACCTGGCGTTGGAGCGGCCTGCCTGCTCGGTCGGGTAGAAGTTGATGTCGACGACGCGGTCGAGGAAGGTGACCGCGGTGCGGACGGTCTCGTCGAGCCGCTCCCAGTCGATGTCACCGGCAGCCGTGTCCACGAAGGCGCCGAGGTTCACCGAACCCAGGTTGCAGACGGCCGTCTCGCCGTCGTCCGTCACCTCCAGGATCTCCGTGCAGAGGTTGGAGGAGTGGACGGTGTGGCCGGGCTCCGCCGTCTGGTTGGCGGTGCGGTTGGCGGCGTCCTTGAAGGTCATCCAGCCGTTGCCGGTCTGCGCCAGGGTGCGCATCATGCGGCCGTACAGGTCGCGGGCCGGGATGGTCTTGCGGGCGAGCCCGGCGGCCTCGGCCTTGCGGTAGGCCGCGTCGAACTCGTCGCCCCACAGATCGACGAGCTCCGGCACGTCGGCCGGCGAGAACAGCGACCAGTCCTGGCTGGCTGCGACCCGGCGCATGAACTCGTCCGGGATCCAGTGCGCGAGGTTGAGGTTGTGCGTGCGGCGCGCGTCCTCACCCGTGTTGTCGCGCAGCTCCAGGAACTCCTCGATGTCGGAGTGCCACGTCTCCAGGTAGACCGCGGCGGCACCCTTGCGGCGCCCGCCCTGGTTCACGGCGGCGACGGAGGCGTCCAGCGTCTTCAGGAACGGCACGATGCCGTTGGAGTGACCGTTCGTGCCGCGGATCAGCGAACCGCGGGCGCGGATGCGGGAGTACGAGAGGCCGATGCCGCCCGCGTGCTTGGAGAGGCGCGCGACCTGGTGGTAGCGGTCGTAGATGGAGTCCAGCTCGTCCAGCGGGGAGTCGAGGAGGTAGCAGGAGGACATCTGCGGGTGGCGGGTGCCGGAGTTGAAGAGCGTCGGCGATGACGGCAGGTAGTCCAGGCGGCTCATCAGGCGGTACAGGGAGGCGACTTCGTCCACCGAACGCTGGCTGCCGTCTTCGGCGAGGCCGCTCGCGACGCGCAGCATGAAGTGCTGCGGGGTCTCGATGACGTGCCGGGTGATCGGGTGGCGAAGCAGATAGCGGCTGTGCAGGGTGCGCAGGCCGAAGTAGCCGAAGCGGAAGTCGGCGCCGTCGTCGAGGGCGGCCTGCACGAGCTCGTCCAGGCGCTCCGCGTGGTCGGTGACGAACGCGGCGGTACGGTCCGCGATCAGCCCCTCGCGGTGGCCGACGGCAACCGAGTCGGAGAAGCTGCGCACGCCCTGCGACGCGGCCTCGTCACGGATGCTGAGGCTGAGGAGCCTGGCCGCGAGCTGCGAGTAGGTCGGGTCCTCGGAGATGAGCCCGGCGGCCGCCTCGGTCGCGAGATCCCGCAGCTCCGCCACGTCGGCCTTGGCCGAACGGCCCCTCAGCGCCGCGGCGGCGACCCGGCCGGGGTCGGCGTCGGGGAGGTCGGCGGTGAGGTCGGTCAGGGTACGCAGCAGCGCGGTTCCTGGGCCGTCGGCGATCCGCGACTCGTCGGTGGTCTGCGCTGACGCAGGTTCGGCTGGCGCGATGGTCACGTGGAGCACTCCCTCGCTCGGCTCAGAGCCTCGGGGAGGGGTGAGTGACACACGGGGGCCGCCCCTGGGCAGGGCTGCGCTCCGCGTCCACCAGCCCATTCCACGAGGCCCGGACGTCGTTGGCACCCGGACCGGTCGGAACGGGCGCACTGTCGACAGGTCTTCGGACTTGCGAGCACGACAAATGCGTACTCATACACCGTTGCGGGACAGTTCCGGACTTGCACCGGATTCCCCTGCGGCGACAGCGAGCACGAGCATACATCTTGTGCTGGCGCTGCGAGGCAGCCCCATATCTTGTGTCGGCGGTGTGGCCTCGAACGCATAAGGGTTGCATGTAATGCGTTGCGTATTACAATGCGGGTATGACCCCCAAGACCATCAGTTTCCGCCCTGACGCCGAGACTCACCGCGAGCTGGAAGCGCTGGCAGAGGTCCGGGACATCACAGCTTCGGATGCCATAAGGCTCGCCATTCACGAGGCGTACGTCCGGGAGCAGTACCGCCGTGCCGCCGCGGAATTGGCAGCGTGGCGCAACGACCCCGCGTACCAGGCCGAGATGGCCGAGGTGCGAGAGGAAATGAACGAACTCCGTGCGTGGTGACGTCTACCGGCTGCGTGCCCGCAAGGATGCCGCCGGTCATGAGCAGCGGGGTACACGCTTCGCAGTGGTCCTGCAGACCGAAGCTCTCCATACATCCACGCTGATCGTGGCGCCGACATCGACGAGCGCTCGACCGGGCCTACTGCACCCGAAGCTGGACGCGGACGGCACTGCGACGGTGGTCCTCGTCGAGCAGATGGCCGCCGTGGACCCTGACCGGCTCGGCGATTGGTTCGGCCGCGTCGATCCGCAGGAGTGGGATGACGTCGAGCGAGCGGTGAAGCTGGTGCTGGGCCTCCTTTGACACGCGACAGCGGGCCGCCGGATTCCTCCCGGCGGCCCGCGTCACGCACGTACAAGAAGAGGCTCAGTGACCGCCCGGTGCCCCCACCGTGGCCGGCGGCAGCTCCTCCGTGACGCCGGGGTCGCCCGCGTCCGCCGTGTAGTCGCCGGGAGACGTCTCGTCGATGCCGTCAGGGGCCTTCATGGCGCGCAGGACGAAGGTCATGACCACGGTGACCACCACGTTCAGGACGAACGCCGTGAGCCCGATGTAGCCGATCTCGCCGATGCCGGGGATCTCGTCGGACGAGCCGCCGAAGTGCTTCTGCGTCGGCGACGCGACGCCGTACGCGGCGACCGTTCCGTAGATCATGCCGACCGCCCAGCCCGCGAGCAGCGCCCAGCGGTGGAACCACCGCGTGAACAGGCCGCCGACCAGTGCGGGCATGGTCTGCAGGATCCAGATGCCGCCCAGGAGCTGGAAGTTGATCGCGACCGTCTTGTCCATGGTGAGGACGAAGGCGAGCGCGCCCACCTTCACCAGGAGCGAGACCAGCTTGGAGACCTTGGTCTCCTGCGCGGGTGTCGCGTCCGGCTTGATGAAGTCCTTGTAGATGTTCCTGGTGAAGAGGTTCGCTGCCGCGATCGACATGATCGCCGCCGGGACGAGCGCGCCGATGCCGATCGCCGCGAACGCGACGCCCGTGAACCAGTCGGGGAACATGTTCTCGAACAGCTGCGGGATCGCCAGCTGCCCGTTCTCCACCTTGACCCCGGCCGCGATCGCCATGAACCCGAGCAGCGCGAGCAGGCCGAGCATCAGGGAGTAGAGCGGCAGGATCGTGGTGTTGCGGCGGATCACGTTGCGGCTCTTGGAGGAGAGCGTCGCCGTGATCGAGTGCGGGTACATGAACAGCGCGAGCGCGGAGCCGAGCGCGAGCGTGGCGTAGGTCCACTGCCCGGCATGGCCCGGTGCGAGGCCCGCGACGGGCTTGCCCGCGGCCTCGTTCGCCGACGAGAACTTCTCGTTCGCCGCCTGGAAGATCTCGTCGAAGCCGCCGAGCTTGATCGGGATGTAGATGATCGCGACGGCGATGACGAGGTAGATCAGGCCGTCCTTCACGAACGCGATCAGCGCGGGAGCACGCAGACCCGACGAGTACGTGTACGCGGCGAGCACCGCGAACGCGATCAGGAGCGGCAGGTCCTTGATGAACCAGTTCGTGTCGGGCCCGCCGCCGATGCCCATGACGTCGAGCACGGCCTGGATGCCGACCAACTGGAGCGCGATGTACGGCATCGTGGCGAGGATGCCGGTGACCGCGACGGCCAGCGAGAGGCCCTTCGAGCCGAAGCGCCCGCGCACGAAGTCCGAGGTGGTCACGTAACCGTGCTTGTGCGACACGGACCACAGGCGCGGCAGGAAGGTGAAGATCAGCGGGTAGACGAGGATCGTGTACGGCACCGCGAAGAAGCCGGCCGCGCCCGCCGCGTAGACCGCCGCCGGGACGGCGACGAACGTGTACGCCGTGTAGAGGTCGCCGCCGAGCAGGAACCACGTGACCCAGGTGCCGAACGACCGTCCGCCCAGGCCCCATTCGTCCAGGCTCTCGGTCTCGGCCTTGCGCCAGCGCGCGGCCAAAAAGCCCATCGCCGTGACGGCGGCGAAGAAGAAGATGAAGACGGCGAGGGCGATGCCGTTGACGCCGCCCGTGTCCGCTGCGAGCTCGTTCATCGGGTCGCACCCCCCTGGGCCTGCTCGGCCTTGCGGGCGCGCTGGTCACGCTGCCACAGCTTGTACGCGATCATGGTGAGAAGCGTGGATATGAGCACCCACAGCATCTGGTACCAGTAGAAGAACGGGATGCCGATGAAGGTCGGTTCGACCTTCGCGTAGGAGCTCACCCAGAGCATCGCCACGAACGGCGCGACGAGACAGAGGGCAATGACCACGCGGACCGGCGTGATCACCGGTCTGCTCACTTCAGGCGCATCTGACACTTCGCGGCTCCGCTCCCTCGCTTATCCCACCTTTAACGTGCGGGAAATCTAAGCGAGAGGATTGATCTATGGAACCCCCGTCCGGATACCGGACGAGTGCCGGACGGGTCAACGCCCCTGCTCAGCAGCAGCGGAACCCCTGTCTGGGGTCCGACTCCTGCTGGTCCGTCCGCATTCGCTCGAACTCCCTCCGGGAGGGCACGGATGCCCCGGGATGCGTCTTCCGCGTGTGCGCGACATACCGGTCGTACGCGGACTCGTCGGTCAACTCCCGTGCGTACCAACGCACCCAGCGCAGCCCGCGCAGCACCCACGTCATGACGGGACCTGCGCGTCGTCGGAAGTCCTCGCCTTCGCCGCCGCCAGCTCCGCCTTCTCCTCCTGGGTCGCGATGAGCCCGGCGGGCGCGGTCAGCTTCGACTCCACGTACTCGGCCTCGCTCAGCTTCGACGACTGGGGGTTGCGGATGTGCTTCACGCAGATCCGGGTCGCGTCCGCGATCACTATGACGATGAGCAGGGCGAGCACGGCCGAAAGGACGCCGTCCACCGTGGAGTTGGTGACGACGGTGTGCATGTCGTCCATGGACTTGGCGGGCGGCAGGATCTTTCCGTCGTCGATGGCGTCCTGGTAGATCGAGCGCTGCTTGAAGAAGCCGACGCGCGGATCGCTGGAGAACACCTTCTGCCAGCTCGCGGTGAGCGTCACCGTCGCGTCCCAGGCGAGCGGAACGCCGGTGATCCAGGCCCACTTGAGGCGCCCCGATTTCACCAGGAGCGTCGTGCAGACGGCGAGCGCGACCGCGGCGAGGAGCTGGTTGGAGATGCCGAAGATCGGGAAGAGCTGGTTGATCCCGCCGAGCGGCTCGTGCACGCCCACCCACAGGAAGTAGCCCCACAGACCGGTGACGACCGCGCTCGTGATGATGAGTCCGGGTTTCCAACTGACCTTCTTGAAGGGCTTGTAGACGTTCCCGAGCATGTCCTGCAGCATGAAGCGGCCCACGCGCGTGCCCGCGTCGAGCGCGGTCAGGATGAACAGCGCCTCAAACATGATCGCGAAGTGGTACCAGAACGCCTTCATGGATCCGCCGGTGACCTTCGAGAAGATCTCGGAGACACCGACCGCGAGCGTGGGCGCGCCGCCGGTGCGCGAGAGCAGTGAGGACTCCTCGACGTTCTTGGCGGCCTGCGCGAGATCCTCGGGTGAGATGGAGTACCCGAAGTTCGCGACGGCCTGGCTCGCGGCCTGGACGTTGTCGCCGATGACGCCCGCTGGCGCGTTCATCGCGAAGTAGAGACCCGGGTCGATGATGCTCGCCGCGACGAGCGCCATGACCGCGACGGACGACTCCATCAGCATGGAGCCGTAGCCGATCATCCGGATCTGCGTCTCCTTCTGGACCATCTTCGGCGTCGTGCCCGACGAGATCAGCGCGTGGAAGCCGGACAGGGCGCCGCAGGCGATGGTGATGAAGACGAACGGGAAGAGAGATCCCGCGAAGACGGGCCCGTCACCGCGCGAGGCGAAGTCGGTCACCGGGTCCATCTTCAGCGTCGGCAGCGTGACGACGACGCCGATCGCGAGCAGCAGGATCGTGCCGATCTTCATGAACGTGGAGAGGTAGTCGCGCGGCGCGAGCAGCATCCACACCGGCAGGATCGAGGCGATGAATCCGTACGCCACCAGCCAGATGACCAGCGTCGACGGCGCGAGCGTGAACGTCTGTGCGAGGGACGACTCGGCGACCCAGCGCCCGGCGACCAGCGCGATGAGCAGCAGCGTGATCCCGATGAGGGAGACCTCGCTGACCCGGCCTGGACGCAGGATTCGCAGGTAGAAGCCCATGAACAGCGCGATCGGAATGGTCATCGCGATGGAGAAGGTGCCCCACGGCGAGTCCGCGAGCGCGTTGACGATGACGAGCGCGAGCACCCCGAGCAGGATGATCATGATGGCGAACGCGGCGAGCAGCGCGGCGGCCCCGCCGAAGGGACCGATCTCCTCGCGCGCCATCTGGCCGAGCGACTTGCCGTCACGCCGGGTGGAGAAGAAGAGGACGACCATGTCCTGCACGGCGCCCGCGAAGATCACGCCGACGATGATCCAGATCGTGCCCGGCAAGTACCCCATCTGCGCGGCGAGTACGGGCCCCACGAGAGGACCCGCGCCCGCGATGGCCGCGAAGTGGTGGCCGAGCAGGACGCGGCGGTCGGTCGGGTGGAAGTCGATGCCGTTGTCCAGGCGCTCCGCCGGGGTGGCCCGCTTCTTGTCGACCTTCAGGACGCGGTTGACGATGAACTTGGAGTAGAAGCGATAGGCGATGGCGTACGAGCCGAGGGCCGCGGCCACCATCCAGGCGGCCGACACCTCTTCGTCGCGCGAGAGCGCCAGTACGGTCCAGCCCGCGGCGCCCACCAGCGCGACGAGGGACCAGATGACGATGGTTCGGGGATTCGCTGTGCGCACCGGGTCGTCCTCCCGTTCATCATGCGATGACGGGAGGAACCTAGGGCAGTGCGGTGATCCGCGCCAGACCCCCGGAAGAGGGTCGGTCCGCGGGGAGGCGGGTTACTCCGTGGGGCGTTTGAGGCGGGCCACGAATTTGTAGCGGTCGCCGCGGTACACCGAACGGACCCATTCCACCGGCTGGCCGCCGCCGTCCAGGGAGTGCCGCGACAGGAGCAGCATCGGCAGGCCCACGTCCGTGCCGAGCAGGCCGGCCTCGCGCGGGGTCGCGAGGGAGGTCTCGATGGTCTCCTCGGCCTCCGCGAGGTGGACGTCGTACACCTCGGCGAGTGCGGTGTAGAGCGAGGTGTACTTCACCAGGGAGCGGCGCAGGGCCGGGAAGCGCTTGGCCGAGAGGTGCGTCGTCTCGATGGCCATCGCCTCGCCGTTGGCGAGCCGCAGCCGCTCGATCCTGAGCACCCGGCCGCCCGTGCTGATGTCGAGCAGTCCGGCGAGGGTGTCGTCCGCGGTGATGTAGCCGATGTCGAGGAGCTGCGAGGTGGGTTCGAGGCCCTGGGCCCTCATGTCCTCGGTGTACGACGTGAGTTGGAGGGCCTGGGAGACCTTCGGCTTGGCCACGAAGGTGCCCTTGCCCTGGATCCGCTCCAGGCGGCCCTCGACGACCAGCTCCTGGAGGGCCTGGCGCACCGTCGTGCGCGAGGTGTCGAACTCGGCGGCCAGCGTGCGCTCGGGCGGGACCGGGGTGCCGGGCGGCAGCGTCTCGGTCATGTCGAGCAAGTGCCGCTTCAGGCGGTAGTACTTGGGCACGCGCGCGGTGCGCCCGACTGCCGCGGCCGGGCCGGTGTCCGTGGCCTCCATGGGCGCTGACGCACCCGCTTCGGTTTCCGCACTCCCCGCCTCGGTGCCCATGGCCCGCCTTCCTGCTGCCGTCACCGGCTCCTCCGTCTGTCGCGGCTCACATCGTGGCACGTACCGGGCCGGGCATACCGTGCCCGCTCAGGTGTCGGTCCGATAACGGACCTGACAGCCCTTCTTATACACCCTTGACACCCCTAAAGGTCTAGGCCAAGCTCCCCGTACTGGTCTACACCATTAAAGACCAGGTTCCAGTCCCACGGGCAGATCTCGGTCCTATTGGTCGCTGCGGGTGGGGGGTTGACTGGCATCCCTTGAGGAGGGTGACGTGAAGCGCAAGCTCATAGCGGCCATCGGTGTCGCGGGCATGTTGGTCTCGATCGCGGCCTGTGGCAGCGACGACAGCGACGACAAGAAGGCCGGAGCGGACGGCTTCAAGGGGGAGACCCTGACGCTCTGGGCGATGGACGGCTCCACGCCCGACGGCTGGAGCAAGGACGTCAAGGCCGCCTTCGAGAAGAAGACCGGCGCCAAGCTGAACGTCGAGGTCCAGCAGTGGAACGGCATTCAGCAGAAGCTGACCACGGCCCTCTCCGAGGAGAACCCGCCGGACGTCTTCGAGATCGGCAACACCCAGACCGCCGCGTACGCCAAGACCGGTGGTCTCGCCGACCTCAGCGACCTCAAGGAAGGGGTCGGCGCCGACTGGACCGAGTCGATCAACAAGTCCTCGGTCGTGGACGGCAAGCAGTACGCCGCCCCGTGGTTCGTCCTGAACCGCGTCGTGATCTACAACAAGAAGGTCTGGGCGGACGCGGGCATCAAGGAGACGCCCAAGACCCGCGCGGAGTTCCTCAAGAACCTCAAGGCGATCGAGTCCAAGACGGACGCCGAGCCGATCTACCTGCCCGGCCAGAACTGGTACCACTTCGTCGGCCTGACCATCGGTGAGGGCGCCGAACTGGTCAAGAAGGACGGCGACAAGTACGTCTCCAACCTGACCGACCCCAAGGTCGCCAAGGCCATGAAGACGTACAAGGAGTTCGCGGACCTCTCCAAGGCCCCCAAGAACAAGGACGAGGCCACTCCGCAGCAGGCCGAGGTCTTCGCCAAGGGCAAGACCGGCGCCTTCATCGGCATGAGCTGGGAGGCCGCGACCGCGATCAAGGCCAGCAAGGACAAGAAGTTCGAGGAGAACATCGGCTACTTCACCATTCCCGGTGCCACGGCCGACAAGCCCGAGGGCGTCTTCCTCGGCGGCTCGAACCTCGCCGTCGCCGCGACCAGCAAGAAGCAGGAGCTCGCCAAGGAGTTCCTGAAGATCGCGCTGTCGGACAAGTTCGAGGGTGCGCTCGCCAAGGAAGGCGGCGTCATCCCGAACAAGCAGGCCCTGGAGGCCCAGCTCAAGGGCAACCCGGCCGCCGAGGCCATGGCCCCCGCCACCGCCGGCGGTGGCACGACCCCGCTGATCCCGGAGTGGGCCGCGGTGGAGAACCCGCCGAACCCGATCAAGAACTACATGACCGCGGTCCTGAACGGTAAGTCCAACGACGAGGCCGCCAAGTCGGTCGAGGGCGAGCTCAACAAGCGCCTGGCGCAGAAGCAGTAAGGGCGTACTCCTGCCGGGGATTCCGGGCCCGGGGTGTCATCACCCCCGGGCCCGGTGCCCCGGCGCAGCGCTGCGTTCCGCGATGCCCACGAAAGAGATGGCGAGCATGACCGTGCAGACCGAACGGCCGCCCACCGGCCCGACGGACGTCGTGAAAACGGACCGACGGCCGGGGGACCCCGGCAAGCCCCGCGAGCGTGCCCGGTCGCTCGCGCCCTACCTGCTCCTGCTTCCCGCGGTCGCGGCCACCCTGGTGTTCCTCGGCTGGCCGCTGGTCAACAACGGGATGCTGTCGTTCCAGAACCTCAACATGAGGCAGTTCATCCTGCACCTCACGGAGTGGAACGGGATCGACAACTTCAAGGAGGTCCTCACCGGCGAGGACTTCTGGCGGGTCACCGGGCGCTCGATCGCGTTCACCGCGGTCAACGTCGTACTGATCATGCTGCTCGGCACGCTGGTGGGCCTGCTGCTCGCGCGGCTCGGCAAGCGGATGCGGACGCTGCTCCTGGTCGGACTCGTGCTCGCCTGGGCCATGCCGATCATCGCGTCGACCACCGTCTACCAGTGGCTGTTCGCGACCCGCTTCGGCGTCGTCAACTGGGTCCTCGACAAGGCCGGCTGGCACTCGATGGCCGACTACGACTGGATGGGCAGCCAGTACTCCACGTTCTTCGTGGTCATCGTCCTGATCGTCTGGCAGTCGATCCCGTTCGTGGCGATCAACCTGTACGCCGCGACGACGACGATCCCCAAGGAGCTCTACGAAGCCGCGTCGCTGGACGGCGCGGGCGCGTGGAAGCGGTTCACGAACGTCACGCTGCCGTACATGAGGCCCTTCCTCTACGCGACGACGTTCCTGGAGATCATCTGGGTCTTCAAGGCGTTCGCGCAGGTCTTCGCGCTCAACGAGGGCGGGCCCGACCGGCTCACCGAGATCCTGCCCGTCTACGCCTACATCGAGGGCATGGGCAACCAGCACTTCGGCATGGGCGCGGCGATCGCGCTGCTCACCATCATCATCCTGCTGGCCCTGACCTCCTTCTATCTGCGGATCGTGCTCAAGCAAGAGGAGGAGGAGCTGTGACGCGCACTGCTTCGTCGTTTTCGTCGAAGGTTCGCCGCATCTGGCCCAACGCGGTGGCCGTCGTACTCTTCATCGGCTTCGTCTTCCCGGTCTACTGGATGTTCGCCACGGCCTTCAAGCCGACCGGCGACATCATCAGCGAGGACCCGGTGTGGTTCCCGACCGACGCGACGTTCGAGCACTTCAAGACGGCCGTCGAGGCCGAGCACTTCTGGACGATGGTCGGCAACTCCCTCACCGTCACGGTGCTCGCCGTGGTCTTCTCGCTGATCATCGGCCTCGCGTCGGCGTTCGCACTCGCCCGGATGCGCTTCAAGGGCCGCAAGGGCTTCATCATCGGCTTCATGCTGGCCCAGATGGCGCCCTGGGAAGTCATGGTCATCGCGATCTACATGATCGTGCGCGACGCCGACATGCTGAACAGCCTGGTCCCGCTCACCCTCTTCTACATGGTGATGATCCTGCCCTTCACGCTCCTGACGCTGCGCGGCTTCGTCGCCGCGGTGCCGCGTGAGCTGGAGGAGTCGGCGATGGTCGACGGCTGTTCACGGATGCAGGCGTTCCGCCGGGTGATCCTGCCGCTGCTCGCACCTGGCCTGATGTCGACCTCGCTCTTCGGCTTCATCACCGCCTGGAACGAATTCCCGCTGGTGCTTGTCCTCAACAAGGAGGCGGAGGCCAAGACGCTGCCGGTGTGGCTCTCCGGTTTCCAGACCGCCTTCGGCGACGACTGGGGTGCCACCATGGCCGCCGCCTCGCTCTTCGCCGTCCCGATCCTCGTCCTCTTCGTCTTCCTGCAGCGCAGGGCCGTCAGCGGTCTGACCGACGGTGCCGTGAAGGGATAACACGCCACATGACGACACTCACCCGCCCCACCGACACCCTGACCCGCGACGCCCTGACCGTCCTGCAGCCCGGCTTCGTCGGGACCAGCGCGCCGGACTGGCTGCTGCGCAGGATCGGCGAAGGCCTCGCATCGGTCGGTCTGTTCGGCCGCAACATCGCCTCGCCCGGACAACTGGCCGCACTGACGGCCCAGTTGCGCGCCGAGCGGGACGACGTCCTGGTCGCCATCGACGAGGAGGGCGGTGACGTGACCCGCCTGGAGGTCCGCTCCGGGTCCTCCTTCCCGGGCAATCACGCGCTCGGCGCGGTCGACGACACGGCGCTGACCCGTGACGTGGCCGCCGAGCTGGGCCGCCGGCTCGCCGCGTGCGGCGTCAACCTCAACTGGGCGCCGTCCGCCGACGTCAACTCCAACCCGGACAATCCCGTTATCGGCGTACGCTCCTTCGGCGCCGACCCGCTCCTCGTGGCCCGGCACACCGCCGCGTACGTCGAGGGGCTGCAGTCCGCGGGCGTCGCCGCCTGCACCAAGCACTTCCCTGGGCACGGCGACACCGCGGTCGACTCGCACCATGACGTGCCGCGCATCGGGGTCGACCCCGAGGTGCTGCGCGCCCGCGACCTCGCGCCGTTCCGGGCCGCGATCGCCGCGGGCTCGCGCGCCGTGATGAGCGCGCACATCCTCGTGCCGTCCCTTGACGCGGAGTACCCGGCGACGCTCTCGCGCCGCATCCTGACAGGCATCCTGCGCGAGGAACTGAACTACGACGGCCTGATCGTCACGGACGGCATGGAGATGCGGGCCATCTCCGCCACGTACGGCATCGAGCGCGGCAGCGTCCTCGCCATCGCCGCGGGCGCCGACGCGATCTGTGTGGGCGGCGGCCTCGCGGACGACGACACGGTCCTGCGCCTGCGCGACGCGCTGGTGGGGGCGGTGCGCACGGGCGAGCTATCGGAGGAACGCCTCGCCGACGCCGCAGCCCGCGTCCGTGCGCTGGCCCACTGGACTTCGGTGCCGGGCGCGGCCGAGCGTTCGGGGGGCGCGCCCGGCACCGAGATCGGCCTGGTCGCGGCCCGCCGCGCCCTGACGGTCACCCGGGGCGAGTCCTACACGGCCCCGCTCACCGAAGCTCCGTACGTCGCCGCCTTCACGCCGATGGCCAACATCGCGGTGGGCGACGAGACGCCGTGGGGCGTGGCCGCGGAGCTTGAACGCCTGCTCCCGGGCACGGAGACGGGCAGCTTCACGGGCGAGGACGCGGGCGCGCTCGCGCTGGGCGAGGCGGGGGAGCGGCGGATCGTGGCCGTGGTCCGCGACGCCCACCGCCACGCGTGGATGGCACAGGCCCTGGACGTGCTGCTCGCGGCCCGCCCCGACACGATCGTGGTCGAAATGGGCGTCCCCCAGTCACCCCCGACGGGCGCCGTCCACATCGCCACGCACGGAGCAGCAAGAGTCTGTGGCTTGGCAGCGGCAGAGGTCATCGCTACCCGGTAGGTCCGTCTGTGGGCAGGCGTTCCGCAAGGGCGGAACGGGTGGGCACAGACCACCCACCGGCCCGCACACGAGCAGCGAACAGCAAGGTGCCGGGCACATTCCCAGCAGGGGGTGCCCGGCACCTTCGTGCAACCTACAGGCCCTGCCAGGTTGGCTTCGCGGCGTACGTGGCCCGGAAGTACTCCCCGAGCTTCAGCTTGGAGGCGGCGGCCTCGTCCACGACGACAGTCGCATGCCGGTGCAACTGCAGAGCCGAAGCCGGAACAACCGCGGCGACAGGCCCCTCCACCGTCGCGGCGACCGCGTCCGCCTTGCCCTCACCGGTGGCGAGCAGCACCAGATGCCGCGCCTCCAGGATCGTCCCGATCCCCTGAGTGATCACGTGGTGCGGCACCTGCTCGATGTCGCCGTCGAAGAACCGGGCGTTGTCCACCCGCGTCTGCTCCGTCAGCGTCTTGATCCGCGTGCGCGAGGCGAGCGAGGAGCACGGTTCGTTGAACCCGATGTGCCCGTCCGTGCCGATCCCGAGCAGCTGGAGGTCCACACCCCCGGCGTCCGCGAGCGCCTGGTCGTACGCCTCGCACGCCGCCTGCACATCCTCCGCGCTGCCGTCGGGCCCCATGAAGGACTTCTCGCTGAGCCCCAGCGGCTCGACGACCTCGCGCAGCACCACGGAGCGGTACGACTCGGGGTGCCCGGCGGGCAGCCCCACGTACTCGTCGAGCTGGCAGATCCGCGCCCGCGAGGCATCCACGGCACCGGAGCCGACCTTGGCGGCGAGGGCTTCGTAGATGGGCAGCGGGGTGGATCCGGTGGCGACACCGAGCAGGGCGTCAGGCTTACGGCGCACCAAGGCGGCCATGGCCTCCGCGATGAGCTCGCCGCCTGCCTTGGCGTCCGGGACGATGACAACTTCCACGCTGGGCCTGCCGATCTGGAGAGGGCTCACGGGTCTGGAGAGAGGACCCACGGGGGACTATGTGGTATAGACCAATCTAGCAGAGCTGGCCCGCCCGGGCCCAAGGTTCCAGGGCTTCAAGTTCCCGCGTCCCATGCTCAGCTCTCCGCCCCGCCCCCGCCCGGCGGGCAAGCCACGCCCCGAACAGGGAAAGTGGGAGGCATGACCGCCACGCCGACCACCCCGCAGAGCGAGCAGCCGGGCCGGATCATGTCCCGGGAGATGTCCGAACAGCCCGACGTCCTGCGCCGCCTCCTCGACACCGGCGCCCCGGACATCCGCGAGACCGCCCGACTGGTCGCCGCCAAGAAGCCCCGCTTCGTCCTCCTCACCGCACGCGGCACCTCGGACCACGCCGCCCTCTACGCCAAGTACCTCCTGGAAGTCCGTCTGGGTGTGCCCTGCGGACTCACCTCGATGTCCACCTTCACGGCCTACGGAGCCAAGCCCGACCTGAGGGACGTCCTGGCCGTCACCGTCAGCCAGTCCGGGGGCTCGCCCGATCTGGTGGCCTCGACCCGCGCGGCCCGCGAGGCCGGCGCGATCACCCTCTCGGTGACCAACAACCCCGACTCGGCCCTGGCCGCCGTATCCGAACACCACATCGACATCCAAGCGGGCCCGGAAAAGGCGCTCCCCGCCACGAAGACCTACACGGCATCCCTCCTCGCCCTCTATCTCTTCGTCGAGGGACTGCGCGGTGAAGACGGCGCCGCCGCCACCGCACTGCCCGGACTCGCGGCCCAACTCCTCGACCGCCAGGCGGAGATCAAGACCCTCGCCGCCCGCTACCGCTTCGCGGAACGCATGGTGATCACCTCACGCGGCTACGGCTACCCGACCGCGAAGGAGGCTGCCCTCAAGCTGATGGAGACGAGCTACATCCCCGCCCTCGCCTACTCCGGAGCCGACCTGCTGCACGGCCCGCTCGCCATGGTCGACAACATCTCGCCCGTCATCGCGGTCGTCACCGACGGCAGAGGGGGTCAGGCCCTGCAACCGGTCCTCGACCGCCTGCGCGGACGCGGCGCCGACCTCGTGGTCGTCGGTCCGAAGGCCCAGGTCGAGCAGGCGTCGGCCGGTTTCGTCCTGCCGACCGACGGCGTACCCGAAGAGCTCCAGCCGATCCTGGAGATCATCCCCCTCCAACTGCTCGCCCACGAGGTCACCATCGCCCGCGGCCAGGACCCGGACGCGCCGCGCGCCCTGGCGAAGGTGACGGAGACCCGCTGACGCGGGGCCTCACAGGCCGAGCGCCGAGCCTCCTGTTGCGTCGATGTACTGGCCGGTGATCCACCGCGCGTCGTCCGATGCGACGAAGGTGACGATGTCCGCCACGTCCGCCGGCTGGCCTATGCGGTCGAAGGTCGAGTAACCGGCCATCTCGGCGCGCTGCTTCTCGGGGATACCGTCCATCATCTCCGTCTCGATGATCCCCGGTGCCACGGCGTTGACCGTGATCCCGCGCGGGCCCAGGTCCTGGGCCAGGGTGTGCGTCAGGACGTTCAGCGCGCCCTTCGTCATCGAGTACCCGATCGTGATCGGGAAGGCGATGCGGGTGACGCCCGAGGAGATGTTGATGATCCGGCCGCCGTCGCGCAGCCGGGACAGGCCCTTCTGGATGATGAAGAACGGCGCCTTCACATTGACCGCGAACACCCGGTCGTAGTCCGCTTCCTGGACCTCTCCCACCTGGCTGTAGAGCCCTATCCCCGCGTTGTTCACCAGGATGTCCAGGCCGTCGGCGTGCCGGTCGAACTCGGCCCAGAGGGCTTCGGCGTCGCCCGGGACGCCCAACTCCGTACCGAAGGCGAAGGCGGATCCGCCCGCGGCCTCGATGGCCGCGACCGTCTCCTTCGCCGCTGTCTCGTTGCTGCCGTAATGCACGGCGACCCGCGCGCCGTCCCGCCCGAGCCGCTCGGCGACGCCCCGCCCGATGCCGCGGCTGCCGCCCGTGACCAGTGCCGTCTTCCCCGCAAGCGTGCCCATGAGAGCCGCCCCCTATTTCTCTAGTGGTCGCTACAGAAAGAACCGTAGCGGACCCCGAGCCGTTTTTCTAGCGGCCGCTATACAATTCACTCCATGGCGACGAAACAGCGCGGACGCCCCCGCTCCTTCGACCGCGAGACCGCACTGGAGCAGGCCCTGCGCACCTTCTGGGAACAGGGGTACGAGGCGACATCGGTCACGGACCTCACCCGGGCCATGGGCATCGGCGCCCCCAGCATGTATGCGGCCTTCGGTGACAAGCAGTCACTGTTCGAGGAGGTCGTGCTGCTGTACGGGCAGACGCACGGCTCCTTCGGCGAGCGCGCCTTCGCCGAGGAGCCGACCGTCCGCGGCGGAGTGGCGCGGATGCTGCACGAGGCCGCCGACAAGTACACGGAAGCCGGACACCCCCGCGGCTGCCTGGTCATCTGCGCCGCGACGAACTGCGCGACGCCGGAGGTCGAGTCCGCTCTGCGCGACCGGCGCAACGCCAACGTCAGCTCCATCGAGTCCCGCATAAGGGCCGCCGTCGCCACGGGCGAGCTCCCCCCGGGGACGGACGCCCCCGCCCTGGCCCGCTACACCGGAGCCGTGCTCCAGGGCATGTCCCAGCAGTCCCGCGACGGCGCGAGCCGGCAGGAGCTGGAAGCGGTCGCCGAGCTGGCGATGCGGGTCTGGCCCGATGTATGAGTCCGCTGGGCTGCAAGTGAGAGAAAGAGACAACAACAAACATCTGCCGACGCATGGACACAAGTGAATGGTCTAGTCCACAATGCGTTGGTAAAGCATCCGCCCTTCCCGCACAGGAGGGCGGACCGAGGAACCGGCACTCTCTGCCCTGACCGTGTCGGATCCTCCGATCGGCCGCCCGGTACCGCACATTCCGGTGGTCGGTGTTCCTGAAGGGCTGCGGTGCCGTGGGCGGGTTGAGGGTCCCGCCCTGGCGCCGCGGCTCGTCGGGGATCTCCCGGAGCGGGCCCGCCGGACGTGCCAGGTACGCTCGCACACGTGCCCTCCATGAACGACCTCGTACGCCAGCACACCGCTCTCGGTGACTCCGATCTCGAGTGGCTGCATCTGCTGGTCTCGGAGTGGCAGCTGCTCTCCGACCTCTCCTTCGCCGACCTCGTGCTCTGGGTCCCCACCCGCGACGGCACCCGCTATGTCTCCGTGGCGCAGATGCGGCCCAACACCGGGCCCACCTCCTACCAGGACGACATGGTCGGCCACCTCGTCCCGCGGGGCCGCCGCCCGCTGCTCGACGCCGCCCTCGACGAGGGCCGCATCGTGCGCGAGGGCGACCCCGAGTGGCGCGAAGAGGTCCCGGTGCGGGTCGAGTCCATCCCCGTACGCAGGGAAGGGCGCGTCCTGGGGGTCATCGCCCGCAACACGAATCTGCTCACGGTGCGCACCCCCTCGCGCCTTGAGCTGACCTATCTTCAGTCGGCGTCCGACCTGGCCCAGATGATCGCCGCCGGTTCCTTCCCGTTCCCCGGCCAGCAGGTCGACATGGACGCGTCCCCGCGCGTGGGCGACGGTCTGCTCAGGCTCGACGCCGACGGCATCGTCCAGTACGCGTCGCCGAACGCGCTCTCCGCGTACCACCGCCTCGGCCTGGCCGCCGACCTGGTCGGCCACCACCTCGGCACGGCGACCGCCGAACTCGCCCCGTCCCGCGGCCCGGTGGACGAGGCGCTCGCCAAGGTCGCCAGCGGCTGGGCGCCCCGCGAGTTCGAGATCGAGGGCGGTGACGGCGTGATCCAGCTCCGCGCGATCCCCCTCAAGCCCAAGGGCCCGCGCATCGGCTCGCTCGTCCTGCTCCGCGACGTCACCGAACTGCGCCGCCGAGAGCGGGAGTTGATCACCAAGGACGCGACCATCCGGGAGATCCACCACCGGGTGAAGAACAACCTCCAGACGGTCGCCGCGCTCCTTCGCCTCCAGGCGCGCCGCATCGACTCCGCCACCGGCCGCGAAGCCCTCGAAGAGGCCGTACGCCGCGTGGGCTCCATCGCCATCGTGCACGAGACGCTGTCCCAGAACCTGGACGAGCGCGTGGAGTTCGACGAGATCGCCGACCGCGTCCTCGCGATGGTGGCCGAGATCTCGCCCGGCAAGGTCACCGGCCGGCGCACCGGCCGCTTCGGCATCCTGGACGCCGAGGTCGCCACCCCGCTGTCGATGGTCCTCACGGAGGTTCTGCAGAACGCCCTGGAGCACGGCTTCCAGGAGGGCGACACCGGAACGGTCGAGGTCTCCGCCGTACGCGGCGGCACGAGCAAGGACGCCCGACTCCTCATCACCGTCCAGGACGACGGCGTCGGCCTGCCCGACGGCTTCGATCCGCACCGCTCGGGCAACCTCGGCCTGCAGATCGTCCGCACCCTGGTCGAGGGCGAGATGGGCGGCACGTTCGACATGGTGCGGGCCCCGGAGCGCGGCACGCAGGTCGTGCTCGACATCCCGGTACGCGCCGACAAGTAGCGCCGGGGGAAGGGGAGATCACGGCAGATCACCCGCCCGGCACCGCACACGCAAAGCAGTGAGCCCCGGACCGAAGTGGTCCGGGGCTCACTGCTCACGTTGCGTTGCGCATCGGGGGTACTGCGCGGCTGCGGCTCGGGGGCGGGAGATGCGTACTCGCTGTACGCGCCGCCGGGCTCAGGCTCGTAGGGGGCGTGAGCGTCAGGCGCTGGCCTGGCGTGCACGGTTGCGAGCGGCGCGGCGCTTCATTGCGCGGCGCTCGTCCTCGCTGAGGCCACCCCAGACGCCGGAGTCCTGGCCGGACTCGAGCGCCCACTGCAGGCACTGCTCCATGACGGGGCAGCGGCGGCAGACGGCCTTGGCTTCCTCGATCTGCAGCAGCGCAGGACCGGTGTTGCCGATGGGGAAGAAGAGCTCGGGGTCTTCCTCGCGGCAAACGGCGTTGTGACGCCAGTCCATGGCTGCTACCTCTCCTTGGTATTACATGCAGGTTGCTTGTGAATGTGAACGCTTTCACGAATCCCTCGACGACGGAAGGGACTTTCGTCACATACGCGACGATGTCCTATGCGTTGAGGAGGGGGTTCTGGCTCTCTGTGGGGCCGATGTTGCGGGCCGTCCCGATCGCCATGTAGAGATTCGCAAACCTCGGCGGCGGATACAACCCCTTCCGGCAAGTTTTTTTTGATTCCTCAGTGTCGGCTGGGTCACAGCCGTACTTCCATGGGGTGGACCCTGGCCTAAACGTTCGAGTGAAAGGACTTTGGCCCCTTCTACTCACACAATCACACGCAGTGCACGGCGTACGCCTGTGAACGTCACGCTCGTCCGCAGCCCCAGGTGGTCGCCGTCCATCTGAAGCGGGAGCGGCACCTTCGAATGCAAGGTGAAGTCGGTGAGGTCATGGAGCGTGACCGCGTGCTTGCCGTGCGGTCCGCGATCGGGCGTCGAGGTCAGCAGCTGGGTCCCGTAACGGGCCACCGCGGTGGTGGAGAGCTTGCTCAGACCGAGCACGTCCAGGCCGGTGTCGAAGGAGGCCTGCGGGGACGCGTACATCGGGCGATTGCCCAGGTAGGTGTAGGGGGAGGTGTTGCAGACTATGGAGAGCACGAGGTCGGTCACCGGGTCCTCGCCGGCCCGTTCCAGCGTGATCATTCCGTGCCTGCGGTGCGGCTCGTCGAGGAACTGACGGAACACCTGGCGCAAATACAGCGCATGGGTGGACCGCTTCCCGCGCTCCCTCTGCTGTTCGACTCGTCCCACCACTCCGGCGTCGAAACCGAATCCGGCGGCGAAAGTGAACCAGTGCCCGGGAACGGCTTCGTCCTCCGTGCCGGGAGTTCCCGACAGGTGGCCCAGGCTCACTGTGCGTTCGCTTCCCTCACGCAGGGCGTCGAGCAGTGCGCCGGTCGCCTCCACGGCGTCGTTGGGCAGACCGAGGGCGCGCGCGAAGACGTTGGTGGAGCCGCCGGGGACGACCGCCAGGCGCGGCAGACGGGCCGGGTCGGGGCCGTTGTGCAGCAGGCCGTTGACGACCTCGTTGACCGTGCCGTCCCCGCCGAGGGCGACGACGAGCTCGATGTCCTTGCTCTCCGCGGCCTGTCTTCCGAGGTCCCGGGCGTGGCCGCGGTACTCCGTGGTGACCGCCTCGAGTTTCATCTCGCTCGCCAGCGCGTGGATCAGTACGTCACGCGTGCGCGCGCTGGTGGTGGTTGCCGCTGGGTTGACCACAAGGAGTGCACGCATGCGAAGCAGAGTACCTAGGGGTCGTTATCCGGCCTAGACCGAGGGGGCGGACCGGGGGCCGGAGCGCGGACACGCACAGCTACCCTGCAAGGGTGAGTACTGAGCGGAACCCCACCCCCGAAGCCCCGCAGTCAGGCCCGCGTCCCGGACGCCTGACGGCCGCGGCGGCCCTCGCCGCGCTGGAGGGCGTCGCACTCATCGCCGCCGGTGTCTACATGCTCGTGATGGGCCTCGCGGGTGACCCCGACAATCCGGAACAGGCCACGACGGGCGGCATCACGCTGATCGTTCTCGCGCTCCTGCCCCTGCTCGCCGCCCGCGGTCTCCTGCTCCGCCGCAGCTGGAGCCGGGGGCCCGCCATCATCACGCAGATCATGGCGCTTCCGGTGGCCTGGCAGCTGCTGCAGGCCGACAGCATGGCCATCCCGGGCGGCATCGCGCTCGCCGCGGTCGCGGTGGCCGCGCTCGTGCTGCTGGTCAACCCCGCCACGACCGAGGCCCTCGGCATCCGGGGACCGGGGAACGTACAGGACGACGTGAAGTAGCCGTCCCGCACGCGACGGACCCGCTGGACGGGAGAGACCTTCCGAAGGAGCAGACCAGGAGGGGCGGTCTGCTCCTTCGTCACTCCTCCACGAGGAGCTTCTCGCGCAGCTGCGCGAGCGTGCGGGCGAGGAGCCGGGAGACGTGCATCTGGGAGATGCCGACTTCCTGGGCGATCTGCGACTGCGTCATGTTGCCGAAGAACCGCAGCAGCAGGATGCGCTTCTCGCGCGGTGGAAGGTCTTCAAGGAGCGGTTTGAGGGACTCCCTGTACTCGACGCCCTCCAGGGCCTCGTCCTCCGCGCCCAGGGTGTCCGCGACCGCGGGGGACTCGTCGTCCGTGTCCGGGACGTCCAGGGACAGCGTGGAGTACGCGTTGGCCGACTCCAGGCCCTCCAGGACCTCCTCCTCGGAGATGGCCAGCTTCTGGGCGAGCTCATGCACCGTGGGGGAGCGGCCGTGCTGCTGGGACAGCTCGGCGGTCGCCGTGGTGAGGGCGAGCCTGAGCTCCTGGAGGCGCCGCGGGACCCGGACCGCCCACCCCTTGTCGCGGAAGTGGCGCTTGATCTCGCCGACGACCGTGGGTGTCGCGTACGTGGAGAACTCCACGCCGCGCTCCGGGTCGAAGCGGTCCACGGACTTGATCAGGCCGATGGTGGCGACCTGCGTCAGGTCGTCAAGGGGCTCGCCGCGGTTGCGGAAGCGGCGGGCCAGGTGCTCGACGAGCGGCAGGTGCATGCGGACCAGCTTGTTGCGCAGCTCCGCGTACTCGGGGCTGCCGTCTTTCAGCTCGCGCAGCTCGATGAACATCGCGCGTGCACCGCTGCGGTCCTGCGGATCGTGCCGGGTGTGCTGCTGCTCACCGTGTTCGCTCATGTATCCCGCCCGTTGCGCGCCGCCCCGGACGGAGGGCTTCGCGCGCTCCTCCTGGGCGGTCGGCTCTGCCTGCTCCGACGCATCAGCCACAGTCGACGGACCCGGCTGCTCCGGGTCCTCCGGGTGCGGCCTGGCCTGCTGCTCGGGGATGCCCGTGAGCGCCGGCTCCACCGGAGCCTCGCGCCCCCTTGTCGGCTTTATCGGCGCACCTCCCCGGCCACCGGGCAGATCCCGTGTGCCGCGCTCTTCGTCCCGCACCGGCCCCTCCCTGCCCCTCACGCCGGCCCGGGTCCCGCGCCGCGCTTCTTGTAGAGACTGATCGAGACGGTGTTGTCCTCGGCCACGGAGGAGTCGACCTGACCCGCGAGGGCGGACAGCACAGTCCAGGCGAAGGTGTCCCGTTCCGGGGCCCGGCCGTCGGTGGTCGGCGCCGAGACGGTCACCTCCAGGGAGTCGTCGACGAGCCGGAAGACGCAGCTGAGCACCGAACCGGGCACGGCCTGCTGGAGCAGGATCGCGCAGGCCTCGTCGACCGCGATGCGGAGGTCCTCGATCTCGTCGAGAGTGAAGTCCAAACGCGCCGCGAGACCGGCCGTAGCCGTACGCAGCACCGACAGGTAGGCACCCGCAGCCGGAAGGCGGACCTCGACGAAGTCCTGATTCCCGGGCTCGCCTGCGATCTGGGACACCCTCACCTCCAAGGTGGTACAAGCACTTTCGGGGCTCCAGGTCCGCCGTCCAGCGGCGGTCCGGACTGCGTCACACGGGTAACGCACCACGTAGTTCTGCGGTGACGCTACCGCGCTCCCCAGTTCCGTGTCCCGGGGACCCCGCTCCGTTGCTGTCACTCATAGTAAGCCTAAGGGTACGGAGAGTGGCTAGGGGTCTCGCGGTCCCAATTGGAGAGTACGGGCGTCGGGTTGACGTACCCAGGCCTCAGACGATCGAACCGTCCACGAAGCACCAACGCCAGCTCTCGCCAGGCTCGAAGGTCCTCATCACCGCGTGTCCGGTGTCCTTGAAGTGTGCCGTCGCGTGCTGGAAGGGCGAGGAGTCGCAGCAGCCCACATGACCGCAGTCCAGACAGAGCCGCAGTTGCACCGGGTGACTGCCGACCGCGAGGCACTCGGGACAGGTCTCGCTCAGCGGGGCGGGCTCAGGGTGCGGCAGCGCAGCGACATGCGGGCACTCGTTCATGATTGCCAGGTTACGACGGGAACGCGTATCGCGGAGGGCCTGACCGATGGACGTACTGCCCCTGGTGGCACTGATCGCGGCGAGTGCCGCGGTGGCCGGAGCCGCGCGCTGGACCCCGGTGCCGGCGCCGCTGCTGCTCGTCGCGGTGGGTCTGGTCGCCGCGTACGTGCCCGGGGTTCCGGACTACCACCTGGACCCGCACATCGTGCTGCCGCTGATCCTGCCGCCCCTGCTGCACACCGCGGCCCTGGAGAGTTCGTACCTCGATCTGCGCGCCAACATCAGACCCGTGGCGCTGCTCTCGGTCGGGTACACGCTGTTCGCGACCCTCGCCGTCGGCTACCTCGCGTATCTGCTGATCCCCGATCTGCCGCTGACCGCCGCGCTTGTCCTCGGCGCGGTGATCGCGCCGCCGGACGCGGTGGCGGCCACGGCCATCGCGCGGAAGGTGGGGCTGCCCTCACGGATCACCACGATCCTCCAGGGCGAGTCGCTGGTGAACGACGCGACCGCGATCACCGCCTTCAAGGTCGCGCTCGCGGCTGCGGTCGGCGAGGGCGCGAGCTGGGCGGGCGGGATCCAGGAGTTCCTGGTGGCCGCGGTCGGCGGGGTCGGTGTCGGTCTTGTCCTCATGGTGCCGATCCACTGGCTGCGCAGGCACATGAAGGAGGCGATGCTGCAGAACACCCTCTCCTTGCTGATCCCCTTCGTCGCGTACGCGGCCGCCGAGCAGGTCGGTGCCTCCGGAGTGCTCGCCGTGGTCGTCGTCGCCCTGTTCCTCGGACACCGCTCCTGGGAGGTCGACTTCGAGACGCGGCTCCAGGAAGCCGCCGTGTGGAAGGTGGTCGCGTTCATCCTGGAGTCGGCGGTCTTCGCGCTCATCGGCCTGCAACTGCCGCTCGTGCTCAAGGGGCTCGGTGAGTACAGCGGTCCCCAGGCGGCCTGGTACGCGCTGGGGGTCTTCTTCTTCGTCGTCCTCGTGCGCTTCGTGTGGTCGTATCCGGCGACCTATCTGCCGCGGATCCTGTCGACGCGCATCAAGGAGCGGGAGTCCGACATGGACTGGCGGCGGCCGCTGATCGTCAGCTGGGCCGGGATGCGCGGTGTGGTGTCGCTGGCGATCGCCTTCTCGATCCCGCTCGTCATGGACGACGGGGAGCCGTTCCCCGCGCGGAACCTCGTCCTGTTCCTGACCTTCACCACGGTGATCGGCACACTGGTTGTGCAGGGGCTCTCGCTGCCGTGGCTGATCCGGGTCTTGAAATTGCCGGGGCGTGACGCGCAGGCGGAGACGCTCGCGGAGGCGCAGGCGCAGAACGCCGCCTCGCAGGCCGCGGAGCGGAGGGTGGACGAACTCATGCGGGACGAGCGCAATCGCCTCCCAGAGCCCCTTCAGGACCGTCTGCGCACTGTCCTCGAGCGGCGCCGCAACTCCGTGTGGGAGCGGCTCGGCCAGTCCAACCCCGTCACGGGGGAGTCCGCCGACGACACCTACCGCAGGCTCGCCCGGGAGGCGATCGCCGCGGAGCGGGAGGTGTTCGTGACGATGCGGGACGAGCGGCGCATCGACGACGAGATGATGCGGACCCTGCTGCGGAAGCTGGACCTGGAGGAGGCGGCCGCCTATCGGGAGGTCGAGGACTGAGCCGCGGGGGACGCCGGCTCCGTCGCGGTGATGACCGCCGTGACGTTGCTGCCGGGGGAAAACGCGCCCTCTTCGGAGAGGGCTGTCAGCGCGTAGAGGAGCTTGGCCACGTAGACGCGCTCCACGGGGAGGCCGTGCCGGTCCTCGAAGTCGTTTGCGAACGCGGTGAGTTCAGAGGACGTGCGGGCATAGCCGCCGAAGTGGAAGCGCTCGTCCAGGTGCCAGTTGGCGGTGGCGGCGCCGAAGGCCCGCTGTTGCAGTGCCTGTATCTCGGGGCCGAGGAAGCCGCCCTTGAGTACGGGTATGCCGAGCGCGCGCTGGTCCGGGGCGAGCCCCGCGGCCAAGCCGGCCAGGGTGCCGCCGGTGCCGCAGGCCACGGCCGCCGTGTGGGTGCGGCCGCGCAGCTCCTCGCCCAGGGCCGTACAGCCTTGAACGGCAAGGGAGTTGCTGCCCCCTTCGGGGATGACGTAGGGGTCTTTGGCGCCTGCCGCGTGCAGGAGGGCGGCCAGGACTTCCGGCTCGGTCTTCCTGCGGTACGTCGCCCGGTCGATGAAGTGCAGGCGCATTCCGTCGGCCGCGCATTGCGTGAGCGACGGGTTCAGGGGACGGTCGGCGAGTTCGTCGCCGCGGACCACGCCGATGGTGGTCATGCCGAGGAGGCGGCCGGCAGCGGCGGTCGCCCTGAGGTGGTTGGAGTAGGCGCCGCCGAAGGTCAGCAGGGCTTCGTGCCCCGCGGCGACGGCGGCGTCCAGGTTCAGGAAGAGCTTGCGGTACTTGTTGCCCGGGAGGTCCGGGTGGATCAGGTCGTCCCGCTTGAGTGTGAGAGTGACGCCTTGCCGCGTGAACCGGTCGTCCTGGAGCTCTTGGAGCGGGGACGGGAGCCGGGGGCGCGGGGTGGTCGGCGGGGTGGTGCTCACCCCGCCATTCTGCCCGCCGCCGTGCCGCCGGGCACGGCCACGGTCCGCCCGCTCGGGGCGCGCTCCTTGTTTGAGGTGTTCCCCGGCTTACTTGAGGCGTTCCTCGATGCGCTCCCGCATGGCGTTCATGGTGAAGCCCTTGGGATCGATCTTGCCCGGCTGCCATTCGAGGTGGCCGATCACCGAGCGGTGGGTCCAGCCGTGGTGGCGGCAGATGGCCGCCGAGACCCTCTCGATGGCGTCCAGCTGTGCGTCGGGCCAGGGATCCTCGCCGTCGCCGAGGTTCTCGCACTCGAAGCCGTAGAAGTGGCGGTTTCCGTCGGTGTTCGCTTCGTTGTCCGGGGGGAGAGCCTTCTCGGCGATGACCGCGCGCAGGACGTCGTCGTCACCGAGCCCCGCGTGGTTGGCGCGGCCGTACCCGACGAGGTGGACGCGGCCGTCCTTCGTGATGACGCCGTGGCAGAGCGGGCCGGGCAGCGAGGCGTACCCGTCGCGGCAGATCTCCACCGTCCGCTCGCTGCCCGATGTGACCGTGTGGTGGATCATCACGCCGTGCACGGGCCCCCACGGCCCCTTGTGGTTGCGGTTGTGGTGAGGCCAGTCGCCGACTTCGACGACTGTCACTCCTTCGTCCTGGAGCACGTCGAGGAACCTGCTCGCGGACATGGGTGGGGCCATGGCCGACTCCTTTGCGGAGCACGACGGCCGCCTGTCGCGGACCGTCTTGTATGTCCGCTTTTACCGGAACCACGGTGCCCGGACCAGCCGTTCGGAGGGATTCCGTCGCTGTTCGGGCACCGTGCGAGCCGATTTGGTCAGCCGCGGTGTTCGCCGCTGTGCAGGAACGCGTCGCCGTTCGTCGCGATGTGGGCCTCAAGTGCCTGCAGGGCCTGCTGCGTGGCCTCGGGGGTTCCCGTGCCGTGCTGCTGCGCGTAATACGCCGCGCCCAGCTTCTTCAGGAGGTCGCCGCCCGTGCGCTGCGCCTGGACCTCGTCGATCTTCTGCTTTCCCTGAGTGAGTCCGCGCTGCGCCTGTTCCTTGGCGCGATCCAGGAAGCCTGCCATTGCCGTCTCCTACGGATTGGTGCGGGATGTTGCGAGATGGTGCATATCGGTACGAAGAGTATCGGCCGTTGTGTCCTGTTCAACGGATGCACGGATCTTGGAGTTCCCCCCGCCACGGATCTTGGAGTTCCCCCGCCACGAGTCTTGGGGTTCCCCGCCCCCGAGAACCCCGTTCCTGGTACGCGGGTGAGTGCCCCGTTCTCGCCCCATCCATTCCCGCTCGTTTGTGTAATGGCGCCGGCACACGCCGTGCTGGAAGGGTTGTCGGCGCAGATCAGCGCTTGATCGGGAGGGCATAGCCAATGTCGGTAGGCGAAGAGGTCCGAGCGGAACAGTCCGAGCCGCAGCAGAGCTTGGGCACATCGGCCGCGCGGAATCTGGCCACCACCACCAAGTCCGCGCCGCAGATGCAGGAGATCAGCTCCCGCTGGCTCCTGCGGACGCTGCCGTGGGTGCAGGTGCAGGGCGGTACGTATCGAGTGAACCGGAGGTTGAGTTACTCGGTCGGCGACGGCCGGGTGACGTTCGTGAAGACCGGAGACCGGGTCCAGGTCATCCCGGCGGAGCTCGGCGAGCTGCCGACCCTGCGGGATTACGAGGACGTCGAGGTCTTGGGGGAGCTGGCCCAGCGCTGCCAGCAGCGGGAGTTCGCCGCGGGGTCGGTCATCACTTCCTTCGGCAGCCAGGCCGACGAGGTGTTCCTGCTCGCGCACGGCAGGGTCGAGAAGATCGGCACCGGGCCCTATGGGGACGACACGGTTCTCGGGACGCTCGCCGACGGTGCCTACTTCGGCGAGCAGGCACTGCTCGACCCGGAAGCCATCTGGGAGTACACGACGCGCGCGGTGACCGCCTGCACCGTGCTCACACTGCCGCGCCAGGACCTGGAGCAGGTCGCCGAGCGCACGGATTCGCTGCGCGAGCACCTCCGGCGGCTGCGGTCCATTCCGGCCCAGCGGACCAACAAGTTCGGCGAGTCGCCCATCGACCTCTCCGCTGGACACATCGGTGAAGCGGTGCTGCCGGGCACGTTCGTCGACTACGAATCAGCGCCGCGTGAGTACGAACTGAGCGTCGCCCAGACCGTTCTGCGCGTCCACACGCGCGTGGCCGACCTCTACAACCAGCCGATGAACCAGACCGAGCAGCAGTTGCGGCTCACGGTCGAGGCGCTGAAGGAGCGCCAGGAGCACGAGCTGATCAACAACCGCGAGTTCGGACTGCTCAACAACTGCGAGTACGAGCAGCGGCTGCAGCCCCACGACGGCGTGCCGAGCCCGGACGACATGGACGAACTGCTCAGCCGCAGGCGGGGGTCGAAGCTCTTCCTGGCCCACCCGCGCGCGATCTCCGCGTTCGGCCGTGAGCTCAACAAGCGCGGCCTCGTGCCGGAGACCATCGACATGGGCGGCAACCGCATCCCCACCTGGCGCGGGGTGCCGATCTTCCCGTGCAACAAGATCCCGGTCACCGAGGCCCGCACCACCTCGATCATCTGCATGCGTACGGGCGAGGAGGAGCAGGGCGTCGTCGGCCTGCACCAGACCGGCATCCCGGACGAGATCGAGCCGAGCCTGTCCGTGCGCTTCATGGGGATCAGCGAGCAGGCGATCATCTCGTACCTCGTGTCGACCTACTACTCCGCGGCGGTCCTCGTGCCGGACGCGCTCGGCGTGCTGGAGAACGTCGAGATCGGCCGCTGGCGATGAGGCCGTGTCTGTGGGCGCGCCGCCGGGTACACCCCTCCCGTACGCGCCCGCAGGCCCAGGAACAGCCACCGTCCGCATCCTCTCCGGGGTGAGTCCATGACGGACACGACAACGGACGTGACGGGGTTCGATGAGCAGGCAGGGCACGAATCGCCGGAAGCGGCGGAGCTCCTGGCGTCGGCGCGGGCGTGCGTCGACCCGGAGCTGCGCCGGGCGATCGACTCGCTGCCGGGAGCGATGCGCCGCATCGCGCTCTACCACTTCGGATGGGAACACGCGGACGGCACACCGGCGGCCGGGCACGCGGGCAAGGCGATCAGGCCCGCGCTCGTGCTGGCCGCGGTGCGGGCGCTCGGCGGGGACCAGGCCATGGCCGTCCGCGCGGCGGCAGCGGTGGAGCTGACCCACAACTTCACCCTGCTGCACGACGACGTCATCGACCGCGACACCACCCGCAGGCACCGGCCCACCGCATGGACCGTGTTCGGCGAACCCGACGCGATCCTGGCCGGTGACGCGCTCCAGGCGCTGGCCCAGCGGTTGATCGCCGAGGACCCGCACCCCGGGGCCCCGGCGGCGGCCGCCCGGCTCGCCTCCTGCGTGGTGGAGCTCTGCGAGGGCCAGCAGGCGGACGGCGCGTTCGAGCGGCGCCGCCCCGACGAGGTCACGCTCGACGAGTGCCTCGCCATGGCCGAGGCCAAGACGGGGGCGCTGCTCGGCTGTGCCTGTGCGCTGGGGGCGTTGTACGCGGGGGCGGGGCACAGCGAGGTGGAGGCGCTCGACGGGTTCGGCCGTGAGGCGGGGCTCGCCTTCCAGCTCATCGACGACGTGATCGGCATCTGGGGCGATCCGGACCACACGGGCAAGCCGGCCCGTGCCGACCTCGCGGCCCGCAAGAAGTCCCTGCCGGTGGTCGCGGCGCTGGCCTCCGGCACCCCGGCCGCCGCCGAGCTGGCCGAGCTGTACGGACGCCCGTCGAGCGACGGCGATCTGGACCGCATGGCGCAGGCCGTCGAAGCGGCGGGCGGCAGGGACTGGGCGCTGCTGCACGCGGGCGACCGGATGTCCCGCGCGATCAACCAGCTGGCCGGCGCGGTGCCGGTCCCGGAGGCGGCCGGCAGCCTGCTGGCGCTCGCGGAGTTCGTGACGCGGCGCACGCACTGAACGTACGAAGGCCTGCGGAGACGTACGCGATGCACGGCGACGTACGGCGATGTGAGGCGACGTACGGAGAGGAGCCGACCCGACGAAGACGGGCTGAGACAGGACGGCCGAACGCGGCCGACGAGCCCCGCACCCCGCCGAGATCCGGTCAGGGTGCGGGGCTCTCCCGTGTTCCGGGGCCCGATCACTTAGGCTGCAACCGAAGCAACCGGTGGGGCGGGACACGCAGTTGAGCGTGGGCGAGGCGCAAGGGGGCGGGCTGTGGGCGTAGTCATCCGGAGGGCCGGGGAGAGCGACAGAGCGGACGTGGTCCGGCTGCTCGACGAGGCGTTCCGAGACGATCCGGTGAGCAGCTGGGTCTTGCCCGGCGAGGAGTACCGCCGCCGTACGCACGGCGCTCTGATGGCCGCCTTTCTCGACCTCGCGCTGAGCCAGGGCTACGTCGACATCACGGAGGACGGCTCGGCCGTCGCGCTGTGGTGGTCCGTCCCCGCGGGCGAGGACGTGGGTGAGGACGCGAGCGGGGACGAAGGCGGCGACGAGGACGGGGAAGAAGGGCCCGCGCAGCTGCGCGCGGCCGTCGACCCGGGCAACGAACGGATCGAGGTGATCGGCAGGCTGACCGGCGACGCGCACCCGGCCGACCGGCCCCACCAGTATCTGCACATGATCGGCGTGAGCCCGGAGCGGCAGGGCGAGGGGCTCGGCTCCGCGCTGATCGGCGCCGTGCTCGAACGCTGCGACAAGGAAGGGCTGCACGCCTATCTGGAGGCGAGCAGCAGTCGCAGCCGCGCGCTCTACACACGGCTCGGATTCCGTTTCACCGGAAACGCCATCGACCTGCCGGACGGCCCGCACCTGTGGCCGATGTGGCGGGAACCCCAGCCTTTCGGCACGGACGGTGGCGACACCCGCCGATTCGCATAAAGTCGTCAAAGCACCGCTGTGTTGCCCGTAGACACAACGAAGGGGGACGAGCCCCATGTCCCGCGAAATGACCCGTGAGGTGTCCGGCGACACGTCCCGCGAGCGACTTATGGCGGAGGCATTCGTGGAGATGGCCGACTCCTTGACCGGCACTTTCGACGTCGCCGAATTCCTGCAGAACCTGACCGTGCGCTGCGTGGAACTGCTCGGCGTCTCGGCCGCGGGCGTCCTGTTGGCGGACGCCCAGGGCGAGTTGAGGTTTCTCGCGGCGTCCGGCGAGCACGCCTGGGTACTCGATCTGTTCGCCCTGCAGCAGGAACAGGGGCCGTGCCTGGACTGTTATCGCTCCGGCACGGCGCACACGAACATCGCACTCACCGGACTGGAAGCGAACACCTCTTGGCCGCGGTTCGCCATGCGTGCCAGGGCGGCAGGCTACGCGATGACGCAAGTGCTGCCTCTGCGCCAGGGCGATCAGGCTCTCGGGACACTCAATCTGTTCCAGGCGAAGCCACGGGTGCTCGGCCCCGACGAGATCGCGCTCGCGCAGGCCCTCGCGGATGTCGCCACGATCGCGATACTCCAGCGGCGTTCCCTGGAGCAGAGCGAGTTGCGGCGCGACCAGTTGCAGGAGGCTCTCACCCGCCGGATCGCCGAGTGCGCGCGGCAGGTGGTGACGGGGGAGCTCGACACGGAGGGGATCCACCGGAGGTGACGGGGTGGCGCCGCGCCCCCCTCGGCGCCTCTCTTCTGCGTCCTCAATAAGCCTGGGTGCCCTCAGGAAACCAGAACACGAAGAAGTGAAAATCCGAGTCAGGAGCCCCCTTGCGAAAGCTCATCTACTTCGTCGCGGTATCGATCGACGGCTTCATCGGTGACCGGAGTGGCGACGGGGGGTCCTTCATGCCGTTCGTGGACGAGGAGTTCCTGGAGTTCCTCAAGGCGGAATACCCGGAGACGATTCCGGCCGAGGGCCGCCGGCAACTCGGTCTCGAAGGCGTGGAGAACAAGCATTTCGACACGGTCGTCCAGGGCAGGGGCAGTTACCGGCTCGCTCTGGACGCCGGCATCACGAGTCCGTACGGGCATCTGCGCGAGTACGTGGCGTCCACCACCCTCGACAAGTCACACGACCCGAATGTCGAGATCATCTCCGGTGACCTGGTCGGCAAGATACGTGAACTCAAGCAGGAGGAGAGCGAGTTCGACATCTGGCTGTGCGGTGGCGCGAAGATCGCGGGGGAGCTGCGGGACGAGGTCGACGAGCTGGTCGTCAAGACGTACCCGGTGCTTGTGGGGACCGGTATGCCGATGTTCGATGAGGGCGCGGGTGGGGAGACAGTGATCAGTGAGTTCGTGCTCGACGCGTCCCGGGTCTTCGGGAACGGCGTCGTCGTGCGGACGTATCGCAGGAAGCGCTGACAGTCGGCTATCCGGCCGGGGCGGGCCGCCCTACCCTGAACGCATGGGCAGCGATGGGAGCCGGTCCGGTCCCCGCCCGCAGAGCGAGCCGGTGTGCGCGAGCTGCGGACGGCCTGTCGGTACGGCCATCAAGCGGCGCAAGGTGCTCGGGGTGTTCGTCCCTGTGTGGGGCCCCGGCCCGTGCCACAACCCGCAGTGCGACGCGTGCGTCGACGAACCCCAGGAGGGCGCGAAGCGCGAGGCCGAGGCCGACGCGGAGCCCGCGCGCTCCGACGCCGACGACGACTGAGGGAGGCTCGGGAGCCCCGCGGGGCTCACGTGACCCCGGAGTTCCCTCCGTGAAGGAGGGCGGGCATCTGCATCATGGGCTCATGGACATGACCGAGCTGGATCAACTTCCGTCGGCCGTCGACGGCGAGCGGCTGCTCGCCCTCGCCGACGGCCACCACGCCCGCACCGCACGGCCCTTGGGCGTCCACGAGGCCGGCGGGCACCTGGTGAAGGCGTACGCCGTCGAGGCACCCGGGCGGAAGGTGACCGGGCAGGACGAGGAAGCCGCGCTCGCGATCGGGGGAGCGCACCTGGGCCTCGGTCGTGCGCGGGGGTCGGCGGGGCTCGCCGTGCTGATCGTGCACGCGGGCGGTGACGGGGACTACGTCCTGGTGCAGAGCTGGATCGAGGGGTACATGTCGGACCTCGCGGTCTTCGTCGGTCCCGCCGGGGACCCCGGAGCGCTGCGGCCGGGCCGCACCGGCCTCGCGCCGTGCGTGTGGGAGGCCGCCGTGCTCACGCATGAGCGGGACGCGTACGTGCGGTGCGTGCTCGACGGGAGCGGGACCCTCGCGGAGCGGCTCACGGCGTGGGGCCGGGACGTCATCGAGGGGGACCTGCGATGACGTACGAAGGTCCGATGGCGTACGACGGCTCGCGCGCGCAGAACGGCGAAGTACCCGGCGCCTCGCCCCGCGCGCGGAACGGCGAAGCCCCCCGCGTCCGCCACGCCCGCCCCGTCGACCTCCCCCGCGTCGTGGAACTCGTCGCCGAGCACGCCGCGTACGAGAAGGGCGCCCCGCCCGCCCCCGGCCTGGAACAGCGCCTGGGCGCGCTCCTCTTCGGGGTGCCGGACCCGCGGCTGCGCTGTCTGGTGGCCGAGCTGCCCGGCGGCGAGGTCGTCGGCTACGCGACGTGTGCGCCGGAGATCTCCACCTGGGACGGCGCCGAGTACCTCCACATGGACTGCCTCTTCCTGCGCGACGGCCACCGGGGTCTCGGCCTCGGCGAGCGGCTGACGGACGCGGTGGCGGCAGAGGCGCGTGCGCTGGGCCTCACCGAGGTCCAGTGGCAGACCCCCGCGTGGAACGAGGGCGCGATCCGCTTCTACGGCCGCATAGGCGCCGAGGCCAAGGAGAAGCTGCGCTTCGCCTGGCAGGTGCCGCCGCCGCCCTTCGACGCCGTGCTCTGCGACCTCGACGGCGTGATCCGCTTCTACGACATGTCGGCGATGGAGGAGATGGAGCGCGCCGCTGGTCTTCCCCACGGCAGCACCGCCGGGATCGCCTTCGCGCCCGAGACCGACCTGCCGCTGATGCTCGGGCGCACCGGCAAGGAGGAGTGGGTGCAGGCCATCGCCCGGGGCCTCGCCGACCGGGTGCCCTACGAGCGCGGGCACGCCCTGGGCACGGCGCTCGCCGAGGCCGGATTCTCCGCCGACGCCACCGTGGTGGACCTGCTCAGGCGGGCCCGCGCACACCTGCACGTGGCGCTCGTGACGAACGCGACCCCCTGGCTCGACGACGACCTGGCCGAACTCGGCATCGCCGGCCTCGCGCACACCGTGGTCGGCAGCGCCGACGTCGGCATCGTCAAGCCCGACCGCCGGATCTACGAGATCGCCGTGGAGCGGACCGGGGTCCCCGCCGAGCGCTGCCTGTTCGTGGACGACCGCAAGGAGAACGTGGACGCGGCCGTCGCGCTCGGCATGGTGGGGCTCCACTACACGGGCCCCGACGACCTCAGGGAGGCGCTCGCCCCGGTGCTCGGCAGGGACTGACGCCGGGCCGCACCGCGCCTACCGCACCGCCTACCGCACCGCCCACCGCACCACCTACAGCACCGTCCACCGCCCGCCCCGCATCAGCTCCCTGCCCTCCAGCTCGTCGGCCTCGCGCCAGGCCTGGAGCCGCTGCGGGGTGATGCGGAAGTAGGTGTAGGCGGTGTCGAGTTTGCTCGGGTCGAAGCCCGTCTTCTCGGCGAAGGCGTCACGGTTCTCGGGGGTCAACTCGCCCTCGCCCAGGGCGCGTACGGCCCCCTCCACGAGGATGACGTCGCGGGTCGGCCCGATGCCGACCCGTGCCCTGCCGGTCGCCCGGAGGTTGCGGCCGGTGACACTGGCGTCGGGAGTGGCCACCAGCAGGCTCTCGCCGTCCCAGAGGAAGGACAGCGGGATCAGATACGGGGTTCCGCCGGCCGCGTCGGCCGTCGCCACCCACGCGTCGATGTCGTGGGCGAGGCGATGCAGGGTGTCCCGCTTGCGCTGCTCGGGTGTGCGCGGTCCTGTCGTCTCGGTGTTCATTACTGTTCTCCTCCAAGTGCGCGGGCACGGTGCGTCATTGTTGTGACGTACCGCGAGGGGGGAATGTGACAGATGGATCAGAACGAAGCAGCAGTAGATGACGGAGCGGCAGTAGATCAGGACGAAGCGCTGGCCGCCCGCTTCGAGGAGCACCGGCCGCATCTGAAGGCCGTCGCCTATCGCATGCTCGGTTCGCTCAGCGAGTCCGAGGACGCGGTCCAGGAGTCCTGGATCCGGCTCAGCCGCTCCGACACCAGTGAGGTGGCGAACCTGGGAGGCTGGCTGACCACGGTCGTCGGCCGTATCTGCCTCGACATGCTGCGTACGCGGCAGTCGCGGCGCGAGGACTCCCTGTCGCTCGCCCTCGACACCCATGTGCCGGACCCGGTGGTGAGCTGGGGAGACGTGGTCGACCCCGAGCAGGAGGCGCTGCTCGCCGACTCGGTGGGCCTCGCGCTGCTCGTCGTACTGGAGACGCTGGCGCCCGCCGAACGCCTCGCGTTCGTGCTGCACGACATGTTCGCCGTGCCCTTCGACGAGGTCGCCCCGATCGTGGAGCGCACCCCGGCCGCGACCCGGCAGCTGGCGAGCCGGGCCCGCCGCAGGGTGCAGGGCTCGGCGCCCACCCCCGACAACGACCCCGTACGCCAGCGCGAGGTCGTCGGTGCCTTCCTCGCGGCCGCGCGGGGCGGGGATTTCGACGCGCTGCTCGAACTGCTCGACCCGGATGTGGTGTTGCGGGCCGACACCGGCGAACTGGCCTCGGGGCTCTCGAAGTTGGTGCGGGGAGCGTCGGTGGTGGCCGGGCAGGCGGCGATGTTCTCGAAGGGGGCACCGACCACCGAGCTCGCGCTCGTCAACGGCCGCGTCGGCGTGGTCGGAGTGCCCGGCGACGAGGTCGTCTCGGTCATGGAGTTCACGATCTCGGACGGCAGGATCGTCGAGCTCAACATCCTCGTCGACCCCGCCCGCGTGCGCGCCCTCGGTCTTCCCGCCTTCCGGCGCTGACCTCGCTGACCCCGATGACCCCGCTGACCAGGACCTAGCGCCGGACACCCGCCACCTCCCGCAGGTACTCCTTGCGGCAGAGCGGATTGCGGTCGGTCCGCGGCCGGTCCGGGGCCTCGCCCCGGACCGGCTGGTACCGCTCGAAGGCGGACTCCAGCTCGCCCTCGCCGCGCGTCAGCGAGGGCAGCAGCTGTTCGAGCTCGTGGACGCGGGCCGCGGGGATCTCGCCCTCGACCACGTACGAGGCTCCGCGCGCCGTCTGGGTGTGCGGGACCGCCCGCAGCCGTGACAGCGCGGGCAGGAGCTGCCCGAACACGTCGTCCGGGACGCTGAGCCGGAAGCGGTGCAGCGGCTCGTGCACCTCGGTGCCCGCCCGTCGCAGCGCGCTCAGGAGGACCAGCGGAGTCAGCTGCCGGAAGTCACCGGCCGTGCTCGACATGCTCTTGTCGAAGGTGCCGTGCGCGTGGCTCTGGCGGGGCCAGTACCCGGAGTGCGTCATGGTGACGGCACAGTCGTCGACCTCCCACCCGTGAACCCCCTGGTGGAGGGACTCCCGCACGGTCTCCTCGACGGCGCGGAAGAACGCGTACGGCATGGAACCGAGCTCGACCTCCAGGCGGAACTCCACGCCGGAACCCGGCTGACCGGGATCGACGCGCAGACCGACGGTGGCCAGGAAGGGGTTGTCGTCCTTGTCGATGATCTCGTAGGCGGCCCCGCTGCCGGTCACGCGCTCCACGCAGATGGTCGTGGTCTCGCGGAACGCGACGTCGATGCCGTACTCATCGAGGAGCGTCGCCTGGATGACTTCCTTCTGGACCTCGCCGTACAGCGACACGTACACCTCCTGGCGGAGATCGTCCTGCCGCAGGTTGATCAGCGGGTCCTGCTCGGCGAGTTGGGCGAGCGCGAGGTGCAGCGCGCCCCGGTCGCCGGGGCGGGCGGGCACGACGACGGTCTCCAGGGTGGGCGGTGAGAAGTGGTGCCGCCCGTCTCCGCCCCTCCGGGGGTGCCGTGCGCCGACGACATCACCGATCCGGATGTCCCCGAGCCCCCACAACTTCCCGATCCGGCCCGCGGAAACGCCCTCACGCGGGGTGGCGGACCCGCGGTCGAAGACGCTCACCGCGGTGACCTTGCCCTCGCGCCCGCCGCCGAACGGCAGCCGGTCGCGCGTGCGGATCGTCCCCGCGAACATCCTCACGTACGCGATCTTCTCCCCGGCGTCCCCGCGCTCGACCTTGAAGACGGTGCCGGACGCCGGGTCGTCGGCGCGCCGGGAGCCGTCCTCGGAGGGCAGCAACTCCCGGATGCCCGCGATGAGTTCGCCGACACCCGCGCCGGTGACGGCCGAACCGAAGAACACCGGGTGCACCAGGGCCTGCTCGGTCTGCTTGCCGAGTTCGGTGCGGAGCCGCCGGTAGGAGAGGCCCGCCTCGTCGTCGACGTACGCGGAGAGCAGGGCGTCGTCGTGCGCGGCGAGTACGTCGACGAGGCGGGCGGTGAAGGCGGGGTCGTCGCCGTCGAAGGGTACGAAGGACGCGTCGCGACCGCCGAGGCCGTGGGCCGCCCCCATGGGCATGATGTCCGGGACGAGGAGGCGCTCCGCGATGTCCCGCAGCAGATCCTCGTGGCGCGCGCCGCGTCGGTCGATCTTGTTCACGAAGACGAGCGTGGGAATGCGGAGCCGCCGCAGCGTCCGCATGAGTACGCGGGTCTGCGCCTGGACGCCTTCGACCGCCGAAATGACGAGTACGGCGCCGTCGAGCACGCTCAGGACCCGCTCCACCTCGGCGATGAAGTCCGGGTGACCGGGGGTGTCGATGAGATTGACGGTGACGTCGTCGACGGCGAAGGAGACGACGGCGGACTTGATCGTGATGCCGCGCTGCCGCTCCAGGGCCAGTGAATCGGTCTGGGTGTTGCCCGCATCGACGCGACCGATCTCGTCGATGACACCGGCGGCGTGCAGAAGCCGCTCGGTCAGGCTGGTCTTACCGGCGTCAACATGCGCAAGGATCCCCAGATTCAGGGAGTTGGACGTGCTCGACGTATGCACTGGGTGTCATGTCCTCTGGGTTGATGGCGATTCCCTTCTGGCTGGACATGAACGAACGGCGCATTGCGTCTCCTTGACGGGTCGGATGTACGGCAAGTGCAGCAGGGGCGGTGCGCGGCGGCAACCGATTTATCGGGCGGCGCGACGGCGTCGGGGGCAGCTAGCCTCCCGTCATGCTCACCGCCGCACTCGCGTTCGCGGGCGTCGCCGCGATCATCAACATCACGCCGGGCCTGGACACACTCCTGGTCCTGCGCACCTCCGTGGCCCACGGCAGGGACGGCGGTCTCGCCGCCGCCCTTGGCATCCTCACCGGCTGCCTGGCCTGGGGCGTGGCGACGGCGATCGGCCTGACGGCACTGCTCACGGCGTCCCGTTTCGCGTACGACGCCTTGCGCATCGGGGGTGCCGTCTACCTGGCGTGGCTGGGAGGCACGGCACTGTGGCGGTCCCGCCGCGCGGAGCGGACGCCGGAGCGGGAGCAGGCGGCGGAGGCCGAGCCAGCCTCTCCCCGGTACTGGATCGTCACCTACGCGGCGTCCGCGCTGGGCGAGCGCATCCGGCGGCCGTCGTTCCGGCGCCGCCTGGAGCAGTTCAGCGGGGTGGCCTTCCTGGGCTTCGCCGTGAACCTGGCACTGCACGACCGGACCTGATGGGGGACCCTGGAAGGGAGGAAGTGAGTGCCATGAGAGTCATGCTGAGAGCACGTCTTGACACCCAGATCTCGAACGAGGCGATCAAGAACGGAACGCTGCCGAAGCTGATGCAGTCGGTGACGGAGCAGATCAAGCCCGAGGCGGCGTATTTCGGCCCCAGTGCGGGCGGCCGCGCGGCCACCTTCGTCTTCGACATGCAGGACAGCTCGGACATGCCGTCCATCGCCGAGCCGTTCTTCCTGGAGCTCGGTGCGGAGATCGAGATCTACCCGATCATGAACGCGGAGGACCTGCAGAAGGGGCTCGCCTCGCTGCGGGGCTGACAGAGAAAGCACCCGGCTCCGCGCGGATGCCGGGTGCTTTCAGCTGACGTATGCGAAGGCTCAGGCCTTCTTCGTCTCCCAGAAGATCTTGTCGATCTGGGCGATGTAGTCCAGCGCCTTCTGGCCCGTGGCCGGGTCGGACGAGCCCTTGGCGGCCGAGAGGGCCTTGAGGGTGTCGTTGACCAGCTGGTGCAGCTCCGGGTACTTCTCGAAGTGCGGGGGCTTGAAGTAGTCGCTCCAGAGCACCGACACGTGGTGCTTGGCGAGCTCCGCGCGCTGCTCCTTGATGCCGATGGCGCGCGTCTGGAACTGCGCGTCGTCGTTGGCGGCCATCTTCTCCTGGACGGCCTTGACCGACTCGGCCTCGATGCGGGCCTGGGCAGGGTCGTACACGCCGCAGGGGAGGTCGCAGTGGGCGCTGACCTTTACCTTCGGGGCAAACAGGCGGGAAAGCATGCAGCGGTCCTTCCTCGTGATCGTCTTCTCAGGTGGGACATTACTCCGTGAGAGACGGGTTTTCGCGAGTGCCCCCATGGGCTTAGGACAAAAGTCCAGGGTCAGACTGGGACTCGTGGAGGATAGGACCGGGGAGGTGCGGTGATGCCGGAGCTGTCGCAGGAGAGCGAACGGAGAAGGGCCATCTTGCCGTTGGGCGCGGCAGAGGTGACCGGCCCTTCGATGGTGCCCACGCTGTACCACGGGGACCGCCTGGTGGTGCAGTGGGGCGCGCGGGTCCGAGCGGGTGACGTGGTGGTGCTCCGCCATCCGTTCCAGCAGGACCTGTTGGTCGTCAAGCGCGCCGCCGAGCGGCGCGAGGGCGGCTGGTGGGTGCTCGGGGACAACACGTACGCGGGAGGGGACAGCACGGACTACGGCACGGTGCCCGAGGAACTCGTCCTGGGGAAGGTGTGGTTCCGCTACCGCCCGCCCCAGTTCAGGTCCGGTCAGCGCTCGCCGTTCACCCTGCTGCGCTGGGCCGTGTCGGCCGCGCGGCCCGTACTGGCCGACCGCTCCGTCTCCAGGCGTTTGCGGGCGCGGTAGGCGGCGACATTGGCGCGGGTCGCGCAGCGGTCCGAGCAGTAGCGTCGGGAGCGGTTCGTCGACGTGTCGAGATAGGCGTTGCGGCAGGGCGCTGCCTCGCACAGGCCGAGGCGGTCGACTCCGTGCTCGGTGAGGTGGAAGGCGAGGCCCATCGCGGCGATGGCGGCGTACCCGGACGTCGCGTTCGACGGGTGGTCCGCCAGGTGCATGTGCCACAGCGGGTTGCCCTCGTCGTCGCGGTCGTCGTGGCCCGAGATCTGCGGGCTGACCGGGAACTCCATGAGCAGTGAGTTCAGGAGGTCGACCGCGAGCGTCTCGTCGCCGCCGTCGGCCGCCTCGAAGACCGCCCTGAGCCTGCCTCGTACCGAGCGGAAGCGGGTGACGTCGGAGTCCGTGGCGCGACGAGCCGCCTGCGAACTGCCTCCGAACAGCTCACGGACGGCGTCGACCGACGTCAGCGTGTCCTTGTTGCGACCCGGCTCCTCGCTGTTGACCAGACGTACTGCGTAGTCCGAGTAATAGGCCAGTTCCACTTGTAGTCCTTACCGGGGCGGGCTATCTTCGTCAGGTGCGTGAGTAACAGTTGCGCGTGCTTCTAGGGTATTACGAGAGCGTATTACGTACGGGAGGGCTTCTTATGACGGAAACGGTGGCCGGGACCGACTGGCGTGCCTGGCAGGACAGCTGGGACCGGCAGCAGGAGTGGTATCTGCCCGACCGCGAGGAGCGGTTCCGGGTCATGCTGGACATGGTCGAGGCCGTCGTCGGCACCGAACCGCGCGTCCTCGACCTCGCGTGCGGTACGGGGAGTATTACGGACCGGCTGCTCAAGAGGTTCCCGAACGCGGTCAGCACGGGCGTCGGCCTCGACCCCGCGCTCCTCGCCATCGCCGAGGGCACCTTCGCCGGGGACGACCGCGTCACGTTCGTGACCGCGGACCTCAAGGACCCCGACTGGACGGCGCAGCTCCCGTACGACTCGTACGACGCCGTCCTCACCGCCACCGCCCTGCACTGGCTGCACAGCGAACCCCTCACCACGCTGTACGGGCAGATCGCGGGTGTCGTACGCGACGGCGGCGTCTTCATGAACGCCGACCACATGCCCGACCCGGCGACGCCCCGCCTGAACGACGCCGACCGGGCCCAGCGGCACGCCCGTATGGAAGCGGCCAAGGCCGAGGGCGCCGTGGACTGGCGGGAGTGGTGGCAGCTCGCCGCCAAGGACCCGGTACTCGCCGGGCCCACCGCCAAGCGCTTCGAGATCTACGGCGAGCACGCGGACGGCGACACCCCCTCGCCCGAGTGGCACGCGCGGACGCTGCGCGACGCGGGCTTCGGCGAGGCGCGGACGGTGTGGTCGTCGCCTTCGGACGCGATGGTGCTCGGCCTCAAGTAGCGGCCGGGCAGCGGGAACACGAAGGGGCGGTACGGATCGTGGATCCGTACCGCCCCTTTCGCGTCTGTACGCGTCACAGGACCTTCGACTTACAGGACCTTCGACAGGAACGACTGCGTCCGCTCGTGCTGCGGGTTGGTCAGGACGTCGCGCGGGTGGCCGGACTCGACCACCACGCCCTCGTCCATGAAGACGAGGCTGTCGCCGACCTCGCGCGCGAAGCCCATCTCGTGCGTGACGACGATCATCGTCATGCCGGACTCCGCGAGATCGCGCATGACGTCGAGCACGTCACCGACCAGCTCAGGGTCGAGCGCCGACGTCGGCTCGTCGAAGAGCATCAGCTTCGGGTCCATCGCGAGCGCGCGGGCGATGGCCACGCGCTGCTGCTGGCCGCCCGACAGCTGCGACGGGTAGCTCTTTGCCTTGTCGGCGAGGCCGACGCGCTCCAGGAGCTGACCGGCCCGCTCCCGCGCCGCCGCCTTGGACTGGCCCTTGACCTGGACCGGCGCCTCCATGACGTTCTCAAGGGCCGTCATGTGCGGGAAGAGGTTGAAGCGCTGGAAGACCATGCCGATGTCCCGGCGCTTGAGGGCGACTTCGCTGTCCTTGAGCTCATACAGCTTGTCTCCCTTCTGCCGGTAGCCGACCAGTTCGCCGTCGACGTAGAGCCGCCCGGCGTTGATCTTCTCCAGGTGGTTGATGCAGCGCAGGAACGTCGACTTGCCGGAGCCGGACGGGCCGATGAGGCAGAACACCTCGCCCGACTTGACCTCCAGGTCGATGCCCTTGAGGACTTCGACGTTGCCGAAGGACTTGTGGACGCCCTCGGACTTCACCATGGCGGTGGTCATCAGCGCACCCCCGAACGGTTGCCGAGCGACAGCATGTTGGCCTTGATCTTCTGGAAGGGAGTGGCCGGCAGGGAGCGCGACGAACCGCGTGCGTAGTAACGCTCCAGGTAGAACTGACCGACGCTGAGGATCGACGTCATGATCAGGTACCAGGTCGCGGCGAGCAGCAGCGTCTCGACCGTGGCGCCGGAGGAGGTGCCGATGTCCTGGGCGTACCGCAGCAGTTCGAAGTACTGGACCGCCGCCACCAGGGACGTCGTCTTGAGCATGTTGATGACTTCGTTGCCCGTCGGCGGCACGATCACGCGCATCGCCTGCGGAAGCACGACCCGGCGCAGCGTCTTGCCGTGGCTCATGCCGAGCGCGTGGGACGCCTCGGTCTGGCCCTCGTCGACCGAGAGCAGACCGGCGCGGCAGATCTCCGCCATGTACGCGGCCTCGTTGAGACCCAGGCCGAGCAGCGCCGTCAGGAACGGCGTCATGAAGTCCGACCACTCGTCCTTGTAGACGGGGCCGAGGTTCACGTACTCGAAGACGAAGCCGAGGTTGAACCAGATGAAGAGCTGGACCAGGACCGGCGTACCGCGGAAGAACCAGATGTAGAACCAGGCGATCGACGAGGTCACCGGGTTCTTGGACAGGCGCATCACCGAGAGGAGGACGCCGCCGACCACGCCGATGAGCATCGAGAGGACGGTCAGGAGCAGGGTCTCCCTGACGCCCTTCATGATGCGTTCGTCGAAGAAGTTGTCGGGGATCGCGTCCCAGTTGATGTCGCCCTGCGCGAACGCGAAGACGATCGCGGCGAGCGCACCGATGGCGAGGACCGCGGAGACGTACCGGCCGTAGTGCCGGACGGGGATGGCCTTGATGGCCTCAGGGTGGGAGGACGGGGGTGTGTCCTCCGGCCCCTTCTTGGAGATGTCGGTAGTCACGGGAGTGGCCTTTCAGCGGCGAGACGGTTACGCGGTCACTTGCCGCCGTTGATCTTGGCTTCCTTCACCGCGCCGTCCTCGACGCCCCACTTCGAGATGATCTTGTCGTACTCGCCGTTCTTGATGATCGCGTCGAGTGCGGCCTTGATCGCGTCACGCAGTTCGGGGTTCTTCTTGGAGATCGCGATGCCGTACGGAGCGGCCTCGACCTGCTCGCCGACCAGCTCGAAGTCCTTGCCGCCGCCCGAGGTCTTCACCGCGTACGCGGCGACCGGGAAGTCCGAGGAACCGGCGTCCGCGCCGCCGGAGCGCAGGCGGGTCTGGGCCTGCTGGTCGTTGTCGAAGGACTCGATGGTGATCTTCTTGCCGCCCTTGCACTTCTTCGACTCGGCCTTGGCCAGGTCGTGCGAGACGGTGCCGCGCTGGACGACGATCTTCTTGCCACAGAGGTCGGCCCAGGTCTTGATGCCCTGGTCGTCGCCCTTCTTGGTGTAGATCGAGACGCCCGCGGTGAAGTAGTCGACGAAGTCGACGCCGTCGCCGATCTTCTTGCCGGTCTCCTCGTCGACGCCTTCCTGGCGGTTCTTGGTGTCGGTCATGGCCGACATCGCGAGGTCGTAGCGCTTGGAGCGCAGACCGCCGAGCAGGGTGTCGAAGGTGCCGTTGTCGAACTGGAACTTCACGCCGAGCTGCTTGCCGAGCGCGTCACCGAGGTCGGGGTCGATGCCGACGGTCTTGCCCGACTTGTCCTTGAACTCGACGGGCGGGTACGCGATGTCCGAACCGACCTTGACGACACCCGCGTCACGGATGTCCTTGGGGAGCTTGTCGGCGAGCGGCGCGTTGCTCACCTTCTCGCCGCCCTCGTCCTTGCTCTTGGTCTGGTCACCGCAGCCGGTCAGCAGCAGCGCGCCGGCGACCGCGATCGCGCCGACCGTGGCCATCCGGGACTTCGCGGACCTGCCGGCGGTGGTACGACAGATGGAGCGTGCGGTCATGAGGGTCCTCCGGCGGATGAGGGAGTTGCCGAGCGGTCGTGCACACACCTTCGGGTGTCGCGACCTCGTGTGATGACGGCATCTTGCCATTCGGACCGTCCGATTCTGGGTGCCAGAGATGTCAAAATCGGATAACGGGTGACCACGCCACCCAGACAGGCTGGGACAACCGGGCCGTACCGGCCTGGAACGAAGTACCGCCATTTGAGATCTTCGGTGAATCTCGGGTGAATCTCGCGATGCGGACCGGCGGCGTGCGCTCTTCGGAAATTCGGGCATGGGCCCGTTCCGTTCTTGTAGGACCACCACAACGGCCACGGGCGCCTCACGTAACCAATCCCACTCGCCCATGGCAAGGACCGTCAGGTAGAAAGGTTCGTTACACCCCTCATCCGGGGCCCAGAGCGCGTGTGCGGCGCGCTCGCGTGTCTGTACCTCCCTCCGCCGACAGGCGGGGAACAGACGCGGTGCCCGCCCACTTCTCAACCAGGAGTGGACACCCTCAACTGATGATTTAAGACTTAAGGGGTCAGACAAGTGGCAGCGGAGATCGTCAATCCTCGCAGCGACAGCAGTACGGGTCACGAAGGCGCGGAAGAGCCCTTCGATCCGGCGTTCGCGCTGCACCGTGGCGGCAAGATGGCCGTGCAGGCCACTGTGCCGGTGCGGGACAAGGACGACCTGTCCCTGGCGTACACGCCCGGCGTCGCGAAAGTGTGCACCGCGATCGCCGAGCAGCCGGAGCTGGTGAACGACTACACATGGAAGTCGAACGTCGTGGCCGTGGTCACCGACGGCACGGCCGTGCTCGGCCTCGGTGACATCGGTCCCGAGGCCTCCCTCCCCGTGATGGAGGGCAAGGCCATTCTTTTCAAGCAGTTCGGCGGCGTGGACGCCGTTCCGGTCGCGCTCGCGACGACGGACGCGGACGAGATCGTCGAGACCGTGGTGCGGATGGCGCCGTCCTTCGGTGGTGTGAACCTCGAGGACATCTCGGCGCCGCGCTGCTTCGAGATCGAGCGCAAGCTCCAGGAGCGGCTCGACATTCCGGTCTTCCACGACGACCAGCACGGCACGGCGGTCGTGACGCTCGCCGCGCTGCGGAACGCGGCGCGGCTGACCGGGCGCACGCTCGGTGAGCTGCGTGCCGTGATCTCCGGCGCCGGTGCGGCCGGTGTCGCGATCGCCAAGTTCCTGCTCGAAGCGGGCCTCGGCGATGTGGCGGTCGCGGACCGCAAGGGCGTCGTGAGCCGGGACCGGGAGGACCTCACCCCGGTCAAGCGTGAGCTCGCGGAGATCACCAACAAGGCCGGGCTCAGCGGTTCGCTGGAGAGCGCGCTGGCGGGTGCGGACGTGTTCATCGGCGTCTCGGGCGGCACCGTCCCCGAGCCCGCGGTCGCCTCCATGGCGCCGAACTCGTTCGTGTTCGCCATGGCCAACCCGAACCCCGAGGTGCACCCGGACATCGCCCACAAGTACGCGGCTGTCGTCGCGACGGGGCGCTCGGACTACCCGAACCAGATCAACAACGTGCTCGCCTTCCCCGGCATCTTCGCGGGCGCGCTGCAGGTCCGGGCCTCGCGGATCACCGAGACGATGAAGATCGCCGCGGCGGAGGCGCTGGCCGGCGTGGTGGGCGATGAGCTCTCCGCCGATTACGTGATCCCCTCGCCGTTCGACGAGAGGGTCGCCCCGGCTGTCACTGCTGCCGTGGCCGCGGCCGCGCGTGCCGAGGGCGTTGCCCGCCGCTGATCGGTGACTTCATGGCGTGACCGCGCCCCCGTTTCGTACGCCTCGATGCGTACGAGGCGGGGGCGCGGCGCGTGTGGGGCGGGGCGGGGGTGTACGAGGCAGCGGGCGCGGCGCGCGTCACAGTCGTGCGTGGTTACGTCCGGGTAGGCCCGCGGCCTATCGTCACCTCATGTTCGCTGCCTACGCCGCCCGCATCGACCGTGACCAGCCGCTCAGTGGCCTTGAGTTGGGGGAGCGTCCCGCCCCCGAGGCCAGGGACGGCTGGTCGACCGTGAATGTCCGGGCCGCCTCCCTCAACCATCACGACCTGTGGTCCCTGCGCGGGGTCGGACTCCCCGAGGGCCGGCTGCCGATGATCCTCGGCTGTGACGCCGCGGGGATCGACGAGCACGGCAACGAGGTCGTCCTGCACTCCGTCATCGGCCAGACCGGGTACGGCGTCGGCCCCGACGAGGGCCGCTCCATCCTGACCGAGAAGTACCAGGGGACGTTCGCCGAGCAGGTCTGTGTCCCCACGTGGAATCTGCTGCCGAAGCCGAAGGAGCTGTCGTTCGCCGAGGCGGCCTGCCTGCCGACCGCGTGGCTCACCGCGTACCGCATGCTCTTCACCAACGCCGGTGTGCGCCCGGGGGACTCGGTCCTCGTCCAGGGCGCCGGTGGCGGCGTCGCGACGGCCGCGATCGTGCTCGGCAAGGCGGCGGGCCTGCGGGTCTTCGCCACGAGCCGCGACGAGGCCAAGCGGAAGCGGGCCCTGGAGCTGGGCGCGGTGGAGGCCGTCGAGTCCGGCGCGCGGCTGCCGCAGCGGGTGGACGCCGTCATCGAGACGGTGGGTGCGGCGACGTGGTCGCACTCCGTCAAGTCCCTCAAGCCGGGCGGCACTCTGGTGATCTCGGGCGCGACCAGCGGTGACCGGCCCTCGCACGCGGAGCTGACCCGGGTCTTCTTCCTGGAGCTGAAGATCGTCGGTTCGACGATGGGGTCCAAGGACGAGCTGGAGGACCTGCTGTCCTTCTGCGCGGCCACGGGCGTGCGCCCCGTCATCGATGAGGTGCTGCCGCTGGACCGGGCGCGTGAGGGCTTCGAGCGCCTGGAGTCCGGCGACCTGTTCGGGAAGATCGTGCTCGAAGTCGGGTGACCTGCCCCCGCATGTCAACTGTGGTTGACATCCACCTCCCGTCAACGTAAGTTGACATGCATGACCGAAGCTACGGATCTCGCCGAGCGTGCGGGTGACCGTGACCCACGAGTCGGACTGCGGGCCGTCTCCGCGCTGCGGAGGCTGGTGGAGCAGTTGGAGGCCGTGCAGGTGCGCAGTGCGCGTCAGCAGGGCTGGTCGTGGCAGGGGATCGCCGCGGAGCTCGGAGTGAGCAGGCAGGCCGTGCACAAGAAGTACGGGAGGCAGTGATGTTCGAGCGGTTCACGAAGGACGCCCGCGCCGTGGTCAAAGGCGCGGTCGAGCATGCCGTGGGCGAGGGTGCGGCCTTCGTCGACGACGGGCACATGCTCCTCGCGCTGCTCGACCGCGAGGCGAGCCGGGCGTCCTTCGCCCTGGCCTCGCTCGGTGCCACGCGCCGCCGGGACTCGATCGAGGGGGCGCTGGGTGAGGCGCGGCGCCGCGCGGGCCTCTCGCAGGCCGACACGGAGGCGCTGGCCGGACTCGGCATCGATGTGTCCGAGATCGTCTCCCGGGTCGAAGAGGCCCACGGCGTGGGCGCGTTGGCGGGTGGCCGCAGGGCCGGGCGCCGTCCCGGCCGGGCCTTGAGCGGACACCGGCCGTTCACCCGCGAGGCCAAGGACACCCTGGTGAGGTCCCTGCGCATGGCCACCGCTCGCAGGGACCGGTACATCGGCGACGAGCACATCCTGTTCGCTCTGACCGTCCGCCCAGGGCTCGTCAGTGAGGTCCTCGCGGACCATGGCGTGACCCATGAGTCGGTGGAGAGGGTGCTGTACGGCGAGGGCGCCGCGTAAGCGGATGGGCCTGGGCGGCCTGGGCGGCCTGCGGCCTGGGAGGTCTGGGCGGCCCAGGTGGCCGCCCAGGTCAGCCCTTCGGGGTGCGCAGGCTCGCGGCGATGTGGGCCGCCGCCGACGACAAGTGGCGCCGGGCGTCGCGGAGTTGGTCCTCCGTCACGCCGTGGTCCCGGGCCGCGTCCCGGATGTCGTCACGGAAGCGGTCCAGGAGGCGGTCCAGGTCACGTGACGGATTGCCGGTGGTGTCCTCCTGCGCCCACTCCGGGACATACTCCGTGGGGACCACGTCCTCGGGGGCGGATGTGAACTTGGGCTCCTCGGCGGCGGTCGGCTTCGGGCTCTTGCGCCCGAAGTCCTTGCCCAGGTCCTTGCCGAACTCGCCGAACTCCTTGGCCAGTTCCGTCAGACCCTCGCGGACCCCCGTCGGCCAGTCGCCCCGCGTGAAGTGGTCCTGCACCTGGGCCTGGACGCGCCGTGCGATGCGCTGCACCTCCTCCTGCGCCTGGGCGCGCGCGGTCTCCTGCGCGTCCTGAGCCTGGCGGCGGGCGCGCTGGGCGTCCTCGCGTGCCCTGCGGGTCTCGTCCTTCGCCCGCCGGGCCTGCTCCTTCCACTCCTGCTTTGCGCGCTTGAACTCCTCCTTGGCCTGGCGCCAGCCGTCGTTGTCGCCCCAGGAGCCGTCGAAGAAGTCCGAGGGGTCGGGGAAGGGCTTGCCGGAGGCCGCTCCGGAGCCGGAGCCGGAGCCGACGCCTGCGCCTGCGCCGCTCTTGCCCTCGGGCCTGCCGCCGGACGCGCGCGCCTCCTTGGCCGCCTCCCGCATCTCACGGCGGAGCTCACCGGCCGCGCCCCGCACGCCGTCCCGGATCTCGGCGGCGAGCTCGGCGACGGAATCGCGGATCTCCAGCTCCAGATCGGCCAGCTCACCGCTGCGGTCGGCCAGTTCGGCGCGGCCCGCGTCCGTGATGGCGTACACCTTGCGGCCACCTTCGGTGGTGTGCGTGACCAGGCCCTCGGCCTCCAGCTTCGCCAGGCGGGGGTAGACCGTCCCCGCCGAAGGCGCGTAGAGGCCCTGGAAGCGCTCCTCCAGGAGGCGGATTACTTCATAGCCGTGGCGCGGCGCCTCGTCGAGGAGCTTGAGCAGGTACAGGCGCAGTCGGCCGTGGGCGAAGACAGGGGCCATCTCAGAGCACCTTCTTGTCGGTCGGGGTGGCGGCGTCGTCGGCCGGGGGCGTGTCCGTCGGGTCCGTCGGGTCCGTGGGGTGCGACGGCTCCGACGGGGACGCGGTCGGCGGGACCTCGTCGTACGGATCTTCCTCCGTCGGTGGCCTGCGCAGCAGCGCGATGGACCCCGACACCGTCGTCGCCTTCAGCTTTCCGCTGCCCGAACCCAGGCGGCCGGTGATCTTCTTCGCCCCCCACTGGCCGCTGACCCGCAGATCCTCGAACGCGTTGGACACGGCTCCGCTCGCGGTGTTCGCCTCGACGTCCGCGTCCGTCGGGTGGGGCAGCCGTATCGCGATCTCACCGGACACGCTCGTCAGGCCGATGTCGGCCGGGGTGCCCGCCGGGTCGAGGTCCACGATCATCGAGCCGCTCACCGAATCGGCCCGAACGGAGGAGCCCGCGCCCTCGAAGACGGTCAGATCGCCGGAGACGGAGTTGAACCGCAGATCGCCGGTGATGCCCTGCGCCTCCAGGCTGCCCGAGACCGTGTCGGCGCGGACCCGGCCCGAGAGGCCGACGAGGGTCGTGTCGCCGGTGACGCCCTTGACCTCCGTGGTCCCCTCGATCCCCGAGACCACGGCGCCCGCCCCGACCACGCCCACCTCGACACGGGTGCCCGCGGGGACGGCAAGGGAGATCACGGCACTGCGGCGCCAGCCCTTGCGGTCGAGCCACTTGAGGAAGCCCTTCCAGGGCAGGTCGTCATACGCGACAGTCAGGATGCCGTCGGCCTGCGTGACGGTCAGGGGCGGCCCCTCGATCTCGGAGACTTCGAGCCGGGCGGAAACTTCGTCGGTGCCCACGACGTTCACTGTTCCGTTGACGACGCGCACATGGAGGGTCTTCACGGGGGCGTCGAACGTGAGTTTCTGGGGCTCGGCGACGGACCACTCTGACATCGGGCTGACCTCCTCGGGCGGGCTGGGCTGCAACGCGCCATATCGCGTCTCTGAGATACACGATATATCGCGGTCGCGGAAAGTCAAGACGCTACCGCTCCTCTGCGCTAAATATGGCGATTTGACCTAGCGTGGGGCCATGCCGTCCGAAGCTTTCGAGCACACCGCCGCCGGCGCGCTGCTGCTCTGCCGGGCCGAACCCGACGTGGTCGAGCCCTCCGCCCGCCTGTTGCGCGAACAGATGCTGCTCGCCCCGGCGGGCCGCGAGTGGAGCGTTCTCGTACCCGAAGGCAAGCCCTGGGTGCGCGGTGACGAACCGGTGGACCGGGTGCTCACCGGCTGGGCCACCGCACTCGCCGTGGGGTCGACCTGGCCGGTGCTCGCCCTGTGGTGGGACTCCGACCGCTCCGGCTGCACCCTCGCCGCGGGCTTCCGGCGCACAGTCGAGTACGTGTGGTTGGCGAACGGGACGCCCGTAGGCGAGGACGAGGCCCTGCGCACCTTCGCCGCACGCCTCGGCCTCGACCCTGTCCTGGACATGCAGCCCCTGGAGGCCCTGGGGCGCCCCGACACGGAGTCCGACGCTCGCGCACGACTGCTGGGCCTGCTCGCCGTCCTCGCGCGGGCAGGGGTGACGCTCCCGTCCGGCCTCGGCCCCGGCGAACCCGCGGACCGGCTGCGCGCGGTGGCACGCGTGGTGCCGGGAGTCCGGGAGGTGGAGTGGTCCGGGTGGCGGGACGTGGTGCGGGCGGAGCTGGACGTGGTCGAGCGGGGACCCTTCGGGCCCTGGCTGCGCGGACCTCGGGCCCGCGCGCTGGCCGTGGCGCAGATGGCCGCGGGGCTGCCGCTCACGGCGTGGGCCGTGCGGCGGCGCAGCGGGGGCTGGGCCGTGGCGGGAGCGCTCCTGCTGGTGCACGGCGCCTTGGGGCTTGCGTACGACAGGGTGCGAGCGGCTGACGCCGGGTCCGGGCGGGGTTGAGAGGGGCCCTTAGTGGCGGGCGGCTACCTCGATGCCATGGACGCCGCCCCCGCGCACGGCCCCGTCCCCGGGGGCCGACCACGTCTGCGTACAGGTCCTGACGGGTGACGCGGGCTACTCGTCCTCGTCCTCGTCGTCCAGACGGGCCAGCCAGGTCGCCAGGCGCTCGACCGGGACCTCGAAGTCCGGGTTGAGGTCCACGAAGGTGCGGAGCTGCTCGGCGAGCCACTCGAAGGTGACTTCCTCCTCGCCGCGCCGCTTCTCCAGCTCCTCGATGCCACGGTCGGTGAAGTACAAGACAGGCTCCGCGATTCAGGAACGACTACAGACGAACGATGTGCTCAGCACACTCAGCAGCTTCAGCACATTCAGGATAAGCCGATACGACGGTGGGCCCGGCCCCGGGTGACAAGCACTCGGGACCGGGCCCACCGGCGTACGGACCGCTCACACGGACCGCTCAGGCTTACGCCTCGAAGACCTCGCGAAGCAGCTGCTCCTGCTCCTGCTCGTGGCGCTTCTTCGAGCCGACCGCCGGGGACGAGCCGTGCGGCCGCGAGATGCGGCGCAGGCGCTCGCCGTGCGGGATGTCCGCGCCGACCGCCAGGTCCAGGTGGTCGATGAGGTTGAGGGCGATGAAGGGCCACGCGCCCTGGTTCGCCGGCTCCTCCTGCGCCCACAGGTACTTCTCGGCGTTCGGGTACTTGGCGATCTCCGCCTGGAGCTCGGCACCCGGCAGCGGGTACAGACGCTCGATACGGATGATCGCGGTGCCCGTGTCGCCGCGCTTCTTCCGCTCGGCTTCGAGGTCGTAGTACAGCTTGCCGGCGCAGAAGACGACCTTGCGGACCGCCGACGCGTCGACCGAGTCGTCGCCGATGACCGGGCGGAAGCCGCCCGTCGTGAACTCCTCCGTCTTCGAGGCCGCCGCCTTGAGGCGCAGCATCGACTTCGGGGTGAAGACCACCAGCGGCTTGTGGTGCGGGTTGTGCACCTGCCACCGCAGGAGGTGGAAGTAGTTCGACGGCAGAGTCGGCATCGCGACCGTCATGTTGTTCTGCGCGCACAGCTGGAGGAAGCGCTCGATGCGGGCGGACGAGTGGTCCGGGCCCTGGCCCTCGTAGCCGTGCGGCAGCAGCAGCGTGACGCCGGAGTGCTGGTTCCACTTCTGCTCGGCGGCCGAGATGTACTCGTCCACCACCGTCTGCGCGCCGTTGACGAAGTCACCGAACTGCGCTTCCCACATGACGAGGGACTCGGGGCGGGCCAGAGAGTAGCCGTACTCGAAGCCCATCACCGCGTACTCGGAGAGGAGCGAGTCGTAGACGTTGTAGCGCGCCTGGTCCTCGGAGAGGTACAGGAGCGGCGTGAAGTCCTCGCCCGTCTCACGGTCGATGAGGACCGCGTGGCGCTGACCGAACGTGCCACGACGCGAGTCCTGGCCCGACAGGCGGACCGGCGTGCCCTCCAGGAGCAGCGAGCCGATGGCGAGGGTCTCGCCCATGCCCCAGTCGATCGTGTCGTCCTCGATCATCGAGGCGCGGCGCTGCAGCTGGGGCAGCAGACGCGGGTGGACCGTGACCCGGTCGGGGATGTTGACCTGGGACTCGGCGATCCGCTTGACGACTTCCTGGGTGATCGACGTGTCGACGTTCACCGGGAACTCCGCCTCGGGGGCCGGGACCTCGGCCTCGGCGGGCTGCGAGATGGCCTCGCGGACCTCCGTGAAGACCTTCTCCAGCTGTCCCTGGAAGTCCTGCAGAGCCTGCTCGGCCTCTTCCAGGGTGATGTCGCCGCGACCGATGAGGGACTCGGTGTAGAGCTTGCGCACCGAGCGCTTCTTGTCGATCAGGTCGTACATCAGCGGCTGCGTGAACGCCGGGTTGTCCGACTCGTTGTGACCGCGGCGGCGGTAGCAGATGAGGTCGATGACCACATCCTTGTTGAACGCCTGGCGGAACTCGAAGGCGAGGCGCGCGATGCGCACGACGGCCTCGGGGTCGTCGCCGTTCACGTGGAAGATCGGCGCCTCGATCATGCGGGCCACGTCCGTGGCGTACATGGAGGAGCGCGACGACTCCGGGGCGGCGGTGAAGCCGACCTGGTTGTTGATGACGATGTGGACCGTGCCGCCCGTGCGGTAGCCGCGCAGCTGCGACATGTTGAGCGTCTCGGCGACCACACCCTGGCCCGCGAAGGCCGCGTCACCGTGCAGGGCGACCGGCAGGACCGTGAAGTCCGTGCCGCCCTTGTTGATGATGTCCTGCTTGGCGCGGGTGATGCCCTCGATGACCGGGTCGACCGTCTCCAGGTGGGACGGGTTCGCCGCGAGCGAGACCTTGATCTGCTCGCCGTCCAGGCCGGTGAAGGTGCCCTCGGCGCCCAGGTGGTACTTCACGTCGCCGGAGCCGTGCATGGACTTGGGGTCCATGTTGCCCTCGAACTCGCGGAAGATCTGGGCGTACGACTTGCCCACGATGTTCGCGAGGACGTTCAGGCGGCCGCGGTGGGCCATGCCGATGACGACCTCGTCCAGGCGCGACTCCGCGGCGCTGTCGATGACGGCGTCGAGCAGCGGGATGACCGACTCGCCGCCCTCCAGGGAGAAGCGCTTCTGGCCGACGTACTTCGTCTGGAGGAACGTCTCGAAGGCCTCGGCGGCGTTCAGCCTGCGCAGGATGCGCAGCTGCTCCTCGCGCTCGGGCTTTGAGGCGTGGGTGCGCTCGATGCGGTCCTGGAGCCACTTGCGCTGCTTCGGGTCCTGGATGTGCATGAACTCGATGCCGGTGGTGCGGCAGTACGAGTCGCGCAGGACGCCGAGGACGTCGCGCAGCTTCATCATCGACTTGCCGGCGAAGCCGCCGACCGCGAACTCGCGCTCCAGGTCCCACAGGGTGAGGCCGTGCTCGGTGATGTCCAGGTCGGGGTGCTTGCGCTGCTTGTACTCCAGCGGGTCCGTGTCGGCCATGACGTGGCCGCGGACGCGGTAGGAGTGGATCAGCTCGAAGACGCGGGCGGCCTTCGTGACGTCGTCGTCGTGCGAGGCGTCGATGTCCTTGAGCCAGCGGACCGGCTCGTAGGGGATGCGCAGCGCCTTGAAGATCTCGTCGTAGAAGTCGTTCTCGCCGAGCAGCAGGTTCGCGACGATCCGCAGGAACTCGCCGGAGGCGGCGCCCTGGATCACCCGGTGGTCGTAGGTCGACGTGAGCGTCATGACCTTCGAGATGCCGAGCTTGTTCAGGGTGTCCTGGGAGGTGCCCTGGAACTCCGCGGGGTAGTCCATCGAGCCGACGCCCATGATGACCGACTGTCCGGGCATCAGGCGGGGGACCGAGTGGACGGTGCCGAGGCCGCCGGGGTTGGTCAGCGAGACCGTGACTCCGGTGAAGTCGTCCATGCCGAGCTTGCCGTCGCGTGCGCGGCGGACGATGTCCTCGTAGGCCTGCCAGAACTCGAAGAAGTTCAGCGTCTCGGCCTTCTTGATGCCCGCGACGACCAGCTGGCGGTCGCCGTTCGGCTTCACGAGGTCGATGGCGAGGCCGAAGTTCACGTGCTCCGGCTTGACCAGCGTCGGCTTGCCGTCCTTCTGCACGAAGGAGTAGTTCATCGACGGCATGGCCTTGATGGCCTGCACCATCGCGTACCCGATGAGGTGCGTGAAGGAGATCTTCCCGCCGCGGGCGCGCTTGAGGTGGTTGTTGATGACGATGCGGTTGTCGAAGAGCAGCTTCACCGGGACCGCGCGGACCGACGTCGCCGTCGGGACCTCCACGGAGGCGTTCATGTTCTTCGCAACAGCGGCGGCGGGGCCGCGCAGCGTCACGTACTCGGGTCCTGCCGGTGCCTCCGTCGCGGGCTCCGCCTTGGCGGCGGGCTTCGCGGCGGCGGGCTTGGCGGCGGGGGCCGGAGCGGCGGCCGCGGGCTTCGCAGCCGGAGCTGCGGGCGCGGCGGACGTGGCGGGCTCCGCGGGTGCGGCCGGAGTGGCGGCGGGTGCGGCAGGAGCTGCGGGGGACGTGGTGGCCGCAGCCCCCGCGGCTGCGTCACCCGCCGGCTTGGCCGGGGCAGCGGCAGGTGAGGCGCCCGCTCCCGGCTTGTAGTCGGCGAAGAAGTCCCACCAGGCTCGGTCGACCGAGTTCGGGTCCTGGAGGTACTGCTGATAGATCTCGTCGACGAGCCACTCATTGGGACCGAAGGCAGCAGCAGGGTCCTTGCCCTGACCGTCTTGGTCGGTCGAGATGCTCGAGCTACTGGGGGACTGTGACGACACGGCGGTAACCGCCCTCTTCCGCTTCACAAGGTGATGGACAGCGGGAATTAAGGCTACGCCTCCATCGCCGTCAGGTGCAGACCGGCCCCGTCATCCGTCGCGTAAGTCACATTGGATGGGGGGTTTCGGTGGCGTAAATGGCGGGAAACAAGCGAGGTTCCGGATCGCCGGTAGGCCGCGCGGGCCGTGCCCAGCGCGGTGGCGTCACCCGGGCGCGCTTCCGATGCGCCCGCGAATCGCTTCCGTTTCGAACCCTACGTCAACTTCGTAGTTCGGGCAGGCCCGGAAGAGTGACCTGGATGCGGCAGCCCCGAGGGGATTCAGCCACACCGATGTGCCCGCCGTGCAGATCGACCGCCCAGCGCGCGATGGCGAGCCCGAGCCCGGTGCCGCCGTCGCTGCCGGGGCCCGATGGAGGCGTGTTGGCGTGGCTGCCGCGGTTGAAGCGCTCGAAGACCCGGTGCCACTCCGACTCCGGGATGCCGGGGCCCTCGTCGAGGACTTCCAGGTCGAGGGACTCGGGGTAGAGGCCGCGCCGGGCGCGCACCGTGACGCGGCCGTGCGGCGGGCTGTGCTTGACCGCGTTGTCGATGAGGTTGGCCACGACCTGGTGCAGGCGCTCGGCGTCCGCGTGCGCGGTCAGCTCGGGCGGCGTGACGTCCAGGTGCAGATGCACGTCCGTGCGCGTGTGGCTGCCGGAGCCCGACGCGATGCCCGCGCGCGCGGAGGCCACCATGTTGGCCTCCTTCAGGACGCCCGACAGATAGGGCCACACTTCGAAGCGGCGGGCACGCAGCGGTACGACGCCGTTGTCCAGGCGGGAGAGGTCGAGCAGGGTCTCCACAAGCCGCCCGAGCCGCTCCGTCTGCTTCAGGGCCGTACGCATGGTCTCGGGGTCGGCGGCGGAGACTCCGTCGACGACGTTCTCCAGGACCGCCCGCAGCGCCGCGATGGGGGTGCGCAGCTCGTGCGAGACGTTGGCGACCAGCTCCTTGCGCTGCTGGTCCTGGGCCTCCAGGTCGTCCGCCATGCGGTTGATCGTGGTGGCCACGTCGCCCAGCTCGTCGCGGCGGTCGGCGCCGCGCACCCGGCGCGTGTAGTCGCCGTGCGAGACGGCGCGCGCCACGGAGTTCATCTCGTCCAGGGGCGCGGTGAGGCTGTGCGCCACGAACTGCGTGATCAGCAGCGTGGCGATCACGGAGAAGACGGTGATGAAGCGCAGTTCCGTCTCCGTCTTCATCGCCACCATCAGCAGACCCGTGGTGATGAAGACCGAGACGACCACCAGCGTGCCGAGCTTGGTCTTGATGGAGAACGGCCGCAGCCCGCCGAAGGGACCTGTCATCGGACGGCTCACCTCAGGGGGTCGGGGTCTCCAGGGCGTACCCGACGCCGTGCACCGTACGGATCCGCTCGGCGCCGATCTTCCGGCGCAGTGCCTTGATGTGGCTGTCGACGGTCCGGGTGCCCGACGCGTCCGCCCAGTCCCACACCTCGGCGAGCAGCTGCTCGCGCGAGAGCACCGCACGCGGCGTGTTGGCCAGGCAGACGAGCAGGTCGAACTCCGTCGGCGTCAGATGTACGTCCTCGCTGCGGACCCTGACCCGCCGCTGGGCGTGGTCGATCTCCAGCTCGCCGAGCCGAAGGATGCCGCTGCGCGGGGTGGTCGCGGCAAGGGCGGCCCGCTCGACCCTGCGCAGCAGGACGTGCACGCGGGCCGCGAGCTCCCGCATCGAGAACGGCTTGGTCATGTAGTCGTCGGCGCCGACGCCGAGCCCGACCAGCATGTCCGTCTCGTCGTCACGCGCCGTCAGCATGAGGACCGGAACCGGCCGCTGGGCCTGCACCCGACGGCACACTTCAAGCCCGTCGAAGCCCGGCAGCATGATGTCCAGGATCAGCAGATCGGGCTGCCAAGCCTGCGCGGTGTCGACCGCGGACGGGCCGTCGCCCGCCGTTTGCACTACGAAACCCTCGGCGCGTAGCCGGGCGGCGATGGCGTCGACGATCGTCGGGTCGTCCTCGACCACCAGAACCCGGCGCTGGGCGCCTGGCATCGCCGCCGTCGCACCGTTGTGGGAGGTGTGTGTCTGCTCCATCGCCCGCCCCTGACACTGATCGCTTGTGTTCGGTCAGCAGGGTACGGGTCGCGAAGGCACCTCGGCTACGCAGCCCTTACGCCGAGATGAACCACGTCGGGTACGCCTCGGGCAACGGGGATCTCTTCCGTCCGTACCGACTGGAACCCGGCATTCCGTAGAGCGAAGTCGAAAGCGGACGAGGGTTGGGCGGACCACACGGCGAGCACTCCGCCGGGGTTGAGGCGAGCCTGACAGGCCGCCAGACCGGCGGGAGAATAGAGGGAGTTGTTGTCCTCCGTCACCGTCCAGTCCGGGCCGTTGTCGATGTCCAGACAGAGCGCGTCGTACGTTTTCGGGGTGCTGTCAGGGGCGTCGGCGCCGGAAAGGTGCGCCACGAGGTCTGTGTGCAGGATCTCCGTGCGCGGATCGGCGAGCGCGGCACCGGAGAGCCCGGCCAGCGGGGCATCCGCGCCTGCGAGGTGCCAGTCGATGATGGCCTGCTCGCGCTCCACGACCGTGATGCGGCCCCAGCGCGGGTCGGCCGCCGCGTGGGCGAGGGAGAAGCCGACGCCCAGGCCGCCGATGAGCAGCGCGGGCTCCCTGGGGTCGTCAAGGGCGTCGTACGCCGCGTCGACGAGCAGCCGCTCCGAGCGGCCGTCCGAAGTGTCCATGAGGAAACAGCCGTTGGCGATGATCTGCAGAAGCGCACCATGGCGCCGCAGTACGACTTCGCCGTACGGCCCCTCGCGCCGGTCGATGACGACGGGGGTGGTGATGTCGGTGTGCATGGCGGCCAGCGTATGACCGGCGGCGGTGCGGCCAGGGGTGGACGGGAACCGGGGCCTTCAGGTTGCTGTGATCCGTGTCTCACGTGGCGCGGGTCATAGACAGTGCCGGAAAGATCGGCAAAGGGTGGACATGACGGAAGGAGCGTCTCACCTTGAACCTGAGCGTGTCGGCTGCCCCCACGGCGCCCGAGGAGACAGCCCCGCCCGGCCTGGACGCCATTCCCCGGCAACGGGAACGCCCTGCCGAAGTGACCGCTCCCGAAGTGACCGCCCCCGAGGGAGCCGCACCGCCCCGTCGGCGCCCGCACCTCTGGCGCCTCCTCCCGACCCCCACGGGCACGCCCTTCACGTTCGGCTATGCCGTGGTCCTCGCCGTGACGTCACTCCTGACCACGTACGCGGACCCGTCCCTCATCTCGGCCCTGCACCGGCACTCCAGCACGGACGTCGCGCACCTGACGCAGGAGCCGTTCCTCGTCCTGGTGGCCAGCGCGCTGTGGATCGCGGGCGGCATCGCTTCGCCGTACGCGATCGGCTTCCTGCTCGTCCTCACGGCTCTGGAGCGCCGCATCGGGGCGCTGCGCACGGCCGGCGTCTTCCTGCTCGGGCATGTCGTCGCCACCCTCGCGACCGAGGTCCCGGTCGGCCTCTCGGTCCTCGCGGGCCACCTGCCGGACAGCTCCCTGCACCGTCTCGACTACGGCATCAGCTTCGGTGTCGCGGCGAGCGTCGGGGCGCTGGCGGGCCTCTTCAGGCCGTGGCTGCGGTGGCTGGTGCTCGCCGGGTTCGGGGGAATGCTGATCGACGACCTGATCGCGTTCACGGACCCGATGACGAACTGGGGTCATCTGCTCGCGCTTTCGATCGGCGTCGCCACGTGGCCGCTGGTGCGACGGTGGCGACGGGCCGCCTGATCACCTCGTATCGAACTGATCGCTCACAGCGAACATCCTTCGGGGAACATTCAAGGACTCACGTGCATTGAGTCCACATAGCTCAACTTGAATGCCGAAGGGGAGATCATGTCTGCTGAGTCTGCTCAGTCAAACGCGTCCACGCCGCTGACCCTGCCCGTGCTGCCGCTCGACGACGAGGTCGTCCTGCCCGGCATGGTGGTTCCGTTCGACTTGTCCGACACCGAGGTACGCGCCGCGGTGGAGGCCGCCCAAGCGGCCGCACGCTCCAGTGGAAGCAGCAAGCCGCAGGTCCTTCTTGTTCCGCGCATCGACGGGACGTACGCGGCGACAGGCGTCCTCGGCACCGTCGAGCAGGTCGGCCGCCTCTCCGACGGCGACCCCGGCGCGCTCATCCGCGGCCGTGGCCGCGTGCGGATCGGCGCCGGGACGACCGGGCCCGGTGCCGCGCTCTGGGTGGAGGGCGTCAAGGTCGAAGAGACCGTGCCCGACCCCCTGCCGGGGGTGGTCGCCGAGCTGGTCAAGGAGTACAAGGCACTCGCCACCAGCTGGCTGAAGAAGCGCGGTGCCTGGCAGGTCGTGGACCGCGTCACGCAGATCGACGACGTCTCCGCCCTCGCCGACAACTCCGGATACTCCCCCTTCCTCTCCACCCAGCAGAAGATCGAGCTCCTGGAGACCGACGACCCGGCCGCCCGCCTGAAGCTCGCCACCGAGCAGCTGCGCGAGCACCTCGCCGAGCAGGACGTCGCCGAGTCCATCGCCAAGGACGTCCAGGAAGGCGTCGACAAGCAGCAGCGCGAGTTCCTCCTTCGCCGCCAGCTCGACGCCGTGCGCAAGGAGCTGCGCGAGATCAACGGCGACAGCAAGGACGCAGCTGAGGAGTCCGACGACTACCGCACCCGCGTCGAGGCCGCCGACCTCCCCGAGAACGTACGGGAGGCCGCCCTCAAGGAGGTCGACAAGCTGGAGCGGTCCAGCGACCAGTCGCCCGAGGGCTCCTGGATCAGGACCTGGCTCGACACCGTCCTCGAACTCCCGTGGAACGAACGCACCGAGGACGAGTACGACATCAAGGGCGCCCAGAACGTCCTTGACGCCGAGCACGCGGGCCTTGAGGACGTGAAGGAGCGCATCACCGAGTACCTCGCGGTGCGCAAGCGGCGCGCCGACCGCGGCCTCGGGGTCGTCGGTGGCCGTCGTGGCGGCGCGGTGCTCGCCCTGGTGGGGCCTCCGGGTGTCGGCAAGACGAGCCTCGGCGAGTCCGTCGCGCACGCCATGGGCCGCAAGTTCGTGCGGGTCGCGCTCGGCGGCGTACGCGACGAGGCGGAGATCCGCGGACACCGTCGTACGTACGTCGGGGCGCTGCCCGGACGCATCGTGCGGGCCATCAAGGAGGCCGGGTCCATGAACCCGGTCGTGCTCCTCGACGAGATCGACAAGGTGGGCTCCGACTTCCGCGGCGACCCGGCAGCCGCCCTCCTCGAAGTCCTCGACCCGGCGCAGAACCACACCTTCCGTGACCACTACCTGGAGGTCGAGCTCGACCTGAGCGATGTCGTCTTCCTGGCGACGGCGAACGTCCTCGAATCCATCCCCGAGGCGCTGCTCGACCGCATGGAGCTGGTCAGGCTCGACGGGTACACCGAGGACGAGAAGGTCGTCATCGCCCGCGACCACCTGCTCCCGCGCCAGCTGGAGCGGGCCGGTCTGGAGACGGACGAGGTCACCCTGGACGAGAGCGCGCTGCGCAAGCTCGCGGGGGAGTACACCCGGGAAGCGGGCGTACGGAACCTGGAGCGGTCCGTCGCGCGGCTGCTCCGCAAGGTCGCGGCCCAGCACGAACTGGGGGAGCGGGAGCTGCCGTTCACGGTGACGGACGAGGATCTGCGCGGGCTCATCGGGCGCCCGCACCACGTGCCCGAGTCCGCCCAGGACCCGGCCGAGCGGCGCACGGCTGTGCCGGGTGTGGCGACCGGGCTCGCGGTCACCGGCGCGGGCGGTGACGTCCTCTTCGTCGAGGCGTCGCTCGCCGATCCGGAGACCGGCGCCGCGGGACTGAACCTGACCGGTCAGCTCGGCGACGTGATGAAGGAGTCCGCGCAGATCGCGCTCTCCTTCCTGCGCTCGCGCGGCGCCGAACTGGAGCTGCCCGTCGCCGACCTGAAGGAACGCGGCGTGCACATCCACTTCCCGGCGGGCGCGGTCCCCAAGGACGGGCCGAGCGCGGGCGTCACCATGACGACCGCCCTCGCGTCGCTGCTCAGCGGCCGTCTCGTCCGTACGGATGTGGCCATGACCGGTGAGGTGTCGCTGACCGGGCGGGTGCTGCCGATCGGCGGCGTCAAGCAGAAGCTGCTCGCCGCGCACCGCGCCGGGATCACCACGGTGATCATCCCGAAGCGGAACGAGGCCGATCTGGACGACGTGCCCGCGGAGATCCTCCAGAAGCTGGACGTGCACCCGGTGACCGATGTCCGTCAGGTGCTCGAACTGGCCCTGACCGAGGCCGAGGTGAGGATTCCGGCCGCCGCGTGACGGGGGCGGCCGGTGAGTGAGGGCCCGGAGCCCCCGAAAGGGGGTTCCGGGCCCTCGCGCCACTACGTGCGTGCTCAGCCGTTGGCGAGCGCCACGACCCTGTCCAGGGCGCCGTTGAACTTGTTGTGGTCCCCGACCGTCGGGCCCGTCGACGTGTACTGCCACATCGTGTGGAAGCCCCAACCGGCGGGCAGCTCACCCGGAGAGGTGTTGTAACGCGCGATCCACAGCGGGTTGTTGACCGCGAAGCCGCCGTAGTTGCCGGTGCACTGCTTCCACCAGCTGGTGGCCGTGTAGATCACCGCGTGCCGCCCGGTGCGCGCCTTGTACTGGTTAAGGAAGTCACGGATCCAGGTGACCATCGCGGACTGTGACTTGCCGAAGCAGGCCGCCCCGTACGGATTCCACTCGATGTCGAGCGCGCCCGGCAGCGTCTTGCCGTCGCGCGACCAGCCGCCGCCGTTGTCCACGAAGTAGTTGGCCTGGGCGGCGCCGCTGGAGGTGTCGGGCGTCGCGAAGTGGTAGGCGCCGCGGATCATGCCCACGTTGTACGAACCGTTGTACTGCTGGGCGAAGTACGGGTTCTTGTAGTACGTGCCCTCGGTCGCCTTGACGTAGGACCACTTCACGCCGCTGTTCCAGAGCGTCGACCAGGCGACGTTGCCCTGATGGCTGCTGACGTCGACGCCTTCGGTCTGTACGGCGTCGCCACCGGGCGGCAGACTGCCCTGCCCGTCGTGCTTGATGACGCCCTGGCCCATGCGGGCTGAGCCGCGGGCCGGGGTGTCATCGCCGCCGGCGGCCTGTGCGGCGCCCGGCAGTGTGAGGAGGAGGGAGAGGGCGGAGAGGACTGAGAGCAGGATTCCGGCCGCTGACCAGCGAGAGCGGCGGGGCGTTCCGGGTCTGTGCACGGGCATGTGCGTGCCTCCGTAGGCCTCGGTTGAGCTCGATGGAGCTCGTGGGGGGACCTGTCGACAGTTCGTGGTGTGAACATGTCACGAGGGACGCTACGCACGTAGACCCGTGGCTGGGAAGAGGGTCCGGTCTCTGCCGTTGGTCTACTCCTGCGGCGGTGTCCCCGGCATGGCCCGTCGGGGCGTTGCGAAATACTGGTCGAGCTGCGGCGATGGGCCGACGCGGGTGTCTGCCGCCGTGCGGGGCGGAAAACTTCCCTGATCCGGAAAGAAAGCGTGCCATGGGTGCTGAAGTGCACGAGGGCGAGAACGACGGTGGAGTCGACGTGAACAGGGGCGGTGGAGTCGACGTGAGCAAGGGGGTCGACCGTGAGTTCCTCTCCCTGGAGCGGGAGTTGACGCTGCTCCTGCGCCGGGCGCGTGCCTCTTCCGGAGAGATGGCGCGTCAGGTCCACCCCGAGCTGGAGCCCGCCGCGTACGGACTCCTGGTCTGCCTCGACGACTCGGGCCCGCAGCGGGCCACGGATCTCGCCGCGTACATCGGCGTCGGCAAGGCGACGATGAGCCGCCAGCTGCGCGCCCTGGAGGAACTGGGGCTCGTCGCCCGCGAGCCCGACCCCGCCGACGGGCGGGCCTGGCTGGTCCACCTCACGAAGGAGGGCGGGACACGGTTCCGCACGGTGCGGGCGGGGCGGCGGGAGCGGTACGTGCGGAAGCTGGCCGGGTGGGACCGTACGGAGGTGGCGGAGCTTGCCCGCCTGCTGCGGCAGCTGAACGAGTCGCCGGAGTCCTGAGGGGGCCGGCCGCCCGCTCGGGCCGTGGTGCGGCAGGTCTCCGTCCGCGGCCGCGTCGTGGCTGGTCGCGCAGTTCCCCGCGCCCCTTCGGGGCGCACCCCCGGCTATGTCAGAACTCCGCGTACACCACCGCCGCGTCGTCATGCCGCTTGCCCCGCGGGAACTCCGCGCCCTCCGGGTCCGCGCGCTCCAGCTCCCGTACCCGGTCCACCAGGCGCTGCGGACCGTCCTTCCGCAGCAGCGCGAAGCACTCCGCCCAGTCGCCCTGCCGGAACGTCTCGACCCAGCGGCCGACCCCGTCCGTCAGGGCCGCCACCGCCGTCACCTCGGCGCGCGGCCAGCTGCCTGTGACCGCCCGAGCCGCCGCCGACGGGTCCGCGGCCGCGGTGAAGAAGCCGTCCTCCGCGTTCCGCAGGGCCTCGACGGCGGCGCCGTACGCGCGGCCGGCCTCCTCGCGCTCGGCGGAGCCGCGCGGCAGCGCGCGGACCGCGTCACGCATCGCGCGGATCCTCGGCGGCAGTTCCGTGAGGCGCTCGTCGAGCACCGGAGTGACCAGGCCGTCGGGGCCCGCCATCAGGAGCGCGGAGTCGGACAGGACGAGGTGCTCGACCTGGTCCTCGTCCCAACGCACCAGAATCACGGTGGCCTGAGGGGTGCGCGGGTGAGAAAGGTCACAGGTTTGACAATGAGCCTCCGCGGTGCGCACGATCGCCGCCGCGAGGATCTCAGAGAGCGTCATATCCCGTCGTGAAACGGACAGTTCCCCCAGTGCGCCCCCGAGGCGCGCCGTGAACCAAGGGACGGAATGCAGACAGCCGTCATCTCCGACAGGTGGAGTCACCCCATCCAGAAGGATGAGCGATCCGCCTTGTCCGGCCGCAGGAAGAATCACCGAGGCATAGTCCTCGTTGGGGCGTGCGGGGTCTCCGGGCTCGGTGGCGAGTTCGATACGCATTCGGCCAGTCTGCACGAGGCCTTCACAAGGTCATCCGGAGGCCGCAGAAAGGCGAGGATTGGCCCGGACCAGCAGGTCAGACGCCGGATTTCAGTCGGAATGATCGCTTCCAGCGGCGTGTGGCGGCGCATCCTGCCAAAGCCTGCGGTCGACGTCCAACCGGCGCACCGTGGCCGAGACTTTCGGTCCGGGGCGGGACTTGCTCGCCAACTCCCCGCCGATGTTCACTCCTTCGGGTGGCCAGGCATGTGATGCACGACTGCCACCCACCGGCACTGGAAGGGTCTGGAGCCGTACCGGGGGGCGCGTGTGTTGACGGATCGTCACCCGGGCCCATGGGCAGACGAAAAACAAGAATGCGAGCACCGGTGCAGAAGATGCGGCCTGGGCGCAAGGGCAAGCAGACGGCTTCCGAAGGGGCCACGCCGGGCGCGAACACCCCTCCAGAGCGCTCGCCCGAGCCCACAGCGGGAGAGAACCCCGAGCCCACAGCGGGAGAGCACACCGTCCCCGCCGTGACGGCTCCTGGCGGCTCGAAGCCCGCTGGCGGTCCCTCGAAGCCCGTGAAGTCCGTCAACTCCAAGCCCACCGCGCGCGTACGCAATCGGCTGATCGTCGCCGTCGCCGTCGTGGCCGCAGCGATCGCCGGGGCCGGAGCGCCCGCCATCGTCGCCGCCTCCGGGCAACTGAGCGACGCGCAGCAACTGGTGACCCTCGCCGAGCGCACCCAGGACGCCGTGTCCCTCGGCCACTCGCTTGCCGACGAGCGCGACGAGGTCACCTCGTTCATCGCGGCGGGCCGCCCGCAGGGCAAGGGGCTCTCCGAGAGCCGCAGCGCCCGCGTGGACCGCCAGATCGAGGAGCTGCGCACCGCCGACGCCCCGGCCGGTCTGCGGGGCGACCTCGCCGACATCGCGGCCGTACGCAGAGCGGCGCTCACCGGCAAGAGCACTGCTCTTCAAGCCCACACGGCGTACTCGAACGTCATCACCGAACTGCACGGCCTGACCCGCGAACTCGCCGAGAAGACCCCGCCACGCGCGGGCTCCGGCGCCTACGCCCTCGCCGACCTGGACCACGCCGTCGAGCAGGCGGCCAGCGCCCGCGGCCTGCTCCTCGCCACCCTCGCCGTTCCGCGCTCCACGGAGACGAGCACCACCGTCGACCCCGTCACCGGCCTTCCCACCACGGTGGTCGACGAGTCTCCCGCGCAGACCAAGAGCCGCGACGCCCTCAGCGCCGCGGGCCAGCAGGCCCACACCCGCGCGGAGGCGGCCCTCGCCGACTTCCGGGACGCGGCCACGGACGGCGCCCGCACCACGTACGACTCGGCGGTCACGGGCCACGAGGTGACGACGGCCGAGAAGTACCTCACCCGCCTCACCGACCAGCCCACGCTCTCCACCGCCGAGCGCGGCTACGACCGCAAGAAGCTCGACACCGCGCTCTCCGCCCGCATCGAGACGATGCGCGGCGCCGAGTCCGCGCTCACGGTGCAGCGCACCAAGGACCTCGCCGCGCTGCGCGACGACGACGTGACGGCGCTCGAGATCCGCGTCGCGCTCATCGGCGTCACGCTGCTCGTCGCGGTCGGCGTCTCCATGGCGATGGCCCGCAGCCTGACCCGCCCGCTGGCCGTCCTGCGCATCGGCTCGGCCCGCCTCGCCACCGAGCCCGCGCCCCAGGAGCCGATCCGCTTCACCGGCCGCGACGACGAATTCGCCCAGGTCGTACGGTCCGTCAACGCGCTGCACGAGCACGCGGCCGGCCTCACCGAGCGCCTCACCACGCTCGAAGCCGACCGCAAGCACCTCATCGGCCAGCGCCAGTCCATGGCCGACGAGCGCGAGACGCTGCGCGCCGAACTGGCCGAGGCCTCCGCCCACTTGGAGCGGGTGCGGCAGTCCATCCACGGCACGTTCGTCAACCTCGCCCTGCGCACCCTCGGCCTGGTCGAGCGGCAGCTCGCCGTCATCGAGAACCTCGAGGACCGCGAGCAGGACCCCGACCGCCTCGCCACGCTCTTCAAGCTCGACCACTTCGCCACGGTCATGCGCCGCCACAGCGAGAACCTCCTGGTCCTCGCGGGCGCCGAGCACGGCCACCAGCACCCGGGCCCTGTCCCGCTCGTCGACGTCGTACGCGCCGCCGTCTCCGAGATCGAGCGGTACGAGCGGGTGCGCATCGCCACGCTGCCGCCGCACGCGCACGTCGCGGGCTTCGCCGCGGACGACATCAGCCACCTGGTCGCCGAGCTCCTGGAGAACGCGACCTCGTTCTCGCCGCCGGACGCCTCCGTGGAGGTCTCCGGCTGGCTCCTGGAGAGCGGCGAGGTCATGCTCTCCGTGCAGGACGAGGGCATAGGGGTAACCGAAGACCGCATGGAGGAGCTCAACTCCCGCCTCGCGGACTTCCGTCCGGACGACGCGTACGACCAGGAGAGCGGGGACGGGCTCGGGCTCGGCCTCTATGTCGTGGCCCGTCTCGCCGCGCGGCACGGGGCCCGGGTCCGGCTGCGCGAGCAGAAGCAGGGCGGCGTCGCGGCGGTCGTGGTCCTGCCGAAGTCGATCCTCGCCGCGGCGCCCGCGGTGACGGCCCCGCCGGTCGGCGAGCCTGTGCAGGGCGGGGCCCCCGCCCTGCACCTTCCGGGCTCGGAAGCCGAGGCCAACTCCAATGTGCTGCCGGGGCGCTCGGCGCTGACCGCTGCCCCGGGGGGCGATGAGGATCCGCTGATCGCGGCTGCGGAGCACGCGGTGCGGGAAGCGGAGGCCGAGTCCGAACCCGCCCCCGAGACCGACCCCGACACCGACCCCGAAGCATCGCCTGAGACGACCCTGGAGCTGACCCCTCCGGAAGCCCCCGAGGACCCGGCAGCCGGGGCACAGCAGGACGACCCCGGCCCCAAGTGGGAGCGCGTCACCGACAAGGGGCTACCCAAGCGCACGCCCAAGATCACCGCGCCCGAGCCCACGGTGCCCAAGGCACGCAGCGGCTCCGTGGACGCCGAAGCGCTGCGCAAGCGACTCGGGGGCTTCCACCAGGGAGCCATCAGCGGCCGTCGCGACGTAGAGGCCGAGCTGACCGGACGTAACGAAGGCAGCGACGAGACCGCAGAGAACAAAGAGACCGAAAACATGGGGGACACAGTCGAGGAGGCAAGCAGTTGACTGCGCCCATGCGCTCGCCCAGTTCTTCCACCGGCAGTAAATCCACCGGCAGCTCCACCGCCGGGGCCGGCTCCGCCGGGTTCGGACTGAGCAGCGAAGCACGCAACCTGCACTGGCTGCTGACGAATCTCGTCGAGGAGGTGCCAGGTCTGCTGTCGGTCGCGGTGGTCTCCTCCGACGGTCTGCTCCTGCTCTCCTCCGACCCCGCGCGCAACAACGAGCAGGCTGTCGACAACAGTTCGGGCCCCAAGGGCTCGAGCGCGGACCTCGCCACCATCGTGTCCGGCCTGGGTTCCCTCTGCATCGGCGCCGCCAAGCTGATGGACGCGGGACCGGTCAAGCAGACCGTCGTCGCGATGGAGGAGGGCAGCCTCTTCGTCATGTCGATCAGCGACGGCTCGCTGCTCGGCGTGCACGCCACCCCGGACTGCGACATGAGCGTCGTCGCGTACCACATGGCGCTCTTCGTCGGCCGCGCCGGGCATGTCCTCACCCCCGAACTCCGCAGCGAGCTGCGCCAGTCGATGGAGAGCGTCCGATGAGCAGTAAGCCCGGCAAGCTGCCCCAGCGGGGCGGAGAACGCAAGCCCGCCCGAGTACGTCCGTACTCGCTCACCGGCGGGCGCACCCGCTTCGGCCACGTCCTGCTCGTAGAGACGTTCGTCGCTGCCCTCGAAGCCGCCGAGGAGCGTCTCGAACTGCCGCAGGGCAACGCCACCGCCCGCGTCATGCCGGAGATGCGGGCCATCGTCGAGATCTGCCGCCGTATGCGTACGGTCGCGGAGATCGCCGCGCTTTTGAAGATGCCGCTCGGCGTGGTCCGCGTACTGCTCAGCGACCTCGCAGACCAGGGAAAGATCCGCGTGTACGGAACGGGCCACGGTCCGGGACAGCCGGACCGCGCACTGCTCGAAAGGGTGCTGAGTGGACTCCGCCGTCTCTGAACTCCGCCACCCGGGCCCCGACCCGGACGAGAACCTCCAAGCCTGGCAGACGGACCGCACCCGGGCCCCGATCGCGACGAAGATCGTGGTGGCGGGCGGCTTCGGCGTCGGCAAGACGACCCTGGTCACCGCGGTCTCCGAGATCACGCCCCTCCAGACGGAGGCGCTGATGACGCAGGCGAGCGAGGACACGGACGACCTCACGTCGACCCCGGACAAGACCACGACCACGGTCGCCATGGACTTCGGCCGGATCACGCTCGACGACGACCTCGTGCTCTACCTCTTCGGTACGCCGGGGCAGCAGCGCTTCTGGTTCATGTGGGACGACCTGGTGCGCGGCGCGATCGGCGCGGTGGTCCTCGCCGACACCCGCCGCCTGCCCGACTGCTTCCCCGCGCTCGACTACTTCGAGAGCTGCGGTCTGCCGTACATCGTGGCCGTCAACCACTTCGACGGGACCGAAAAGTTCGAGCCCGCGGACGTCCGCGAGGCGCTGACCATCCCGCAGCACATACCAGTGCTGATCATGGACGCGAGGCAGCGGATATCGGTGATCGAGTCGCTGCTCTCGCTGGTCGGCCACGCACTTGAAGCAACCCCCGAATAGTTTTTGCTTTAGCACGTAGGAGAAGTGCCGCATGCGGAAGATACTCGTCGTCGGAGCCGGCCAGGCCGGTCTCCAGATCGCCCTCGGACTCCAGTCGCAGGGGTACGAGGTCACCCTGATGTCCAACCGCACGGCGGACGAGGTCCGGTCCGGCCGTGTGATGTCCACGCAGTGCATGTTCCACACGGCGCTGCAGCACGAGCGCGACCTCCAGCTGAACTTCTGGGAGTCCCAGGCCCCGAAGATCGAGGGCCTCGGCGTCTCGGTCGCCGGCCCCGACTCTTCCCGCGTGATCGACTGGGTCGGCAAGCTGGATGGGATCGCCCAGTCCGTCGACCAGCGCGTGAAGATGGCGGGCTGGATGGAGACGTTCGCGCAGCGCGGCGGCCAGCTGGTCATCCACGGCGCCGCGGTCGGCGACCTCGACTACTTCTCCCGCACCTACGACCTGGTGCTCGTCTCCGCGGGCAAGGGCGAGCTGGTCTCGATGTTCGAGCGTGACGCCTCGCGCTCCCCCTACGACACCCCCCAGCGCGCGCTGGCCGTCGCGTACGTCCACGGGATGGGGCCGCGCCCCGAGCACCCCGAGTTCGACGCGGTGCGGTGCAACCTCGTGCCGGGCGTCGGCGAGCTCTTCGTCATGCCGACCCTCACCACGTCCGGGCGTGCGGACATCCTGTTCTGGGAGGGCGTGCCGGGCGGCCCGCTGGACGTCTTCCAGGGCGTCAAGGACCCCTCTGAGCACCTCGCGCTGACCCTCGAACTCCTTGAGAAGTTCACGCCGTGGGAGTACGCGCGGGCGACGAAGGTCGAACTCACGGACGCGGGCGGCACGTTGAGCGGCCGGTACGCGCCGACGGTCCGCAAGCCGATCGGCCGGCTGCCCGGCGGAGGGCTCGTCCTCGGCGTCGCGGACGTGGTCGTCGCCAACGACCCGATCACCGGGCAGGGCTCCAACTCGGCGTCGAAGTGCGCGGCTTCGTACCTCGACTCGATCATCACGCACGGCGACAAGCCGTTCGACGAGGAGTGGATGCAGTCCACGTTCGACCGGTACTGGGAGACGGCCCAGCACGTCACCAAGTGGACGAACGCGATGCTGTCGCCGCCGCCGGAGCACGTCCTGAACCTGATCGGCGCGGCAGGCCAACTCCAGCCGGCCGCCGACCGCTTCGCCAACGGCTTCAACGACCCGTCGGACTTCGAGAACTTCTTCTATGAGCCGGAGAAGACGGGCGCGTACCTGAGCTCGCTCTCCGGGGCCTGACGGCCGTCCGTCAGGTTTGCCCCTATGCCGGGGGCGCGACCGATCGGCTGTAACCCGTGTCCGCCCCCTTCATCGCCCCGCGCGGCAGCTTCGGCGGGGTGTAGTCCTCCATGGGGCGGGCCTTGGGGTCGGGTCGTACCGCCCCCCGCACGGGGTTGGCGGCGATGGGGGAGACCTTGACCTTGGCCCCGGGGCGCGGGGCCTGGATCACCATGCCGTCACCCAGGTACATCGCCACATGCGTGGCCTTGGGGAAGTAGACGATCAAGTCACCCGGGCGCAGCTTCCGCAGGGAGACCCGCCGCAGCTGCGCCCACTGCTCCTGCGACGTGCGGGGGATCTCCTTCCCCGCCTCGGCCCACGCCTGCGAGGTGAGCCCCGAGCAGTCGAAGGCCTTGGGGCCTTCCGCGCCCCACTTGTACGGCTTCCCGATCTGCCGCACGGCGTAGGAGAGCGCCTTGTCCCCTCGCCTGGACGGTGGCCGGGTCGGCGCGGCGGAGCCCGGAGATCCGCTCAGGGAGCCCGACTTCAGGAACTTCCGCTGGGACTCGGCCATCCCCTCCTCCTCCGCCCGCGCAAGGTCCTCCAGCTGCTCCGTGCTCAGCGAGGCGAGCAGCTCCTCGACCTCCTTCAGCCGGCCCTTGACCGTGTCCCGCGCCTCCTTCTGGCGTGCGGCGAGGGCCAGTTGGGTCTCCAGGGCGACCTCCGCCCGGGTCGCGAGCTCGGACGCTCTCTTCTCGCCGCCGACGAGCCGCTCCACCGTCGCGGCCCGCTCCGCCGACGCCCGCCCGATCACATGCCCCTGGTCCAGGGCCTGCTGCGGGTTGCGGGCGAGGAGCAGGCGTACGTAGGGGGAGACGTTCGTCCTGCCCTGGTACTGCTGGCGCGCGAAGCGGCCCGCCGCGCCACGGCTGTCGCGCACCGAGGTCCGGGCGCGGGCCAGCTTGCCGTTCAGGCGCCTGACCTCGGCGCGCTGGTCCTTCAGCTTCTCCGCGGTCGCGTTGTACGTCTCCGTCGACTCCTCGGCCTTCCGGTACAGCTCCTGAAGGTCCGTCAGGAGCTCGGAGACCGGGCGCTCCCCGGTGCCGTCGGGCCCCGGGACGGCGTACGCAGGGGAGGTGGGCGCCAGCAACGCGCCGACCACCACACTCGTACCGACCCACTGCAGCAACCTGCCTGACATGCCATCACCTCCGGCGCGCGGCGGCGGCTCCGCCCCGCACCGCGAGCATCAGCCGCCCCGGCGCGGCCCGCCTCCGGAAGGTGCGCGGGTTGGCGCAATGCGGTCACTCGTCCAGGGCCCCACGGCGCGCCGCCCTTGCGGAGGCGGCCCTCAGCCCGCCCCGCCCGGCTTCGACCAGGGCCACTTCAGGCCGGACCCGGCCTTGTCGCCCTCGGGGTCGTACTCGTACGTCCAGCCCTGGTGAAGCCCGAGCCGCTTCCCCGCCCTGGCCACCCGGCGGTACACGAGCACGGTCGGCGGGCCGCCCGCCTCGTCCGGCACCGGGACCCGGTACACCTTCGGGGGGTGGCCGGTCGGGCCGAGCAGGATGGGCAGTACGCGGCCGTCCAGGGGGCCACCCACGAAGGGGGTCTCTACGCTCTTCACCCGGCCAGTGTCACAGCAGGCGCCCGCCGCGCGTCACAGCAGGTGCGCCGCGTCGCTCACCACGGGAAGGACACGCCGGGCGAGCGAGCCCGCGGGGCCGTCGGACGTCTCCATGGCAAGGGCGACCCGTACCGCCTCCGCGGTCTGCGGGTCGCGGCCCGCCGAGGCCACGAGGACCGCCATGAACTGCTCGACCAGCCAGTCCCGCAGCTCGTCAAGCGGCGGCTGCTTCTCCTCGTCCAGCCAGATCAGGGACGCCGCCTCGACGGAGGTGATCCACATCCGCACCGTCATCCGGAGCCGCGGGCCCGTCGCGCCCACGACCTCGAGGTGGGCCAGGATGTGCTCGGCGGCCGTCCTGCGCACCTCGTCCACGATGGCGGTCGTCCGCGAGGTCTCCACGACGCTGCCGCCCTGGAGCAGCGCGCTGAACCCCGCGTCGTGCTGGTCGACGAAGGCGAGATAGCGGTCGAGCGCGTTCGCGAGGCGCCGGGTGAGCGGGCCCTGAGGCGGCTCGGCGAAGCACTGCTCCAGCTCGTCGGCCGCGGATCGCAGCGCGGCCTCGTACAACTGCTGCTTGCCGCCCGGGAAGTAGCGGTAGACGAGCGGCCGCGACACTCCGGCCGCCTCCGCGACGTCGTCGAGGGAGACCTCGTCGGGTGCGCGCACCGCGAAGAGGGACAGGGCGGCCTCCTTGAGCTGCCGCTGCCGCTCTTCGACACTGAGGCGCCGGTAAGCGCGGGTGGGAGCAGGCGAGGTCATGCCCCGCAGCGTAACCGCCCTTTCGAACAAGCGCCCCGGAACCCTGCGTACCCTCTTCGCTACGCCAGGAGTCCCGAGCTCTTCCACAGCCGCCGCCCCGCGCCCCGCAGCACCCCGATGTCGTCCAGGAAATCGGTGAGGCGCTTGGCCCCGGTCTGCATGATCTCGCGGCGGTGGGCGCTCGCCTTGACCTGGGCCATGGCCTCGCGCTTGTCCAGGCCGACGTTCGTGTAGACCTCGGGGTTGATGAAGGCGATGGAGAAGACGCGGGCGAACTCACCCGAGGTGAGGCGGGTGAACTCCTGGGACCAGCGCGGTGCCGTCACCATCTGACGGCGCAGCTCCTCACGGGCGTACCGCACATGGCGCGCCTCCTCCACGACGTGGATCCGCGTGACGCCGCGCACGAGGGTCTGGACGCGCTCGTCCGGGAACGTCAGGCGCTGCATCCAGTCGAGGATCTCCTCGCCGAGCAGCGTCGCCGTGAACGAACCGGGCGTCGTCGAGATGGTCTTGAAGAGGCGGCCGAGGTTCCGGTGCACGGTGCTGACCGGGTAGTACGGGGTGTCCCCGCGCGAGATGAGGCGCGCGAACATCTTCGAGTGCCGGCACTCGTCCTCGATCTCCGTCAGGGCATACCGCACGTGCGCGCTCGTGGCCGGCTTGTCGTAGATGTGCCGTACGAGCAGCTGCATCAGGATCAGCTCGAACCAGATGCCGAGCGACGCGAGCGCGGCGGCCTCGTGCTGGGAGAGCGCGATGCGCTGCTCCTCGCTCATCCGCCGCCACATCGGCGTGCCGTACAGGGAGACCAGCTCCGGGGGCCAGAACCACTTGCCCTCCTCGAAGGGCGCCTCCCAGTCCAGCTCCTTGTCGGGGTCGAAGGAGTGCTTGGCGGAGGAGTCGAGCAGCCTCTCGGCCACCTGCTCCCGGTCCTTGAGCAGTCCGAGCGCGTCCCGCAGCCCTTCGATCGCCGCGTCCTCCGTGATGGTCGTCATGACTCTGCCCCTGCCTCGTCGTCACAGTTACCGGCGGTCACGACTTATGAGACTGCTTGTCAGCAAGGGCGTCAATCCCTTGCGCACGACTTGTTGACCCGACGTCTACGAACGTGTGAGCCTTCCAACTACCAACTAGTACAAGGCAGTCGAAGACAGTCGAAAGCAGCACGGGGGGACTACGGAGAGACCGAGGCCACTTTCCTAAGGAGCCGTCAGTGTCCACGCATGAGCTGTACACACACGCCCCGGACGAGACCACCTGGCAGATACCGGCGAACGGCGCGGCCCGCTTCAGCTGGGAGTACGACGAGGGCCGCGCCCGGCTGCTCTCTCTCTACCAGAAGGGCAAGGACAAGCAGTGGGACGGCGCCAAGCGCATCGCCTGGGATCTGGAGGTCGACCCGTACGACCCCCTGGGCACCCCCGACGAGTCCCTCTCGCTCTACGGCACCCGCCACTGGGACAAGATGACCGAGCGGGACAAGGGCGAGCTGCGCAAGCACTACGCCTCCTGGCAGTTCAGCCAGTTCCTGCACGGTGAGCAGGGCGCGATGGTGTGCGCGGCGCGCATCGTGGAGTCCGTCCCCGACCTGGACGCGAAGTTCTACTCCGCGACCCAGACCATGGACGAGGCGCGGCACGCGGAGGTCTACGGCCGCTTCCTGCACGACAAGATCGGCATGCTCTACCCGATCAACGACAACCTCCAGTCACTCCTCGGCGACACCCTGCGCGACTCCCGCTGGGACATGCCCTACCTGGGCATGCAGGTCCTGATCGAGGGTCTCGCCCTGGCCGCCTTCGGCATGATCCGCGACACGACGGACAAGCCCCTTCCGAAGCAGATCCTCGCGTACGTCATGCAGGACGAGGCCCGGCACGTGGCCTTCGGCCGCATGGCCCTGCGGGACTACTACAAGCAGCTCTCGGACGCGGAACTGCGCGAGCGCGAGGAATTCGTCATCGAGGGCTGCTACTTGATGCGGGACCGCCTGCGCGGCGTCGAGGTCCTGGAGAACTTCGGCATCCCCAAGGCGGAGGCCGAGGAGTGCAGCGAGGACTCCGAATTCCTCGCCCTCTTCCGGCAGTTGCTCTTCAGCCGCATCGTCCCGTGCGTCAAGGACATCGGCCTGTGGGGCAAGCGGCTCCAGGAGGCGTACGTCGACATGGGCGTCTTCGAGATGGGCAACGCCAACCTCGACCAGCTGATGGCCCAGGACGAGGAGATCGCCGAGAAACTGGACGCGGAGCGGTTCGCGGCGGAGGAGGGGCAGCGGGTGGCGGAGGTCGAGGAGATGATCACCTCCGGTGAGGCCGCGGGCTGAGTCAACGCGGCGTGCGGCGGCCACTCGATGGGCGGGCGGCCCGGGGTTCCCGCTGGGTACGCTGGCCGTACGACCTCACCACTCTCAACCGCCGCTGAGCACCGCCTCCATCACCGCCTTCGCCACCGGCGCCGCACTCCCGCCCCCGCTGATGTCCCCCCGGTCCGCCGCCGCGTCCTCCACGACCACCGCCACCGCCACCGACGGCTGTGCCTCGCCGGATTTCTGGGCCCAGGAGATGAACCACGCGTACGGCGTCCCGGAGTTGTCGATGCCGTGCTGGGCCGTGCCCGTCTTGCCGCCGACCGTCGCGCCGGGGATCGCCGCGTTGCCGCCCGTGCCCTCCTTGACCACGTCGGTCATCATGTCCCGCAGCTGCATCGCCGTGGCCGGGTTCATCGCCTGGTGGAGGGACTTGGTGCCGGTGTTCCGCACCACGTCGCCGTCGTCCGTCGTGGTCTCGTCCACCAGGTTCGGGGACTGGACCTGGCCGCCGTTCGCCACGGCCGCCGAGACCATCGCCATCTGCAGAGGCGTCGCCCTCGTGTCGTACTGGCCGATGGCGGAGAGGGCCAGCTGCGCCTTGTCCATCGACGTGTCGAAGTTGCTCGCCGCCACCGACGACGGGATCTTCAGGCCGCTGTCGTTGAAGCCGAAGTTCCGTGCCGTGTCCAGCATGTCGTCCAGGCCGGTGTCCGCGCCCAGCTTGGCGAAGACCGTGTTGCAGGACCACTCGAAGGCGTAGCGGAGGGTCGCGTTCTTGCAGCCCTCGACCTCGTTCGTCAGCTGCGTGCTCGTGCCGGGCAGCGTGTACGGGACGGGGGACTTGGTGGCGGCGTCCAGGTCCGTGACCGTGCCCGCGTCCAGCGCGGCCGCCGCCGTCACCACCTTGAACGTCGAACCGGGCGGGTACGTCTGGCGGATCGCCCGGTTCAGCATCGGCTTGTCCGTGCTGCCGTTCAGCGACGCCCATGACCTCGCCACCGACTCACTCGTGCCGGAGAGCCGCTCCGGGTCGTACGAAGGCGTGCTGACCAGGGCGAGGATCTTCCCGGTCGACGGCTCGATCGCGGCGACCGCGCCCTTCTTGCCGCCGAGCCCGGCGTACGCGGCCTGCTGCGCCGCCGCCTTGATGGTGGTCCGCACCATGCCGCCGGGGTTCTGCGCGCGGCTGATGTCGTTCCACAGGGGGAGCGGGGCGAGCATCGGGTCGGTCCCGGAGAGGATGTCGTCCTCGGCGTTCTCCAGGAGGCTCGTGCCGTAGACCTGCGAGGCGTACCCGGTCACCGGGGCGTACAACGGGCCGTTCCTGTACGTCCGTTCATAGCGGAGCTGCTCCCCGGTGTCCTTGGAACCGGTGACCGTGTGGCCCTCGACCAAGATGTCGCCGCGCGGCTGGCCGAAGCGGACGATGGCCTGGCGGCGGTTGGCGGAGTTCTTGTCGAAGTGCTCGGCCTGGACGACCTGGACGCGGGTCGCGTTCACGAGCAGGGCGATGAGCAGCAGCGCGCAGAAGGCGGCGGCGTGCCGGATGTACCGCGTCACGCGGCCTCCTTCAACGGGCCCACCGGCTGACCTCGTGCCGAGTCGCTGAGCCGGATGAGCAGCGCCACGATGATCCAGTTGGTGACGACCGACGAGCCGCCCTGCGCCAGGAACGGCATCGCCATGCCCGTCAGCGGAATGAGCCCGGTCACCCCGCCCGCGATCACGAACACCTGGAGCGCGACGATCGAGGCGAGCCCGACCGCGAGGAGCCGCCCGAATGCGTCCCGCAGCGCGAGCCCCGCACGGTAGCCGCGCTCCACCAGGAGTGCGTAGAGCAGGAAGATCGCGGCGAGGCCCGCGAGGCCGAGCTCCTCGCCCGCCGTCGCCAGGATGAAGTCGGACTTGGCGGCGAAGCCGATGAGGATGGAGTGCCCGAGCCCAAGACCGGTCCCGAGCATCCCGCCGGCCGCGAACGCGAAGAGGGACTGGGCCAGTTGGTTCGGTCCCTCGCCCGCGTCGATGGAGGCGAAGGGGTGCAGCCAGTCCTCGACCCGGCTGTGCACGTGGGGTTCGAGCGAGCCGACCGTGTACGCCCCGACGCCGGCGAGCACCAGGCCGACCGCGATCCAGCCGGTGCGCCCGGTGGCGACGTACAGCAGGATCACGAAGAGGCCGAAGAAGAGCAGCGAGGTGCCGAGGTCCCGTTCGAGGACCAGGACCCCGACGCTCAGCAGCCAGATCGCGACGATCGGGCCGAGCACACGGCCGGTCGGCAGCTGGAGCTTCGTCAGCTTCCAGACCGTACGGCCGGTGTAGGCCAGCGCGTTGCGGTTGGCGGACAGGTAGCTGGCGAAGAAGATCGCGAGCAGGATCTTGGCGAACTCGCCGGGCTGGATGGAGAATCCGCCGATCCTGATCCAGATCCGGGCGCCGTTCACGGCCGGGAAGAAGATCGGCACGATCATCAGGACCAGCGCGGCGACGACGCAGATGTACGCGTACCGCTGGAGCACCCTGTGGTCGCGCAGGAACAGCACGACGCCGATGAAGAGCGTCACGCCGACGGTGGACCAGACGAGTTGCGTGGGCGCGGCCTCGTCGCCGGGGGTCTCCAGGTCGAGCCGGTAGATCAGGACGAGGCCGAGGCCGTTGAGGAGCACGGCGATCGGCAGGAGCAGCGGATCGGCGTAGGGCGCCCGGAAGCGGACCGCGAGATGGGCCAGGAGCGCGAGCACGCCGAGCCCGGCGCCGTAACCGGCGGCGCCGGGCGGGACGGTGCCGTTCTTGGCGAGGCCGACGTCGCAGTAGCCGTAGACCGAGAGCAGGACGGCCACGACGATCAGGGCGACTTCGGTGCCACGGCGCCGGGGCACGCGAACAGCGGGTACGGAGGGGGGCGCCGCTGCTGTTCGGGTCATGCCCGGAACGTAGCAAGCGATAGGCCCCAATGTCCGTTTATGTCACCGTGTACTGGTGGTGCGTCAGCACCAGCGCGGGGCGGGCCCGATGTTGGCGATGTAGTGCGCGGCGCCCCATGCCCAGGTGCCGTTGGTGAGCAGGTACCACCGGTTGTTGCCGGACACGTGGTCGCCGGTCGTCTTGCAGTAGATGGAGACGACCTTTCCGTACGGAACGCTGCGGATCACCTTGGCGCCCCGGTGGGGGGAGGTGCGCAGCAGCAGTCCGTGCTTGGCGGTGACGCGGCCCTTGTAGACGCGGGGGTGGCCGTTGGCGTCGGTGTCGCCGGCGGCGAAGGCCGGGCCGGTGAGGGTGAGGGCGGCGAGCGCGCCGCCGGCGGCCAGTATGCCGAGCCGGGTGGTGGCGGAGGTGGGCCGAAGGGACATGGGGACTCCTCTGGGGACGAGGCGGATGTGATGCGGCCTCAGGCCCTTGGGACGGGGGCCATAGGCCGCAATTCACACTAAAATCGGCACGCTGGGCGCGCAAAAGGTCACGCGGCGTCAAACCGCCCGTCAGACCGTCCCGTCGGCGCCTCTGGCACCGTTCCCCGCGCACTCCTCGTACGGCAGCGTCAGCGTCGCCACGGCGCCTCCGTCGGCCGCGTTCGTGAACGTGAGCTGCGCTCCGAGGACCGCCGTCTGGCCCAACGCGATCGTCAGACCGAGCCCGTGGCCCCTGGTCGTCCCCTCGGTGCGGAACCGCTGCGGCCCGTGTTCCACCAGGTAGTCGGGGTATCCGTCGCCGTGGTCGCGCACCGAGACCACGGGCCCGTCGACGGTCACCACGACGGGCGCCCGCCCGTGCTTGTCCGCGTTGGCGATGAGATTCCCAAGGACCCGCTCCAGGCGCCGCCGGTCGGTCTCCACGCAGACATCGCGTACGAGGACCAGCTCGGCATCGACTCCCGAACCCCGCACGGCGCGCTCGGCCAGTGGGGCGAGATGGTGGTCGTCCAGATCGACCCGCTCGCTCTTCGCGTCGAGCCGGGAGATCTCCAGGAGGTCCTCGGTGAGGGTCCGCAGCGCGGCGACCCGGTCGCGCACCAGCTCCGTGGGGCGGCCCGGCGGCAGCAGCTCGGCCGCCGCGTGCAGACCGGTCAGCGGAGTACGCAGCTCGTGCGCCACGTCCGCGGTGAACCGCTGCTCGCTCTGGAGCTTGCCCTGCATCGAGGACGCCATCGTGTCGAGCGCTCCGGAGACCGCCGCCACCTCGTCCTGGAGGCGCGAGGGCTCGCGGGTGCGCGGGTCGTTCACGCGGGCGTCGAGGTCACCCGCGCTGATCCGGCGGGCCACCGTCGCCGTCTGGTGCAGACGCCGCGTCACGCGCGTCACGGAGAACGCCCCGACCAGGAGCGTCGCCCCGATCGCGAGCACCGAGGAGCCGAGGATCGCCCGGTCGAGGCCGTCGATCGTGCGGGCGCCCTGGGCGTAGTCGACCTGGACGGCGATGGCGCGCCGGTCCGTCGCGGGCCCCGCGGCCCACATCGTCGGCCGGGAGTTCTGCGTGCCGACCATCGTCCCGCGCTCCCCGCCCACCGCGAGCTCCCGCAGCCGAGCGGGAAGGCCCGGCGGATCGACCCCCGCGCCGGGGCCGAGCTCGTCGCCAGCCTCGAACGCCGCGGTGGCGTCGTCGAGGCGGGTGAGGGCGTGGTCGCGGGCTTGGCCCACGGTCTGGTTGGTCACCGAGACGTGCACGAGCGCGCCGAGCAGCGCGGCGAGCGCGCAGCACATGACGGTGATGAAGACCGCGGCCTTCCAGGTCAGCGTCGCCGTCCAGGCGGGAAGCCGCGGTCCGCGCGGCAGCCTGTGGCTCATCGGCTGTCGCTCGGTGAGTCGCTCGGGGAGCCGCTCGTTGAGGGCACGGGACGGGCGCTCGCCGCAGGCTCGGGCTTGCGGGACGGCTTCCTCTTCGGCGTGTTCGGCGAGCGCACGATCTCGTCGGTCGTCGGCAGCATGGTCTTCTGGTGGGAGTCCCAGGACCAGACGGTGCGGTACTCGTACCCCTGCATGCCGGAGACGGCGCGGACGATCACCTCGTGACCGGCCAGCTCGACACCGAGCACCGCGTCCCCCATTTCCATGATCTGCGTCAACTTCCGCTTCTCCACGGCGTAGGCGCGTATGTCGAGATTCTCTGCGTGCCCCCGGGCAAGGCGGATGCCGACGATGAGGTCGTCCTTGCCGTCGCCGGTGAGGTCGCGGTAGTAGGCGTTCAGGACGGGGCACTCGCCGTCGCCGTCCTCGCCGCCACCGTCGGCGTGGCCGGTCTCGCACGTGTCCAGCTGCTCGGCCGTCTGCTTGTAGACCGTGTCCGAACGGCTGTACATCCCGGGGTTCTCGTCGAAATCGGCCTTGGCGACGGCCACCGGATTCACCTTGCGCAGATCCCCGCCCGGTACGTCGACGCCCTTGACCGGCAGGCTCTCGATCGTGCCGTAGTCCTCGGCGGGCGCCGAGGGAGGCGGCAACTTCGGCCACAGGCGCGTGGGCGCCTCGGCGGTGGGGGTGGATCCCGCGCCGCGCAGGTCGCCGGGGTCGCCGCAGCCGCCGGCCAGCAGGACGGCGGGCAGCACGAGTCCTGCGGCGAGCGCGAGACGGCTCCGGTGCACTGCACTCCTGCCTGCCGGAGGAGCGGCCCGGGGGGCTGCTCGGCTGCGGCGCGAGGTTCGGTTGCGGCGCCGCGGGGACCGGGTCCCGTCACCCGGGTCCGGCTACGGCGCGAGGTCGGCGTAGAGAATGATGTTGTCGGTGCGGTGACCTTCCTCGATCGGTCCGCCACAGGTCAGCAGGCGCAGCTCGGGCCGGTCGGTCGCCCCATACACCTTATTGGTGGGGAAGTTCTTTTTGTCCACCTGTTCAATCTCGCGCACCTTGAACGTCGCGGTACTCCCGTCCGCTCGCGGCACCTCGATCTCGTCCCCCATTCTCACCTTCGCCACGTTCTTCATCAGCGCGGGCCCCTTCGCGGTGTCGTAGTGCGCGACCAGGACGGCCGCCCCCTTCTCGCCTGGGGTGACGCCCCCGGTCCACCAGCCCGGCTCGTCCGCCTTGTCCACGGGCGGCACTTCGAGCGCGTCGTCCGCGCCCACGCCGAGGTCCAGCATCGACTTCGCGTCGACACCGGCCGCCGGGATGCGCAGGCCCGTGGGGCGGGACTTCTTCATCGGGGCGTTCGGCTCGGCCGCCGGGGAGGCCGTGGCGTTGTTGACCTTGACGTCGGGCGCGGGGTCGCCGCCGGAGCCCTGACCGCAGGCGATGAGGCCGATGCCGAGGGCGGCGGTGAGCGTGGCGGCGGCTGCTATGCGGGTGGTGTGGCGGCGCTTTACGGGGGTGGGTGCGGGGACGGGGGCTTCGTCGGTGGGGGTGCTCACAGCGGCTCCTGCGGGGTGCGTGGGGAAGGGGGGCTCAGGCGTCGGTGCGGCCGCGGCGCAGCATCGCGTACCCGAGACCGGCCGCACCGGCGGCCGCCATGGCGCCACCGGCGGCGATGAACACCGGGTCCCCGCTGTGGAACCCCTCGGTGCCGGCCTTGACCCCGCCCTCCGGGGCGCCGGGGGCGACCGGCGCCACTGTCCGGGTGCCGTCCGCCTGGGCCGCCTCGGCGTGTGCCGGCGTATCCGCGACGGCGGCCACCGCGGGCATGAGGAGCGCGCCGCCGACGACAGTGGTCACGGCGGCGGAACGGAGGAGGGTGCGGCGGCGGTGGCTGCTCATGAGCGGACGGTCCTTACGGCTGGCGGGCTGGAGGCCGGGGGCGTGCGGCCTGGTCGCTGCGAGGGGAAGCGAAAGAGGCACCTATGAAGCTAGATGTCCGCCATTGCAGCAATTCGTCAGCTATGTAACAGCGAGCCATCACCGCGGAGGCGGTGCGGAGGCGGCAGGGAGGCGGTTCGGGGGCGGTGCGGAGGCGGCGGGGAGGCGGTGCGGAAGCGGTGCCGTTACGAGTGGCTCAACGAGTGGCTCAACTTCCTTCCGCCTCGCCCAGGTTCTTGCCCAAGGCATGTCCTTGCTGCTCCCATGGTCCGTGGGGTGATGATGCATGAGCGGACTGCGCGTCATACCGGCCTGGCGGCACGGACAGGAGCGGCTCTACGTCTGTCTCACGGACGGCAGAAGCGTGGCGTGGTACGAGAGGGAGTCGTCCCGCGTGAACCTGCTCGGCGAGGAGCACAGGGAAGCCGTCCTGCGCGCCCTCGCGCCCTTCCTGACCGGCGGCTTTTCGATAGGCCCGCCGCCCGTCCCCACCCCCGCGGAGCTGGCCCGCCTCGCCCTCCACCCGGACGACGACCTCGCCCCGAACCGCCCGGGCGAGGCACTCCTGATCGCCCTCGACCGTGACCCGGCCCCCGCCCGCAGGCTGCGCGCCGACCCGCGGCAGCGGGCGCTCACCGCCGAGCAGTCCATCGGTGAGGTGCTCGACGGCCTCGAAGGCGGCGGCTGGCACACCCTGCACTCGGTGCCGCTGCCGGGCGGCGCCCGCATCCACCACCTCCTGATCGGCCCCGGCGGTCTGTTCAGCGTCCACACGCTGCCCGCCCGCAAGCAGCGGGTGCGCGTCGCCGACCCGATGGTCACGGTCGGCCGCGCGGACCCGCGTCCACTCCTGAGGGAGATCCGCGCCGACGCCGACCGGGCGTCCTTCGCGCTGACCGCCGAGATCCGCCCGGTCCTGGCCCTCTGCGGGGCGACGGATCTCGACGTCACGGCCCCGCCGCGCGAGGTGCGGATCGTGCGCGACCGGGAGGTGTCGACCGTGGCGGGCACCGGCGGCGTACTGAAACCGGCCGATGTGGAGGCGCTGCACGCGATGGCCCGCGACCGGCGTACGTGGCTGCGGGTGTAACTGCCCCGGCAGGCCCCTTCTCAGAGGTTGTCGCCCCAGCCTCCCTGGATCATGGTCTGGAACGCCCAGGCCCCGCCCCGCTTCAGCAGGATGTCGGCGTACCGCAGCTGCTGCGTCTCGCCGTTCGCGGTCATCACCGAGTCGGTGAAGACCACGGCCATGGCGGGGGAGAGGAAGACGGGCGTGCGCGTGGACTCGAAGGTGATGTCCTCGCTCCCGTCCCCCATCACGTGCGTCATGGTCGCGACGAACTGTTCCCGGTCCCACTGCGCGGAGCGACCGTCGCCCGCGGAGTCGTCGCTGACCAGGTTGAGCGGGAAGACGGCCAGGTCGGCCATGCGCTCCACATCGCGCTTGGCGCTGTGTGCGTCGTACTCGGCGAACCAGGCGGCAAGGCTCGCGCGGTCCTCATCGGTCGCGACGTATCCGGTCTCGGGCAGTACGGTCATGCGGGCTCCTAATCAAGTTTGACTACGTGGAGAAAGGTATGCTCGATTATCTACCTAGTCAAACTTGATTAGGCGTGACGCCGATCACGCTCTAGTCGTGGGGGAGGGGGTGCGCCTGGCCCGGATCGGTGAGCGGGCCCAGCAGATCCCCCTGCCGCTGGAGGCGGGGCGCGATGTCGGCGGCCAGGAAGACGAGCTGTGCCGGGTCATCACACTCCTCGACTTCTTCCCAGGTCACGGGGGTGGAGACCGTCGGCTCCCGGCGGGCGCGCAGGGTGTAGGGGGTGGCGGTCGTCTTCGCGGCGGCGTTCTGGCTGAAGTCGACGAAGACCTTGCCGGGGCGCAGGCTGCGGGTCATCCGGTGGACGACGAGGCCGGGCAGTTCGGCCTCGGCTTCCTGGGCGAGCTTCTTCGCGTACGCGGTGACGTCCTCGGAGGGCGTCGGCTCCAGGGCGCAGAGCAGGTGCAGGCCCTTGGATCCCGAGGTCTTCGCGTACGCGTGCAGGCCGTCCGCCCGGAGCCGTTCACGCAGCCAGAGGCCTGCCCGGCAGCACTCGACGATGGTGGCGGGGTCGCCGGGATCCAGGTCGAGCACGAGCCGGTCGGCGACGGCGGGGGCGTCGGCCTGCCACTGGGGGGTGTGGAACTCGGTGACGAGGTTGCCGGCCCACATCAGGGTGGCCAGATCGTTCACGACGATCTGCCGGATGTTCCCTTCCGAGCGCGGCACGTCGGCGGTGTCCACCCAGTCGGGGGTGCCCGGTGGCACGTTCTTGGCGAAGAAGCGCTGCCCGTCCGGTCCGTCCGGGAAGCGAAGGAAGGAGACGGGCCGGTTGCGGAGATGAGGCAGGAGGGCCTCGGCCGTGCTGGCGTAGTAGTGCAGCATCTCGCCCTTGGTGAAGCCGGTCGCGGAGTAGAGGACCTTGTCGAGATTGCTGAGGGCCAGCCGCCGCCCCTCCACCTCGGTGATCGGCGTCATACGATGAGAATCCCACGAATAGGGTGAAGGCGCGTAAATCCTGGCAACAGATAATAAATGCTGGTGTACGTCCCTAAATGGATGCTCGACTGCTGAGAGGTGTCTGACGTGCGATCCATATGGAACGGTGCGATCTCCTTCGGCTTGGTCAGCATCCCGATCAAGCTCGTGAACGCCACCGAGAACCACTCGATCTCCTTCCGGCAGATCCATACGGAGGACGGGGGCCGGGTCCGCTATCGCAAGGTGTGCGAGCTGGAGGAGCGGGAGGTGACGTCCGCCGAGATCGGCAAGGGGTACGAGGACGCGGACGGCTCGATCATCCCGATCACGGACGAGGATCTGGCGGCCCTGCCGATTCCGACGGCCAAGACGATCGAGATCGTCGCCTTCGTGCCGGCGGACGGGGTCGATCCGATGCAGATGGACACGGCGTACTACTTGTCGGCCAATGGAGTGCCCGCGGCGAAGCCGTACACGCTGCTGCGGGAGGCGCTGAAGCGGAGCCAGAAGGTGGCGATCGCCAGGTATGCGCTGCGGGGGCGGGAACGGCTGGGGATGCTGCGGGTGGTGGACGACGTGATCGCGATGCACGCACTGCTGTGGCCGGACGAGATCCGGGGCCCGGAGGGCGTGGCTCCGGACACCCAGGTCAAGGTGCGGGACGCGGAACTGGACCTGGCGGACGCACTGATGGACACGCTGGGCGAGGTCGACGTGTCCACCCTCCACGACGACTACCGCGCGGCGGTGGAGGAACTGGTCACCGCCAAGGCCGAGGGCACGACCCCCACGGAGCCGGCCGCTGAGGGGGATTCGGGCGGGGGCAAGGTGATCGACTTGATGGCGGCACTGGAGAAGAGCGTGCGCGCGGCGAAGAGGGGCGGGGGGAACGGGCCCGGGGCCGGGGCGGGGGCGGAGGTGACGCCGCTGGAGCGGGGTGGACGAAAGCGGACTGCGGCGAAGACGACGCCGAAGGAGGTAGGGGGCAAGAAGTCGACGGCGCAGAAGACGACGACGGCGAAGAAGACGACGACGGCGAAGAAGACGACGACGGCGAAGAAGTCGACCGCGAAGAAGCCGGCGACAAAAAAGACGACGAAGAAGCGAACTTCGGCTTAGGGCGGGACGGGGCTGCTTCGTCTGCGGGCGCGGGGCAGCGCCGGGGTCGCCGACGCACCCGGGCGGCACGTCGCGCCCGCTCACCCCTTCCTGTCCGCACCCCCTGTCGCCACGGAGGTCGCCCACCCGCCCGGGCTGCACGTCGCCCGCTCACCCCTTCCTGTCCGCACCCCCTGTCGCCACGGAGGTCGCCCACCCGCCCGGGCTGCACGTCGCCCATTCACCCCCGGCCTGTCCGCACCCCCTGTCGCCCCGGGGGTCGCCCACCCGCCCGGGCTGCACGTCGCCCACCCACCCCCGGCCTGTCCGCACCCCCTGTCGCCCCGGGGGTCGCCCACCCCACCCGGGTTGCACGTCGCCCACCCACCCCTCCTGTCCCCCCTGGCACCCCGGGGCAATCGGGTGGGTGGGTGGGAAAGGTTTGTTCGGTCAGGGGTGGCTGCAGGGTGAACGGGCGGGTGGGCGGGAAAGCCTGTTCGGCCAGACGCAGGATGCGGGGCCGCCGACGGACACGGGGGGTGGTGACGGTTCAAGCGACGGACGCAACCCACGTGGCGCCCCCAGGCTCGCCGCACCCCACGTACGCGGGGAACCTGAGGACATGACCCAGGACAAGGACAGCAACTACCGGCCCGTCGTCTTCCGGGACCGCTCGGCGGGCTACGCCTTCCTCACCCGCTCCACCGCGGAGAGCGACCAGACCATCGAGTGGGACGACGGCGAGACGTACCCCCTGGTGGAGGTGGAGATCTCCTCCGAGAGCCACCCCTTCTACACGGGCCGCGCCCGCGTCGTGGACTCCGAGGGCCAGGTCGCCAAGTTCGAGCGCCGCTACGGCGATCAGGCACCCCCGGCCACACCGGAGGGATGAGGAAACCGCCCCCGCCCCACCGCGCCACGCCGTGTGGAGCGCAGGAGTGGCAGGAGGGACGCGGCGGCCCGACGATGGCGATAGAACCTTGATCACGACCGAGAAACCCCGAACAAAGAACCACGAGCGACGATCGACGAACGAGCTTGATCACGAGAAGGCGGCGGGCATGACCGACGGCACGACCGATCTCCAGGCGCTGGCGGCCGAGGCGTACATCTACGGCTACCCGATGGTGCTCAACCTCGACGAAGTCGACCGCCTCTCCCGCAAAGGCATGGGCTCGGTGGTGGCCCCCGCACCGTTCAACGAGTTCAGCCACGCGACCCGTCTCGCGGGCCCGGACGACCCCTTCGTGAGCGTCAACAACGACACGATCTACTCGCTGGCCCAGCTCGATCTGTCCGGCGGCGCCCTGCTCCTGACGGTCCCGGACACGGACGGCCGCTACTACGTCCTGCAGTTCGTGGACGCCTGGACCAACAACTTCGCGTACGTGGGCCGCCGCGCCACCGGCACCGGCCCGGCCAGCTTCCTGCTCACGCCGCCGGGCTGGGACGAAGAGGTCCCGCCGGGCGCCACCCGGATCGCCGTGCCGACGGAGGTGGCGTCGATCGTCGGCCGGTGGGCCTGCTCGGGCCCGGACGACGTGGCGGCGGTACGCGCGCTCCAGGAGGACACGCACCTGGAGCCGTACTGGACGGCATCCGGAGAGTCCCACGGGCTGCCGACCCACACGTACATCCCCGACGCCCAACCGGAGCTCCTCTTCTACGAGAAGCTCCGGGCGAGGATGGCTGCCTTCCCGCCCGCGCCCGCCGACCTGACGTACCAACAACAGTTCGCCCCGCTGGGCCTGTTGGACGCGCAGAGCCCCTACGCGACCCCCGATCCCGACCTCGCCGAAGCCCTGCGCGCGGGATTCGCCGAGGGCAAGGAGAAGGTCGAGTACGCCTCGACCCACGGGGACAGCGCGGAGCAGAACGGCTGGAAGCTGATGTACCACGCCTTCGACTACAACGCAGACCACTTCGAGGTCGGCACGCTCAAGGACCCCCAATGGATTTGTGCCGACCGGGAGTTGGGCCGCATGTTGCGCGCGGTGTCGGCCCACACGGCGCTCTGGGGCGAACACTGCTACGAAGCGGCGTGCGCAACGGCATGGACCGACGCTGACGGCCAACCCCTGGAGGGCGAGCAGTCCTACACTCTGCGCTTCGAGAAGCCGCCGCCGGTGGACGCGTTCTGGGCGATCACGATGTACGGCGTACCCGACCGCCACTTGGTCGCCAACCCCCTCGACCGATACTCCATCGGCGACCGCACCCCGGGCCTGAGCTACGACGACGACGGCTCCCTGACCCTCCGCCTCCAGTCACGCCGCCCCGCCGACGACAAGACGGCAAAGAACTGGCTGCCCACACCACCGCAGGGCAGCTTCCGCCCGATCCTGCGGATGTACACGCCCCAAGCAGCGGTCTTCGATGGCACCTACGAACTACCCCCGATCCACCGGAGCTAGGTACAGCCGCTCAGCTATGCAGGGTGGGCCGGTAGACGAGTTCCTGAATGTGGCCGTCGAGCGTCGTCCGGTCGATCAGCTCGAGATCGAAGTCGGCCGCACCCTCGAAGATCGGATCAAGGCCCGTCCGACCGGTGATCACAGGGAAGAGCGTCACCTGCACACGGTCGACCAGACCGGCGGCCATCAGCGCCCGATTCATCGACAGACTGCCGTGCGAGCGCAACGGCACCGCAGACTCCTTCTTGAGCCGAGCGACGACATCAACGGCATCCCCGCTCGCGAGGCTCGCATCCGGCCAGTCGAGAGGCCCCTCCAGCGTGCTCGACACCACAGTGGCCGGCAGGTTCCGCATCCGTGTGACCCACGGATCACGCACCTCGGACTCCTCGGTGCTGGAGGCCAGCATCTGCGCGAACGCCCGATACGTACGGGCCCCAAAAACCATCCGCTGCTCGTCGGCATACAGGGCGAGGCGATGGCCGAGCAGCTCGGGCCCTTGCTTCCCCCACTAGCCGGACCAGTTGTCACTGGCGGCGCCGAAGCCGTCAAGGCTGGAGAAGACGTCGAATGTGTAGGTGGCGGTCATGAGGCGCTCCTGAGTGCGGTCGATTGCGAGTCGCTCATACAGACCGGCGATCACGGCGAGACTCATCGCCGGGCGTGGTGGTGGGTTGAATCGGCTCAGTCAGAAAGGCTCGCTGAGGCGCCAGTTGGGCGGGTCGCGGACCCCTTCGCCCGCCTGCACTAATCGCTCTGGCCGTGAACTCAGGCAGCTGGCTCGCTTGTCTGGGCCCCTTCTGCGGCCAAGAGCTGCGCGAGGTTGTCCCGTGCACTGCCGAGCGTGGAGAGCATCTGCGCACGGGTCTCTTCGAAGCGGGGGTCGACCTCGACTCCGAGGTCATGTCGCAGCGTGACCCGTAGCAGGTATACGCCGTCAGACAGTGGGCCACTGAACCATGTATCGGCCCGCTGATACGCCCCGTCGAGGTCAGGGCTGCTGGGCAGATGCTTGACGACCGCATATCCGATCCCAAGAGATCTGTTGAGGGTCGAGGCTACGTCCAGGACGTCCTTGGCCAGTGCCATCTGTGCCTGGGAGTACTCGTCCGCCCAGGCCTCCTTCGCGCTTTCGAGCAGAGCCGGGTCGAGGCTTTCGCCGCGCTTTGCTGCCTCCACGGCGTCCCGCGCGGCGACTCGGTAAGCGCGAGCGGTGGTATTCAGACGGGCATAGAGATCCCGCCGCGCTTGTATCGCCTGCTCGTGGCGTTCCTGCTCTCGTTCGCGGTCGGCCCGCTCGTTCTGCTCCCGGTTGGCGCGCTGGCTGAGCACCGTCCCACCGAGGGTTCCCCCCAACGTTCCTCCGACAGTGATGAGCGCGACGGCAAGCGTGGTCACGTCCACGAGATCCTCCAACTCGTCCAGCAGTCGTCCGACTGCAGTCAGCGGCTGATGGCCGCGGTGCCGGCTCACCTTCGCCAGACTCATGCCCACCTGCAGTGTGGTCGTGGGGCAGCGTGACGTAACGAGGAGTGAAGGCCTGCTCGGCTCCACCATGTGCCATAACCTGCGGGCACGCTCCAAGATCCCGTCCACGCCTCGTCCACAGACCTCGACATACGGCCGCTACGGGCTGTATCTGCCTGCACATACGCGAAGACCCCGGCCTCAGCGTTTCCGCTGGTGACGGGGTCTTTGGGCACCTAATACAAGGTGCCCCCGGCAGGATTCGAACCTGCGCACACGGCTCCGGAGGCCGTTGCTCTATCCCCTGAGCTACGGGGGCGTGTCGGGGCGGGTTGCGCCGCGACGTGTAGAACCCTACCAGCTCTGAACGGCTCCCCATGAACAGGTATTTCCGCACTCCGTGGCCATGGGAGCGAGCACATCCGCACCCTGCGTCCCAGAGGTCACCCTCGGCTCCCCGCACGCTCCCTCGCACGGGGCAGAAGTGGGGAAAACCCGGACGCGGCGGCGGGCGCGGACCTACTCTCGAGTTGTGTCAGGCGTGTCAGGCCGCGTGCTTGTTGTGGACGACAACAAGGTCATCCGGCAGCTGATCAGGGTCAACCTCGAGCTGGAGGGCTTCGAGGTCGTGACCGCGGCTGATGGTGCCGAATGCCTGGATGTGGTGAACCAGGTCAGACCCGATGTCGTCACGCTCGACGTGGTGATGCCTCGCCTCGACGGGCTGCGTACCGCCGCTCGGCTGCGTTCCGATCCGCGGACCCGGGATCTGCCCATCGTCATTGTCAGTGCCTGCACCCAGTACGAGGTGGCCAGCGGGCTCGAGGTCGGGGTGGACGCCTTCCTGGCCAAGCCCTTTGAGCCTGCCGAACTGCTCGGGATCGTACGGCAGTTGATGGAGCACGGCAGTGGTGGTGGCGCCGGTGTTGGCGGTGATGGTGGTGACGGCGGGCACAGTGCGCTCAGCAGTGAGCTCGGGGCCGCCGGAGAAGCCGAGCGCGCCGGCCGCCCCAGCGGCTGACCCCGCCCCCGCCCCAGCGGCTGACCCCGCCGCCGCTCGAGTGGTTCACCCCGCCCCCGCCCGAGTGGCTAACCCCGCCCCCGCCCCAGCGGCTGACCCCGCCCCCGCCCGAGCGGCTGAACCCGCTGCCGCTCGAGTGGTTCACCCCGCCCCCGCCCCAGCGGCTAACCCCGCCCCCGCCCGAGTGGCTCACCCCGCCCCGGAGCCCGACCCAACCCCCGCCGAAGCCTCCCAAGCCGCCAGCACCCCCTTCCTCGCCAGCGCCCCCCCGTCCACATCCCGGACCATCAGGGAAACCAGGTCGCGTCCCCACCCCCCTCCTCCCATACGCTTGTCCCGTGACCCCCGTCGAGCTCTCCCGCACCGTGCTGCGCGCCATGCGTCGTGCCGTCGATGACGGGGAGCTCAGTGGCCTCGGGGACGTGGGGGCCACGGCGCGGGTCGTCGTCGAGCGCCCCCGCCCCGGCGGGTGTGGGGACTACGCCACGAACGTCGCCCTGCAGATCGCCCGCGCCGCCGGGCAGTCGCCCCGGCAGGTCGCCGAAGTGCTCTCCCCGCGGCTCGCGGGCGAGCCCGGCATCGCCGCCATCGACATCACCGGGCCCGGTTTCCTGAACATCACCCTCGAGCGGGACGGCGGCCCCGGGAACACCGGCAGTGCCCGCGCCGCCCTCGTACGTGACGTCCTCACCTGCGGCGCCTCCTACGGACACGCCCGTCCCGGCTCCGGCGAAGCAGAAGTCCACCAGCTTCACTTCCCCCGCGAAGTCCGCGCCGCCGTCCTCGCCGATTCCCTCCGCCGCATCCTCCTCTCCCAGGGGGCCCGCGTACGGAACACCTGTGAGGAGGCGCCCGACCCCGGCTGGGCCCCCCTCGGCGTACACGTCGACGCGTACGGGATCCACCCCTCCCCCCTCAAGGTCCTACGGCCCGTCCCCGCCCCGGCCGACCCCGCCCCCCTCGGCCCCGACGCCGCCCGCTGGGCCCTTCTCCACCCCGCCGCCCACGACCGGCCCCGCATCAGCAGCGACGAGCACCTCGTCCAGCGAGCGGTCAACCCCCTCTTCCGCGTGCGGTACGCCTGCTCCCGCACCCGCGCCCTCACCCGCAACGCCGCCGCCCTCGGTTTCCACAGCGCCCCGGGGGACGTCACCGCGGACGAGCTGCTCGATGCCCTCGCCGAGTACCCCCGCATCCTGGCCGCCACCGCCCGGCACCGTGCGCCCGACCGCCTTGCCCGGCATCTCGTCGTCACCGCCGATGCCTTCCTCGCCTTCGAGCCCGCCGTCCTGCCGCTTGGTGACGAGAAACCCTTGGCCGCCCACCGCGCCCGGCTCGCGCTCGCCGAAGCCGCCGGGACGGTGCTCGCAGGCGGCCTGTCCCTGCTCGGCATCAGTGCCCCCGAGTACTTGTGACACGTGAAGACAGACGTGAATGAAGTGAGAGAGACGAACGCGACATGAGCCGTTCCGCACACCCCGCCGGGCCCCGCCACGCCGACGTAGTCCCCGAAGGGCACTACACCGCCCCGGCCGCCGACCTGAACTCCCTCGACCCGAAGGTCTGGGCGCAGACCGTCGGGCGTAACGCCGATGGTGTCGTCACCGTCGGCGGGATCGAGGTGACCCGGCTCGCCGAGGAGTTCGGTACCCCCGCCTACTTCCTCGACGAGGCCGACTTCCGTGCCCGCTGCCACGCCTGGCGCGGCGCCTTCGGCTCGGATGCCGACGTCTTCTACGCCGGGAAGGCCTTCCTCTCGCGGGCGATCGTGAGGTGGTTGCACGAAGAGGGGCTCAACCTCGACGTGTGCAGCGGTGGTGAGCTCGCTACCGCTCTCGCCGCCGGCATGCCCGCCGACCGCATCGCCTTCCACGGCAACAACAAGACCGAGGGAGAGATCGAGCGGGCCATCGAAGCCGGCGTGGGACGCATCGTGCTCGACTCCTTCCAGGAGATCGTGCGCGTCGCTCACATCGCCGACCGGCTCGGCGTCCGTCAGCGTGTGCAGATCCGCGTGACCGTCGGCGTCGAGGCCCACACCCACGAGTTCATCGCCACCGCCCACGAGGACCAGAAGTTCGGCATCGCCCTCGCCGGGGGACAGGCCGCCGAGGCCGTGCGACGGGCTCTTCAGCTCGACGGCCTCGAGCTCATCGGCGTGCACTCGCACATCGGGTCGCAGATCTTCGACATGGCGGGCTTTGAAGTCTCCGCCCGCCGCGTCGTTCAGCTGCTCGCCGAGATTCGTGATGAGCACGGCGTCGAGCTTCCCGAGATCGACCTCGGCGGCGGGCTCGGCATCGCCTACACCTCCGAGGACGACCCCCGCGAGCCGCACGAGATCGCCAAGGCGCTCGGCGAGATCGTCACGCGTGAGTGCGAGGCCGCCAATCTGCGGACTCCCCGTATCTCCGTCGAGCCCGGCCGCGCCATCGTCGGACCCACCGCCTTCACCCTCTACGAAGTCGGTACGGTCAAGCCGCTCGAAGGACTGCGTACGTACGTCTCCGTCGACGGCGGCATGTCCGACAACATCCGTACGGCCCTCTACGACGCCGAGTACAGCGTCGCGCTCGTCTCGCGTGAGTCCGACGCGGAGCCCATGCTCGTCCGCGTCGTCGGCAAGCACTGCGAGAGCGGGGACATCGTGGTGAAGGACGCGTTCCTGCCCGCCGACGTCGCTTCCGGCGATCTGATCGCCGTGCCCGCGACCGGCGCGTACTGCCGTTCCATGGCGAGCAACTACAACCACGCCCTCCGTCCGCCGGTCGTCGCCGTGCGGGATGGTGAGGCGCGGGTCATCGTCCGGCGCGAGACGGAGGAAGATCTCCTGCGACTTGATGTCGGCTGAGGAAATACCGGCTCGGAAACAGCGATCGATGAAGTATCGGTCTGTGAAATAGATGTCTCACCATCCGGACAGTGGATAGAAACCGCGATCGGGTGGGCGAGACTGGTCCCACTGTAGATGTATGAGAAGTGAGGTCGGATGATGCGTACGCGTCCGCTGAAGGTGGCGCTGCTGGGCTGTGGGGTTGTCGGCTCAGAGGTGGCGCGCATCATGACGACGCACGCCGACGACCTCACGGCTCGGATCGGCGCCCCGGTGGAGCTCGCCGGGGTGGCCGTCCGCCGACCGTCGAAGGTGCGTGAGGGAATCGATCCCTCCCTCATCACCACCGACGCGACCGCGCTGGTCAAACGCGGGGACATCGACGTCATCGTCGAGGTCATCGGCGGCATCGAGCCCGCCAAGACCCTCATCACCACCGCTTTCGAGCACGGCGCGTCCGTCGTCTCCGCGAACAAGGCGCTCATCGCCCAGGACGGCGCCGCGCTGCACGCCGCCGCCGAGGAGCACGGGCGGGATCTGTACTACGAGGCTGCCGTCGCCGGTGCCATTCCGCTGATCCGGCCGCTGCGCGAGTCCCTCGTCGGCGACAAGGTCAACCGGGTTCTGGGGATCGTCAACGGCACCACCAACTTCATTCTCGATGCCATGGACACCACCGGTGCCGGGTACCAGGAAGCCCTCGACGAGGCCACCGCGCTCGGGTACGCCGAAGCCGACCCGACCGCCGATGTCGAAGGGTTCGACGCCGCCGCCAAGGCCGCGATCCTCGCCGGCATCGCCTTCCACACGCGCGTGCGTCTCGACGACGTCTACCGCGAGGGCATGACCGAGGTGACCGCCGCCGACTTCGCGTCCGCGAAGCGCATGGGCTGCACCATCAAGCTGCTCGCCATCTGTGAGCGGGCCGCCCACGGCGGGTCCGTCACCGCGCGCGTGCACCCCGCGATGATTCCGCTCAGCCATCCGCTGGCGTCGGTCCGCGGGGCGTACAACGCCGTCTTCGTGGAGGCGGAGGCCGCAGGTCAGCTCATGTTCTACGGGCCCGGCGCGGGCGGTTCGCCCACCGCGTCGGCCGTGCTCGGCGACCTCGTCGCCGTCTGCCGCCACAAGCTCGGCGAAACCACCGGGCCCGGCGAATCCGCGTACACCCAGCTGCCCGTGAGCTCCATGGGCGAGGTCGTCACGCGCTACCACATCAGCCTCGACGTAGCCGACAAGCCGGGTGTTCTCGCCCAGGTCGCGACGGTCTTCGCCGAGCACGGCGTATCGATCGATACGGTCCGTCAGACGGGCAAGGACGGCGAGGCCTCCCTCGTCGTCGTCACCCACCGCGCGCCCGACGCCGCCCTCACCGGCACCGTCGAGGCGCTGCGGAATCTCGACACCGTGCGTGGTGTCGCCAGCATCATGCGGGTTGAAGGGGAGTAAGCAGCAATGACCCACCAATGGCGCGGAATCATCGAGGAGTACCGGGACCGTCTTCCCGTGTCCGACACGACGCCGGTCGTGACGCTCCGTGAGGGCGGCACGCCGCTCGTGCCCGCGCAGGTGCTCTCCGAGCGCACGGGCTGCGAGGTCCATCTCAAGGTCGAGGGCGCCAACCCGACCGGGTCCTTCAAGGACCGCGGCATGACGATGGCGATCACGAAGGCCAAGGAGGAGGGCGCCAAGGCCGTCATCTGCGCCTCCACCGGCAACACGTCGGCCTCGGCAGCCGCCTATGCCGTACGCGCGGGAATGGTCTGCGCGGTCCTCGTGCCGCAGGGCAAGATCGCGCTCGGCAAGATGGGCCAGGCGCTCGTCTACGGCTCGAAGATCCTCCAGGTCGACGGGAACTTCGACGACTGCCTGAACCTCGCACGCGCCCTCTCCGAGAACTACCCGGTGGCGCTGGTCAATTCGGTCAACCCGTTCCGTATCGAGGGCCAGAAGACCGCCTCGTTCGAGATCGTCGACGCGCTCGGTGACGCCCCCGACATCCACGTGCTTCCGGTGGGCAACGCGGGCAACATCACGGCCTATTGGAAGGGCTACAAGGAGTACGCCGCCGACTCGATCTCGACGCGCACTCCTCGTATGTGGGGCTTCCAGGCTTCCGGTTCCGCGCCCATCGTGCGCGGCGAGATCGTCAAGGACCCGTCGACGATCGCCACCGCGATTCGCATCGGCAACCCCGCGTCGTGGCAGCACGCCCTCGACGCGCGCGACGAGTCGCACGGCTTCATCGACGAGGTGACGGACCGTGAGATCCTGCGCGCCTACAAGCTGTTGGCGTCCCAGGAGGGTGTCTTCGTCGAGCCGGCGTCGGCCGCTTCCGTCGCCGGTCTGCTGAAGGCGGCCGAGCAGGGCAAGGTCGACAAGGGGCAGCGGATCGTCTGCACCGTCACCGGAAACGGCCTCAAGGACCCGGACTGGGCCGTCGCGGGCGCACCGCAGCCGGTCACGGTTCCGGTCGACTCGGCCGCCGCGGCCGAGCGTCTGGGTCTGGCGTAGCCGAATCCGGTCTGGCGCGACCGGCCCGGATCTGGCATAACCGTGCCGGTCGGGGATAACCGCAGCCGGACGGCGGGCATAACCGCCTGGAAAACCCGCAACTCCGCATAGGGGGTGCACAGGGGGCTTACGACACGCATCGTGCGCCTCCTGTGCGCCCTATGTCGCCACAGAACCTTCCTTCGATAGGCTGTACCGAACCCGCCCCGCCGCATATGCCGCGGTGCTGCCGCAGAGCGGCCTTCGGGTAGTGCCTCATCACGTGGCAAGTCCTCAAAAGATCGCAGCTCAAGGAGAGTCATCGAGCGATGGCCGGTCCCGCGTTCCGCGCCGCCGCCGTCCGGGTGCGCGTCCCCGCCACCAGCGCCAACCTCGGCCCGGGCTTCGACGCCCTCGGCCTGTCGCTGGGTCTGTACGACGACGTCGTCGTGCGGGTGGCCGACACCGGACTGAACATCGACATCGCAGGTGAGGGCAGCGAGACGCTCCCGCGTGACGAGTCGCATCTGCTTGTACGTTCCCTGCGTACCGCCTTCGACCTGCTCGGCGGACAGCCGCGCGGGCTCGAAATCGTCTGCGCCAACCGCATTCCGCACGGCCGGGGCCTCGGCTCCTCGTCCGCCGCCATCTGCGCGGGCATCGTCGCGGCCCGCGCCGTGACGATAGGCGGTGACGCCCGGCTCGACGACAACGCCCTGCTGGAACTCGCCACCGAGATCGAGGGCCACCCGGACAACGTCGCCGCCTGTCTGCTCGGCGGCTTCACGCTCTCCTGGATGGACGGGGGAGCCGCGCGGGCGATCAGGATGGAGCCCGCCGATTCCATCGTTCCGGTGGTTTTCGTACCGGGAAAGCCCGTCCTCACCGAGACGGCGCGCGGGCTGCTCCCGCGCACCGTCCCGCACGTCGACGCGGCCACCAACGCCGGCCGGGCCGCACTGCTCGTCGAGGCCCTGACCAGGCGCCCCGAGCTGCTGCTTCCCGCGACCGAGGACCGGCTCCACCAGGAGTACCGCGCACCCGCCATGCCCGAGAGCGCGGCATTGGTCGAGCGCCTGCGCGCGGACGGAGTACCGGCCATGATCTCCGGCGCGGGACCCACGGTCCTCGCGCTGGCCGATGAGAGTGCGGCGGACAAGGTCGCACGCCTTGCGGGAGAGGGCTGGGCGGCCAATCGTCTGGCGCTCGACCCGACCGGTGCGAGCGTGCTGCCGCTCGCTCCTTGACACCTGGTAGCCGGATTAGAGAGGGGGAATGTTTGTTGGATCCGGTAGTGTTAATCTCAAGTCTGCACCCGACCCCACCATGGCGAGGTGCTTCGTGTCCCCGTCCGGGACATCCATCCTTCCGGGAGCCTCCCAAACTGCTCTGTGCCCCGCACTGAGCGGTGCCGAGCACGCTCCGGAACCGGCGTGACCGAGCCGAGTGACACCGCACATCAGTGGCACCTCACCGGGACTCGCCATCACCAGTGAATTCTTCCGCCGCGCGTTGGCGGACCACCGCCCCGGCATGGTCCACACACCAGAGGACCTCCGGACAGCACAACCGGTCGCCGAGCCAGACAGGCCGACGTCCGCTCCAGGGAAGGACCCTTCGTGAGCGACACCACCGATCTGATGGGCGTGACTGCCGACACGCCCGCCACGGACGCCTCTGCGGCGCCTGCCACCGGTGCTTCGGCCGGGTCCCGGCGGCGCCGCGGCACCGGCCTCGATGGCATGGTGCTGGCGGAACTGCAGCAGGTCGCATCCGGCCTCGGTATCAAGGGCACCGCGCGGATGCGCAAGAGCCAGCTGATCGAGGTCATCAAGGAGGCGCAAGCCGGGGGCGGCGCCCCCGCGAAGAGTGCCGCGCCCGCTTCGTCAGCGTCCTCCACGGACACCGAGACGAAGCCCAAGCGCCGTGCCACCTCGAAGGCCCGGACGGGCGAGGACACCGCGGCGAGCTCGGCGAGCGCCGACAAGGCAGCCAAGGCGAGCAAGGCCGACAAGGCCGAGCAGCCCGCCGCCGCCAAGGCCGAAGAGGCCGCCCAGCAGCAGATCGACATCCCGGGCCAGCCCGCGGGTGCCGACAAGGGCGAGCGCCGCCGTCGCCGTGCCACCGCCGACGCGGGCAGCCCCGAAACGGTCACCGCCGAGGCCAAGAGCGAGCCGAAGAACGAGCAGAAGACCGAGGCCAGGACGGACGCGCCGTCCGAGGCCAAGGGCGACGGCTCCGGTGACAACAACGCCGACGGCCGCCGTGAGCGTCGTGACCGCCAGGGCCGTGGCCGCGACCGCGACCGCCGTGGCAACAAGGGCGACGAGCAGCAGGGCGGCAACCGCCAGCAGGGCGGCGGCCGTCAGGACCGCCAGGACCGCGGCGACCGCCAGGACCGTCAGCAGCGGGACCAGCGGGACAACGGCCCGCAGGACGACTTCGACGACGAGGCGGGTGGCCGTCGCGGCCGTCGTGGCCGTTACCGCGACCGCCGTGGCCGCCGTGGGCGCGACGAGTTCGGCGGCGCCAACGAGCCGCAGGTCGCCGACGACGACGTACTGATCCCCGTCGCGGGCATCCTGGACATCCTCGACAACTACGCGTTCATTCGTACGTCGGGTTACCTCCCCGGCCCGAACGACGTGTACGTGTCCCTCGCCCAGGTCCGCAAGAACGGTCTGCGCAAGGGTGACCACGTCACCGGCGCCGTCCGCCAGCCCAAGGACGGCGAGCGCCGCGAGAAGTTCAACGCGCTCGTCCGCCTCGACTCGGCGAACGGCATGGCGGCCGAATCCGGGCGCGGGCGACCGGAGTTCAACAAGCTGACGCCCCTTTACCCGCAGGACCGGCTCCGCCTGGAGACCGACCCGGGCGTGCTCACCACCCGCATCATCGACCTCGTCGCGCCGATCGGTAAGGGCCAGCGAGGCTTGATCGTGGCCCCGCCGAAGACCGGCAAGACCATGATCCTGCAGGCGGTCGCGAACGCGATCACCGTCAACAGCCCCGAGTGCCACCTGATGGTCGTCCTGGTCGACGAGCGTCCGGAAGAGGTCACCGACATGCAGCGGTCGGTGAAGGGCGAGGTCATCTCCTCGACCTTCGACCGTCCGGCCGAGGACCACACCACGGTCGCCGAGCTGGCCATCGAGCGCGCCAAGCGTCTCGTCGAGCTGGGTCACGACGTGGTCGTGCTCCTCGACTCGATCACCCGTCTGGGCCGTGCGTACAACCTGGCGGCCCCGGCCTCAGGCCGCATCCTGTCCGGTGGTGTCGACTCGACCGCGCTCTACCCGCCGAAGCGCTTCTTCGGTGCGGCGCGCAACATCGAGGACGGCGGCTCGCTGACCATCCTCGCGACCGCGCTCGTCGACACCGGTTCGCGCATGGACGAGGTGATCTTCGAGGAGTTCAAGGGCACCGGCAACATGGAGCTCAAGCTCGACCGGAAGCTCTCCGACAAGCGCATCTTCCCGGCGGTGGACGTCGACGCGTCCTCCACCCGCAAGGAAGAGATCCTGCTCAACAGCGAAGAGCTCGCGATCGTCTGGAAGCTGCGCCGGGTGCTGCACGCGCTCGACTCGCAGCAGGCCATCGAGCTGCTTCTCGACAAGATGAAGCAGACGAAGTCGAACGCCGAGTTCCTCATGCAGATCGCGAAGACGACCCCGACGCCGGGCAACGGCAACGACTAGTCCTCGCGCGACGCGCACACGCGAAAGGGCCGCCCCGTCATCCGACGGGGCGGCCCTTCGCGCTGAATGACCTTGGCCACATACCTAAGAGATTCTTACGGTCACGGGCAGTAGCCCAGTGACAGAAAAAACCGCAGGTGAGAAGCGGGAAGCGCGGGAGAGGAGTGCACGATGCGTCACGAGTGAGCGCCCGGGTGCTCACAAAGCGCTGTGCAACCCTTCTTTCGGTTTCCACGTCTGACAAGCGACGACAAACCGCGCCTGACCCTGAAAGCAGGGGGTAACCGACCCGACGAGGACTGAGGAGCACATGACCGACGAGAGCGCACCCGCGGATGCGAAGCCGAAGCGCCCCAAAGGCGGTGGCGGTCGGCGTCGTAAGCCGCGCGACAAGCGCCGCAAGGTCCTCGTCATCACCGCGTGGACCGCGACATCGGTGATCGTCCTCGGCGGTACGGGCCTCGGCTTCGTGTACTTCAAGCTCAACGGCAACATCAAGGGCGTCGACATCAACGCGGCGCTCGGCACGGACCGCCCCGAGAACATCGACAACGGCTCGCAGGACATCCTCGTCCTCGGCTCCGACTCCCGCTCCGGCGACAACGCCAAGTACGGCAAGGACGAGGGCGCCGCCCGCTCGGACACGGCGATGGTCGTGCACGTGAACAAGGGCCACAAGACGGCCAGCGTCGTCTCCATACCCCGCGACACCCTCATATCCCGCCCCGAGTGCAAGACGGACGACGGCGGGACGGACCCGGGCGGACAGCGGCAGATGTTCAACACGGCGTACGAGGTCGGCGGCCCCGCCTGTGCCGTCAAGACCGTGGAGAAGATGTCCGGCATCCGGATGGACCACTACGTGGAAGTGGACTTCTCCGGCTTCAAGAAGCTCATCAACACCCTCGGCGGCGTCGAGATCACCACCAAGAAGGCGATCAAGGACAAGGACAGCCACCTCGACCTGGAGGCCGGCAAGCACCAGCTCACCGGCGAGCAGGCCCTCGGCCTCGTCCGCACCCGGCACGGCGTCGGCGACGGCAGCGACCTCGGCCGCATCCAGCTGCAGCAGGCCTTCATCAAGGCCCTGATCAACCAGGTCAAGGACGTCGGCGTCTTCAGCAACCCGAAGAAGCTCTACGACCTCGCGAACGACGCGACCAGCGCCATCACCACCGACTCCGACCTGAACGACGTCAAGAGCCTGGCGGGCTTCGCGGGCGGCCTCAAGGGCATCGGCGCGGGCGACATGAAGATGGTCACGATGCCCATCCAGTACGACCCGGCGGACCCCAACCGCGTCCTGCCCCTGGAGAAGGCCGACCAGCAGGTCTGGGACGCGCTCAAGGCCGACAAGCCCATCCCCAAGTCCGCCACCGAGAAGTCCGCGGGCGACAAGGGCGACGCGAGCGACGTGGTGACCAGTAACTAGCGGCGTTCTCAGCCCGCGGTACAGCCCCCACCACAGCCCGCCGGGAATAGAACAGAACCCACCCCGGTTTGGGCAGATGCGACCCGTCCTGGCAGACTGGTACGTCGGCCCCGGTTCACGTACGAGCAATCCGCGCGTACGACCCGGTGCCCTCCCGAAACTAGGAGACACCTTGAAGCGCGACATCCACCCCGAGTACTTCGAGACCCAGGTCAGCTGCACCTGTGGCGCCGAGTTCACCACTCACAGCACGATCTCCAGCGGCCGCGTCCGCGCCGAGGTCTGCTCCGAGTGCCACCCGTTCTACACGGGCAAGCAGAAGATCCTCGACACCGGTGGCCGCGTGGCCCGCTTCGAGGCCCGCTTCGGCAAGGCTGCCGCCAACAAGTAGCGAGCCACTGCGCCGGTCTTCGGCCGCCCCCGGGAGGGGGCGGTTGGGACCGGCGCTTTGCCGTCTGATCGCAGCAGCCACCTTCGCGTAGAAACCTTGCGCTGCACCTTCGCGTAGAAAACTCAGGAGACCCCGATGTTCGAGGCGGTCGAGGAACTGATCGGTGAGCACGCCGATCTGGAGACAAAGCTCGCGGACCCCTCGGTCCACGCCGACCAGGCCAACGCGCGCAAGCTCAACAAGCGCTACGCCGAGCTGACCCCGATCGTCTCGACGTACCGCGCCTGGAAGCAGACCGGCGAGGACATCGCGACGGCCCGTGAACTGGCCGCGGAGGACCCGGAGTTCGCCGCCGAGGTCAAGGAGATGGAGAAGCAGCGCGAGGAGATCACCGAGAAGCTGCGGCTCCTCCTGGTGCCCCGCGACCCCAGCGACGACAAGGACGTCATCCTCGAGGTCAAGGCCGGCGCGGGCGGCGACGAGTCCGCGCTCTTCGCCGGCGACCTCCTGCGCATGTACCTGCGGTACGCGGAGCGCGTGGGCTGGAAGACCGAGATCATCGACGCCACCGAGTCCGAGCTCGGCGGCTACAAGGACGTCCAGGTCGCCGTGAAGACCAAGGGCGGCAACGGCGCGACCGAGCCCGGCCAGGGCGTCTGGGCGCGGATGAAGTACGAGGGCGGCGTGCACCGCGTGCAGCGCGTGCCCTCCACCGAGTCGCAGGGCCGGATCCACACCTCCGCGGCCGGTGTCCTGGTGACGCCCGAGGCCGAGGAGGTCGACGTCGAGATCCACGCGAACGACCTGCGCATCGACGTCTACCGCTCGTCGGGCCCCGGCGGCCAGTCCGTCAACACGACCGACTCCGCGGTGCGCATCACGCACCTGCCCACCGGCGTCGTGGCCTCCTGCCAGAACGAGAAGAGCCAGCTGCAGAACAAGGAGCAGGCGATGCGTATTCTGCGCTCCAGGCTCCTTGCCGCGGCGCAGGAGGAAGCGGAGAGCAAGGCCGCGGACGCCCGTCGCAGCCAGGTCCGCACCGTCGACCGCTCCGAGAAGATCCGGACGTACAACTACCCGGAAAACCGGATCTCGGACCACCGTGTCGGCTTCAAGGCGTACAACTTGGACCAGGTGCTCGACGGAGACCTCGACGCGGTCATCCAGGCCTGCGTCGACGCGGACTCCGCGGCCAAGCTCGCGGCAGCTTAAGCACCCGACAACCGCACTGCCCCCCGGAGGACCAGCGTGAACCTGCTGCTCGCGGAAGTGGCCCAGGCCACCCAGCGGCTGGCCGACGCCGGCGTGCCCTCGCCGCGCAACGACGCGGAGGAGCTTGCCGCCTTCGTGCACGGCGTGAAGCGGGGCGAGCTGCACTCCGTCAAGGACTCTGACTTCGACGCCCGCTACTGGGAGACGATCGCGCGCCGTGAGGCCCGCGAGCCCCTCCAGCACATCACCGGGCGCGCCTTCTTCCGCTACCTCGAACTTCAGGTCGGGCCCGGCGTCTTCGTGCCGCGGCCGGAGACCGAGTCGGTCGTCGGCTGGGCCATAGACGCCGTGCGCGCGATGGACGTCGTCGAGCCGCTCATCGTCGATCTCTGCACGGGCTCAGGGGCCATCGCCCTGGCCATGGCGCAGGAGGTCCCGCGCTCGCGCGTGCACGCCGTGGAGCTCTCCGAGGACGCCCTGAAGTGGACGCGGAAGAACGTCGAGGGGTCCAGGGTCAAGCTCTCCCAGGGTGACGCGCGTGACGCCCTTCCTGAGCTGGAAGGCCAGGTCGACCTCCTCATCTCGAACCCGCCGTACATCCCGCTCACGGAGTGGGAGTACGTCGCTCCGGAAGCCCGCGACTACGACCCGGAGCTGTCGCTCTTCTCCGGCGAGGACGGCCTCGACCTGATCCGCGGCATCGAGCGCACCGCACACCGCCTCCTGCGGCCCGGCGGCGTCGTTGTCATCGAGCACGCCGACACCCAGGGCGGCCAGGTCCCGTGGATCTTCACCGAGGAGCGGGGCTGGGCGGACGCGGCCGACCACCCCGACCTCAACAACCGGCCGAGGTTCGCGACCGCCCGCAAGGCGATGCCGTGAGCACCAGCACTTCAAGTCAGCAGTACGTGTACGAGGAGGCCCGTTAGATGGCACGGCGATACGACACCAATGACGCGACCGACCGTACGACCGGTCTGCGCGAGGCCGCGTCGGCCGTCCGCCGTGGCGAGCTGGTCGTGCTGCCCACCGACACCGTCTACGGGATCGGTGCCGACGCCTTCACGCCGGAGGCGTGCGCCGACCTGCTCGACGCCAAGGGCCGTGGCCGCAACATGCCCACGCCTGTCCTCATCGGCTCCCCGAACACGCTGCACGGCCTGGTCACCGACTTCTCCGAGTCGGCCTGGGAGCTCGTCGACGCGTTCTGGCCCGGTGCGCTGACCCTGGTCGCCAAGCAGCAGCCCTCGCTCCAGTGGGACCTCGGGGACACCCGTGGCACCGTCGCGATCCGGATGCCGCTGCACCCCGTCGCCATCGAACTGCTCACCGAGGTCGGCCCCATGGCGGTCTCCTCGGCGAACCTCACCGGGCACCCCGCACCGGAGGACTGTGACGCCGCGCAGGAGATGCTCGGCGACTCCGTCTCCGTGTACCTGGACGGCGGTCCGACGCCGGGCATCGTCCCGTCGTCGATCGTGGACGTCACCGGGAAGGTGCCGGTACTGCTGCGCGCGGGTGCCCTGTCTGCGGAGGAGCTCCGCAAGGTGGTACCCGACCTCGAGGTGGCGAATTGACAGCCCCTGAGACGGGGCGTGGCATAGCGGCTTATCCCGATTCGTTCCGCATCCTCCACGTCAGCACCGGCAATGTGTGCCGCTCGCCGATCACTGAGCGGCTGACCAGGCATGCCCTGGCCGACCGCCTGGGCGATCCCTTCACCGGCGGCCTGATCGTGGAGAGCGCGGGCACGTGGGGGCACGAGGGCGCCCCCATGGAGACCAACGCGGAGGCGGTGCTCGCGGACTTCGGCGCGGACGCCTCCGGCTTCAAAGGACGCGAGCTCCTCGACGAGCACGTCATCCGCGCCGACCTCGTCCTGACGGCGACCCGGGACCACCGGGCGCAGGTCATCTCGATGGGCCACTCGGCGGGGCTTCGCACGTTCACGCTCAAGGAGTTCACGCGGCTCGTGCGGGCCATAGACCCGGCGACGCTGCCCGACCCCGACGGGGGAGTGGTCGAGCGGGCCAGGGCCCTCGTGCGGGCCGCCGCGGCGCTGCGGGGATGGCTCCTGGCACCCACGGCCGAGGCGGACGAGGTGTACGACCCCTATGGGGCGCCGCTGCCGTTCTTCCGCTCGGTGGGCGACGAGATCAACGAAGCGCTCGATCCGGTGGTGACGGCGCTGACGGGCGTGCGGGCCAAGGCTTAAACCTTTCTCTTCGAAAGGCGAGCTGACGCCGCGCGTGCACCGTGTGGCAGGCCTACATTGGAGGGACCCTCAACCCTCGCGAGGCCCGGAGCCCAAGATGCCGGTCAGCACCGCACCCACCGCCGCCCCGACGGCGCCCGCTGACTTCGACGCGCTGCGCCGCGCGGACCCCCAGATGGCGGAGATCCTCCTCGCCGAGCAGGAGCGGCAGGCGTCCTGCCTCCAGCTCATCGCGGCGGAGAACTTCACCTCACCGGCGGTGCTCGCCGCCCTGGGCTCGCCCCTCGCCAACAAGTACGCCGAGGGCTACCCCGGCGCCCGCCACCACGGCGGCTGCGAGCTGGTGGACGTCGCCGAGCGCATCGCCATCGACCGCGCCAAGGCCCTGTTCGGCGCCGAGCACGCCAATGTGCAGCCGCACTCCGGCTCCTCCGCGGTCCTCGCCGCGTACGCCGCCCTGCTGCGCCCCGGCGACACCGTCCTCGCCATGGGCCTTCCGTACGGCGGCCACCTCACGCACGGCTCGCCGTCGAACTTCTCCGGGCGCTGGTTCGACTTCGTGGGCTACGGCGTAGACCCGGACAGCGGCCTCATCGACTACGACCAGGTCCGCGTCCTGGCCCGCTCGCACAAGCCGAAGGCCATCGTCTGCGGCTCCATCGCCTACCCCCGGCACATCGACTACGCGGCCTTCCGCGACATCGCCGACGACGTCGGCGCGTACCTCATCGCCGACGCCGCCCACCCGCTCGGCCTGATCGCCGGGGGAGCGGCCCCGAGCCCCGTGCCGTACGCCGACGTCGTCTGCGCCACGACCCACAAGGTGCTCCGCGGCCCGCGCGGCGGCCTGATCCTGTGCGGGACGGAGCTCGCTTCCCGTATCGACCGGGCCGTGTTCCCCTTCACGCAGGGTGGCGCGCAGATGCACACGATCGCTGCCAAGGCCGTCGCGTTCGGCGAGGCGGAGACCCCGGCCTTCACCGCGTACGCCCATCAGGTCGTCACCAACGCCCGCATCCTCGCCCAGGCACTTGCCGCCGCGGGCTGCGCGATCACCACCGGCGGCACCGACACGCACCTGATCCTGGCCGACCCGGCGCCCCTGGGCATCGACGCACAGACCGCCCGCGGCAGACTCGCCGCCTGCGGCCTCGTCCTGGACACCTGCGCCCTGCCGTACGCCGACGGACGCGGCCTGCGCCTGGGCACCGCGGCCGTCAGCACGCAGGGCATGGGGGACGCGGAGATGGTGCGGATCGCCGGGCTCTTCGCCGACGCGGTGGGTGAGGGATCCAAGGAGGCGAACGACTCGAAAGTACGAGAGGAAGTGCGTGAACTGGTGGGCAGATTTCCGCCGTATACGGCCTAGGTCGGGGTAGACGCGTCAGGGGAAGGCACGTACTCGTGCAACCATCGTCGCTACCCGGAAGTCCCCCATCACATGCACGCAGAGCTAGGGTGTGGGGCTGAGATGGCCAGCGATACCTGTGGGGAAGCCCGTGCGTGAATACCTGCTGACGCTCTGCATCACGGCCGCGGTGACTTACCTGCTGACCGGCCCGGTGCGGAAGTTCGCGATCGTGGCCGGCGCCATGCCGGAGATCCGCGCCCGCGACGTGCACCGGGAGCCCACGCCCCGGCTCGGCGGTATCGCGATGTTCTTCGGGTTGTGCGCCGGTCTCCTCGTCGCCGACCACCTGCCGAATCTGAACGACGTCTTCGAGCGGTCCAACGAACCGCGCGCGCTGCTCTCCGGTGCCGCGCTGATCTGGCTGATCGGCGTCCTGGACGACAAGTTCGAGATCGACGCCCTGATCAAGCTGGGCGGCCAGATGATCGCCGCCGGCGTCATGGTCCTCCAGGGCCTGACGATCCTGTGGATCCCGGTCCCTGGCTACGGCATGGTCCTCCTGGACCAGGGCCAGGGCACGCTCCTGACGGTCGCGCTCGTCGTGATCACCATCAACGCGGTGAACTTCGTGGACGGCCTCGACGGCCTGGCGGCGGGCATGGTGTGCATCGCGGCGACGGCGTTCTTCCTCTACGCCTACCGCCTCTGGTACGGGTACGGCATCGAGGCCGCGGCCCCCGCGACGCTCTTCGCCGCGATCCTCATCGGCATGTGCATGGGCTTCCTGCCGCACAACATCCATCCCGCCAGGATCTTCATGGGGGACTCGGGGTCGATGCTGATCGGCCTCGTCCTCGCGGCGGGTGCGATCTCCGCCACAGGCCAGATCGACGGCGACGCCCTGAAGCTGAACTTCGGCGGCACCCGCGATGCCACGCACGCGATGCTTCCGGTCTTCATCCCGCTCCTGATGCCGCTGACGATCATCGCGATCCCGTTCGCCGACCTGGTCCTCGCGATCGTCCGGCGTACGTGGAACGGCAAGTCGCCGTTCGCCGCCGACCGCGGCCACCTCCACCACCGCCTCCTGGAGATCGGCCACTCCCACAGCCGCGCGGTGCTGATCATGTACTTCTGGTCGGCGCTCATCGGCTTCGGCACGGTGGCCTACTCGGTCCACTCGGCCAGCATGTGGATCTTGTTCGCGATCGTCGCCCTGAGCGCGGTCGGCCTCGTGCTGCTCCTGCTGCCGCGGTTCACCCCGCACATCCCGGGCTGGGCCGAGTCCTTCGTACCGCCGCGTTACCGGCGGCGCGGGAGGGCTGCCGCTGACGTCTCCGCGACGGAGGCGACGGACGAGGGGGACGTGACGGATGTGGCGGCGGGTGACCGTCCTCCGGTCGAGTCAGGCGTCAACGGGGCGACGGCGGTCGGCACCCGCTCGCGCTTCGAGGATCGGCACAAGGCGGAGTCGTCGAGCTGACGGCGGCCGTCAAACTCGCCCAATACCAGACAAGTTGCCGCGCTGCGTGCACATACGCGCGGGTTAACTCTCATGTGTGACGGCGAGCACACCTGGCAGGTAAAGACCTCATCAAATAGTTTGTGATACCGTTCACGAAACCAGGGGATAGAGCCGAAGGACCGTAGTGCGACGGTCCATTGGCCCGAGGGACACTCTCGACCCCGGACTACGCTCGTCCATGACGACACCCTGCCCCCATCAGTAAGCGGAGCGCCGCCATGCCGTCTCAAGACACCCGAACACTCCTTCAGTCCGCCGTACCCACAGCTGCCGCCGGTGTCATCACCGCCGCGGTCAGCGCCGTGGTCGCGGGCGGCAAGGGAGCGCTCGGGGCGGTCGTCGGCACGCTGGTCGTCATCGCCTTCATGGGGCTCGGGATGTTCGTACTCCAACGCACGGCGAAATCGCTTCCGCAGTTGTTCCAGGCGATGGGGCTGATGCTCTACGTCGCCCAACTCCTGCTGCTTCTTGTCTTCGTGGCTCTCTTCAAGGACACCACGTTGTTCAACCCCAAGGCTTTCGCCGTGGGTCTTGTGGTCGCGACCGTCGTGTGGATGGCGTCGCAGGCCCGCGCGTTCATGAAAGCCAAGATCCTTTACGTCGAACCCGACTCCGAGCAGAAGGACAAGCCGGAGAAGTCGGGGTCCTCGACGTGAAGGGTAGGGCCGGGATAAATGCGCGTTCGAGATGCTGCTATCGTCCGGTGCCAACTGCGGCACTGCTGGCGCGGGCATCTGAGCTGACGCCTGCACGTTCGCGAGGCTCGATGCCTGAACGCCGCGCCCACATCCGAAACACCAGTCTGGTGCCGAATCGCGGCTGCGCGCCGCGCCGACACGACAACGAGGTTGCCGTACCTATGCGTCACGCCGAAGGAGCCCGCGGTGAGTGCTGACCAAACTGAGCTCGCCTTTGACTGGAGCTGTCGGATCATGTCCGACAACGGCTGTGGCTTCCCGGCTCCGGGCCTGCACTCGTTCCTCTTCAAGCCGATCTTCGAGGTCGGCGGGTTCGAGTTCAACAAGGTCATGCTGCTCGCCCTGCTGACGACCCTCGTCGTGGTCAGCTTCTTCTATCTGGCGTTCGGCAAGGCCAAGGTCGTCCCGGGCAAGCTGCAGATGATCGGTGAGGCCGGCTACGACTTCGTACGCCGCGGCATCGTCTACGAGACGATGGGCAAGAAGGAGGGCGAGAAGTACGTCCCCCTGATGGTCTCGATGTTCTTCTTCATCTGGATCATGAACATCTGGTCCGTGATCCCGCTGACCCAGTTCCCGGTCTCGTCGGTCATCGCGTACCCGATCATCCTCGCGGCCGTCGTCTACTTCATCTGGGTGCCTCTCACCTTCAAGCGCCACGGGTTCGTCGGCGGCTGGAAGAACATCACCGGCTACGACGCCTCGCTGGGCCCGATCAAGTGGCTCGTGTCGTTCATCGAGTTCTTCTCGAACCTGCTCGTGCGTCCCTTCACGCACGCCGTGCGACTCTTCGCCAACATGTTCGCCGGTCACCTGATGCTGGTGATGTTCACCGTCGCCTCCTGGTACCTGCTGAACAGCTGGATGATCCCGGCCGCCGGTGTCTCGTTCGTGATGACCATCGTCATGATCCTCTTCGAACTTTTCGTGCAGGCGGTCCAGGCGTACGTCTTCGTGCTCCTCTCCGCCACCTACATTCAGGGCGCTCTCGCCGAGCACCACTGAGTAAGACCCGGCTTTCCAGCCCCCAGATCGCCCGGTGGCCAACCCCCACCGGTCCATGAAAGAGAAGGAAGTAACGGCATGTCCGCGACCCTCGAACTCGCCGCAGGCGTCTCCGGCTCCCTCGGCTCCATCGGCTACGGCCTCGCCGCGATCGGCCCCGGCATCGGCGTCGGCATCGTGTTCGGTAACGGCACCCAGGCCCTGGCCCGTCAGCCCGAGGCCGCCGGTCTGATCCGCGCCAACCAGATCCTCGGCTTCGCCTTCTGTGAGGCGCTCGCCCTCATCGGCATCGTTATGCCGTTCGTGTTCGGTAAGTAGTCACTGCTTACTGACACTTTTCGACGAAAGGCATTGATGTGATCGCCAACCTGGTTCAGCTGGCGGCCGAGGAAGAGCAGAACCCGCTCGTCCCGCCGGGTCCTGAGCTGCTCGTCGGCGCCATCGCCTTCGCCATCGTCTTCTTCTTCTTCTGGAAGAAGCTCCTCCCGAACATCAACAAGGTTCTGGAAGAGCGCCGGGAGTCGATCGAAGGCGGTATCGAGAAGGCCGAGGCCGCTCAGACCGAGGCCCAGAGCGTTCTTGAGCAGTACAAGGCTCAGCTCGCCGAGGCTCGGCACGAGGCCGCGCGTCTGCGCCAGGAGGCGCAGGAGCAGGGCGCCCAGCTCATCGCCGAGATGCGTGCCGAAGGCCAGCGGCAGCGCGAGGAGATCGTCGCCGCAGGTCACACGCAGCTCGCTGCCGACCGCAAGGCCGCCGCGCAGTCGCTGCGTCAGGACGTGGGCCAGCTGGCCACCGACCTGGCCGGCAAGCTCGTCGGTGAGTCCCTCGAGGACTCCGCTCGGCAGAGCCGCACCATCGACCGTTTCCTCGACGAGCTCGAGGAGAAGGCCGAGGCGGCTCGATGACAGCGCACGGAGCCAGCCGCGAGGCCCTCGCGGCCGCGCGCGAGCGTCTCGACGCGCTGACCGACAACACCTCGGTGGACGTGCGGCAGCTGGCGGACGAGCTCGCCTCGGTCACCGCGCTGCTGGGCCGCGAGGTCTCGCTGCGCCGGGTCCTGACCGACCCGTCGCAGTCCGGTGAGGCCAAGGCCGAGCTCGCCGGGCGGCTGCTCGGCGGGCAGGTGGGCGGCGAGACCGCCGACCTGGTGGCCGGCCTGGTCCGCTCGCGCTGGTCGCAGTCGCGTGACCTGGTGGACGCCGTCGAGGAGCTCACCAACCTCGCCGAGCTGACCGGTGCGCAGAAGTCCGGCGCGCTGGACGACGTCGAGGACGAGCTGTTCCGGTTCGGCCGGATCGTCTCCTCGAACACCGGCCTCCGGTCCGCGCTGACCGACCGCGCCGCCACCGGTGCGGCCAAGAGCGAGCTGCTGCGCAGCCTGCTCGGTGGCCGGGCGAACGAGGTGACGGAGCGGCTCGTCGAGCGCCTCGTGACCGCGCCCCGTGGACGTAGCCTGGAGTCGGGACTCGAGTCCCTCTCCAAGCTGGCCGCGGACCGCCGCAGCCGGATGGTCGCCGTCGTCACTTCGGCTGTTCCGCTCTCGGACCAGCAGAAGCAGCGCCTCGGCGCCGCCCTCGCGAAGGTCTACGGCCGCCAGATGCACCTGAACCTCGACGTGGACCCCGAGGTCCTCGGCGGGATCACGGTGCAGGTCGGCGACGAGATCATCAACGGCAGCATCGCGGACCGCCTCGAGGACGCACACCGCCGCATGGCGAGCTAGCAGTAACTCAAAACGTAGGAATGACGGCCCTAGTTGGGCCGTGCAGAGGATTCACCTCTTACTTGGGGGGAGTCCCCAGACCCCCAAAGTGAAACTTCGGGCCCAACAAGGAGAGCAGGGAACCCAGATGGCGGAGCTCACGATCCGGCCGGAGGAGATCCGGGACGCACTGGAGAACTTTGTCCAGGCGTACAAGCCGGACGCGGCCTCGCGCGAGGAGGTCGGTTCGGTCACCGTTGCCGGTGACGGCATCGCGAAGGTCGAGGGCCTCCCCTCGGCCATGGCCAACGAGCTGCTGAAGTTCGAGGACGGCACCCTCGGTCTCGCCCTCAACCTTGAGGAGCGCGAGATCGGCGCCGTCGTCCTCGGCGAGTTCAGCGGCATCGAAGAGGGCCAGCCGGTCACCCGTACCGGCGAGGTCCTGTCCGTCGCGGTGGGCGAGGGCTACCTCGGCCGCGTCGTCGACCCGCTCGGCACCCCGATCGACGGCCTCGGCGAGATCGAGACGTCCGGACGCCGCGCCCTCGAGCTGCAGGCCCCCACGGTCATGGACCGCAAGTCGGTGCACGAGCCGATGGAGACCGGCTACAAGGCCGTCGACGCCATGACCCCGATCGGCCGTGGCCAGCGTCAGCTGATCATCGGCGACCGCCAGACCGGCAAGACCGCCCTGGCCGTCGACACGATCATCAACCAGCGTGACAACTGGCGCTCGGGCGACGTGAACAAGCAGGTGCGCTGCATCTACGTCGCCGTCGGTCAGAAGGGCTCCACCATCGCCTCCGTGCGCGGTGCCCTCGAAGAGGCCGGCGCCCTTGAGTACACGACCATCGTCGCCGCCCCGGCGTCCGACCCGGCGGGCTTCAAGTACCTGGCGCCCTACACCGGCTCGGCCATCGGCCAGCAGTGGATGTACGAGGGCAAGCACGTCCTCATCATCTTCGACGACCTCTCGAAGCAGGCCGACGCCTACCGCGCCGTGTCCCTGCTGCTCCGCCGCCCGCCGGGGCGCGAGGCCTACCCGGGTGACGTCTTCTACCTGCACTCGCGTCTGCTCGAGCGCTGCGCGAAGCTCTCGGACGAGATGGGCAAGGGCTCGATGACGGGTCTGCCGATCGTCGAGACCAAGGCGAACGACGTGTCGGCGTTCATTCCGACCAACGTCATCTCCATCACCGACGGCCAGTGCTTCCTGGAGTCCGACCTGTTCAACGCCGGTCAGCGTCCGGCCCTGAACGTCGGTATCTCGGTCTCCCGAGTCGGTGGCTCCGCCCAGCACAAGGCGATCCGCCAGGTCTCCGGGCGTCTGCGCGTGGACCTCGCCCAGTACCGCGAGCTCGAGGCGTTCGCCGCCTTCGGTTCCGACCTGGACGCCGCGTCGAAGGCCTCCCTCGAGCGCGGTCAGCGGATGGTCGAGCTGCTCAAGCAGGCTCAGTACCAGCCGATGGCCACCGAGGACCAGGTCATCTCCATCTGGGCCGGCACCACGGGCCGCATGGACGAGGTACCGGTCGCCGACGTCCGGCGCTTCGAGCGCGAGCTGCTCGACTACCTGCACCGCAAGGAGCAGGGCCTGATGACCTCCATCAAGGAGGGCGGCAAGATGTCCGACGACACGATCACGGCCATCGCCGACGCCGTCGCCGAGTTCAAGAAGCAGTTCGAGACCTCGGACGGCAAGCTGCTCGGCGAGGACGCTCCGGCTGCCGTCGACGCGTCCAAGTGACGACGGAAGGGACCTGACTCATGGGAGCCCAGCTCCGGGTCTACAAGCGTCGCATCAAATCCGTCACCGCGACCAAGAAGATCACCAAGGCGATGGAGATGATCGCCGCCTCGCGTGTCGTCAAGGCACAGCGCAAGGTGACCGCCTCCACTCCGTACGCGACCGAGCTCACGCGCGCGGTCACCGCGGTGGCCACGGGTGCCAACGACAAGCACCCGCTGACCACCGAGGCCGAGGCTCCGACCCGGGCCGCTGTTCTGCTCCTCTCGAGCGACCGCGGCCTGGCCGGCGCCTTCAACTCCAACGCCATCAAGGCCGCGGAGAAGCTCACCAAGAAGTTGCAGGACGCGGGCAAGGAGGTCGACACGTACATCGTCGGCCGCCGTGGCATCGCGCACTACAACTTCCGTGAGCGGAAGATCGCCGGCCAGTGGACGGGCTTCACGGATGCCCCTTCCTACTCGGACGCCAAGGAGATCGCCGCACCCCTGATCGAGGCCATCGAGAAGGACACGGCCGAGGGCGGCGTGGATGAACTCCACATCGTCTACACCGAGTTCATCTCGATGATGACGCAGGAGGCAACCGGTGACCGGCTGCTCCCGCTCAGCCTTGAGAAGGTCGCCGAAGAGGCGGGCACGACGGACGAGGCCCGTCCGCTGTACGACTTCGAGCCGTCGGCGGAGGACGTCCTCGACGCCCTGCTGCCGCGCTACGTCGAGAGCCGTATCTACAACGCGCTGCTCCAGTCGGCTGCTTCCAAGCACGCCGCCACGCGCCGCGCGATGAAGTCGGCGACCGACAACGCGGGTGACCTGATCAACGCTCTCACCCGTTCTGCCAACGCGGCCCGCCAGGCCGAAATCACCCAGGAAATCAGCGAGATCGTCGGTGGCTCCAGTGCCCTGGCCGACGCGACCGCGGGGAGTGACAAGTAATGACGACCACTGTTGATACGGCCGTTGCCACGGGCCGCGTCGCCCGGGTGATCGGCCCGGTCGTCGACGTGGAGTTCCCCGTCGACGCGATGCCGGAGATCTACAACGCGCTTCACGTCGAGGTGGCCGACCCGGCCAAGGACGGCGAGAAGAAGACGCTGACGCTCGAGGTCGCCCAGCACCTCGGCGACGGCATCGTCCGCGCCATCTCGATGCAGCCCACCGACGGTCTGGTCCGCCAGGCCGCGGTGACCGACACGGGCTCGGGCATCACCGTGCCCGTCGGTGACATCACCAAGGGCAAGGTGTTCAACACCCTCGGTGCGATCCTGAACCACCCCGAGGCCGAGGCCGACGTCACCGAGCGGTGGCCCATCCACCGCAAGGCCCCGGCCTTCGACCAGCTCGAGTCGAAGACCGAGATGTTCGAGACCGGCCTGAAGGTCGTCGACCTTCTCACCCCGTACGTCAAGGGTGGAAAGATCGGTCTGTTCGGTGGAGCGGGCGTCGGCAAGACCGTCCTCATCCAGGAAATGATCATGCGTGTGGCCAAGCTGCACGAGGGCGTTTCCGTGTTCGCCGGTGTCGGCGAGCGCACCCGTGAGGGCAACGACCTCATCGACGAGATGGAAGAGTCGGGCGTTCTGGACAAGACCGCCCTGGTCTTCGGCCAGATGGACGAGCCGCCGGGCACGCGTCTTCGCGTCGCCCTTGCCGGTCTGACCATGGCGGAGTACTTCCGCGATGTGCAGAAGCAGGACGTGCTGTTCTTCATCGACAACATCTTCCGCTTCACGCAGGCCGGTTCCGAGGTCTCGACCCTGCTCGGCCGCATGCCCTCCGCGGTGGGCTACCAGCCGAACCTGGCCGACGAGATGGGCCTCCTCCAGGAGCGCATCACCTCGACGCGTGGTCACTCGATCACCTCGATGCAGGCGATCTACGTCCCCGCGGACGACCTCACCGACCCGGCCCCGGCCACGACCTTCGCGCACCTCGACGCGACGACCGTGCTGTCGCGTCCGATCTCGGAGAAGGGCATCTACCCGGCGGTGGACCCGCTGGACTCGACGTCCCGCATCCTGGACCCGCGCTACATCGCGCAGGACCACTACGACGCCGCCATGCGCGTCAAGGGAATCCTGCAGAAGTACAAGGACCTCCAGGACATCATCGCGATCCTCGGCATCGACGAGCTCAGCGAAGAGGACAAGCTGGTCGTTCAGCGCGCCCGTCGCGTCGAGCGCTTCCTGTCGCAGAACACCCACGCCGCCAAGCAGTTCACCGGCCTGGACGGTTCGGACGTGCCGCTGGACGAGTCGATCGCAGCGTTCAACTCGATCATCGACGGTGAGTACGACCACTTCCCCGAGCAGGCGTTCTTCATGTGTGGTGGCCTCGAGGACCTCAAGGCGAAGGCCAAGGAGCTCGGCGTCTCCTGAGTCCGTGACTCACGGGAGGGGTGGGCGAGTCCCGCCCCTCCCGGTACGCCCACTAGAATTTGACCCAACACCCGGCGAAGCCGCCGGGTGGTGACCCGAGGAGCCACCCTTGGCTGCTGAGCTGCATGTCGAGCTGGTCGCCGCGGACCGCAGCGTCTGGTCCGGCGAGGCCACCCTGGTCGTCGCGCGCACCACGTCCGGCGACATCGGCGTCATGCCCGGTCACCAGCCGCTGCTCGGTGTGCTGGAGTCGGGCCCGGTGACCATTCGTACGAGCGACGGCAACACCGTCGTCGCCGCCGTCCACGGAGGATTCATCTCCTTCGCGGACAACAAGCTGTCACTGCTTGCTGAGATCGTCGAGCTGTCGGACGAGATCGATGTCCAGCGTGCGGAGCGGGCGCTCGAGCGCGCGAAGTCGGAGGCCGACGCCTCCGCCGAGCGTCGCGCGGACGTCCGACTGCGGGCGGTGTCGTCGCGCTGAAACCGGCGCGACGGCGTTTGACGTGACTCAGCCGCGGCCAGGTCCGGAGCAATCCGGACCGGGTCGCGGCTGAGGCAATGCGGGTGCAATTCTGTTGGTCCGTTACGAAGAGGCGAGGAGGTCGGTGCCGATGATCCTCACTCTGCTCGTGTGCGGACTCGTGTTGGTCGCGCTGGTGTTGGTGGGGCTCTTCGTCTTCGGGCTGCGGCGCCGGCTCATCCAGCGGTCCGGCGGCACCTTCGACTGCAGCCTGCGCTGGAACGCCCCGGAGAAGGGCGACACCTCCGGCAAGGGCTGGGGGTACGGCGTCGCCCGCTACAACGGCGACCGGATCGAGTGGTATCGAGTCTTCTCGTACGCTCCCCGGCCGCGCCGGGTCCTTGAGCGCTCGGCCATCGAGGTCGTCGACCGGCGCGCCCCGGACGGCGAGGAGGAGCTCGCGCTGCTCTCCGACGCGATCGTCCTCGGCTGCCTGCACCGCGGAGTCCGCCTTGAACTGGCGATGGGCGAGGACGCGCTCACGGGTTTCCTCGCTTGGCTGGAGGCAGCGCCTCCCGGCCAGCGGGTGAACGTGGCCTAGCTGAGCGCCCCTTTAGAGGCGCGGGGAACTGCGCGCTCAGCCACATACGGCCCGCGGACCAAGACAACGAGAAGCCGGGAAGACAAGGGGCGTACTTGTCTTCCCGGCTTCGTCTATGCGGGACGGGCTACTTCAGACCGTCATTGATGGCAGACACCAACTCGCCGTTGGTGGTGTCACCGCTGAACTCCCAGAAGAACGCGCCTCCCAGGCCCTGCTGCTTCGACCAGGCCATCTTGCTCTTGACCGTCGCCGGGGTGTCGTACGACCACCAGTTGGTGCCGCAGTGGGCGTAGGCCGTACCGGCGATCGTGCCGTTCGCGGGGCAGGAGTTCTTGAGGACCTTGTAGTCCTCGATGCCCGCTTCGTACGTGCCCTGCGCCGCGCCGGTAGCCGTGCCGCCCGGCTCCTTCTGTGTGACGCCCGTCCAGCCGCGGCCGTAGAAGCCGATGCCGAGCAGGAGCTTCGCGGCGGGGACGCCCTTCGCCTTCAGCTTCGTTATCGCGTCGGCGGAGTTGAACCCGGCCTGCGGGATGCCGGGGTAGGAGGTGAGCGGGGAGTGCGGGGCGGTCGGGCCCTTGGCCGCCCAGGCGCCGAAGAAGTCGTACGTCATCACGTTGTACCAGTCGGCGTACTGCGACGCGCCGCCGTAGTCGGCCGCGTCTATCTTGCCGCCGCTCGAAGCGTCGGCGGTGATGGCAGCTGTGACCAGGTTGTCCTTGCCGAATTCGGTGCGGAAGGCCTGCATCATGTTCTTCATCGAGGCGGGGCCGCTGGTGTCGCAGGTCAGGCCGCAGGCGTTGGGGTACTCCCAGTCCAGGTCGATGCCGTCGAAGACGTCGGCCCAGCGCGGGTCCTCCACCAGGTCGTGGCAGGACTTGGCGAAGGCGGCCGGGTTCTTCATCGCCTCGGTGAAGCCGCCGGACCAGGTCCAGCCGCCGAAGGACCAGAGGACCTTGATGTTCGGGTGCTTGGCCTTGAGCTTGCGCAGCTGGTTGAAGTTGCCGCGCAGGGGCTGGTCCCAGGTGTCGGCCTTGCCGTCGACGGACTGGTCGGCGGTGTAGGCCTTGTCGTAGTCGGCGTAGGCGTCACCGATGGTGCACTTGCCGTTCTGGACGTTGCCGAAGGCGTAGTTGATGTGGGTGATCTTGGAGGCGGAGGCCGAGGAGTCGATGTTCTTCACGTGGTAGTTGCGGCCGTAGACGCCCCACTGCGCGAAGTAGCCGAGCTTGACCTTGTCACCGGGGCCTGGACCCGGGTCGCCGCCGCCCGTGGTGTGCACCTTGACGGCGCCGGATGCCGGTCCCGTCTGGTCGGCGGTGTCGCGGGCCTGGACCGTGTACGAGTAGTCGGTGCCCGCGGTGAGGCCGCTGTCGGCGTACGAGGTGCCGGTCACCGTGGCGACCTTGGAGCCGTCGCGCAGGACGTCGTAGTTCTTGACGCCCTTGTCGTCGGTGGCGGCCTTCCAGGCGAGCTTCACCGAGGTGTTGGTGATGTCGGACGCGGTGGGGGTGCCGGGCGCCGAGGGAGGGTTGTCGCCGGGGATGCTGCCGCCGTCACAACTGCCGCCGTTGAGCGTGCAGTTGGAGGGGGATCCCGGGCCCGAGCCGTTGAACCCGAAGGAGACCGAGGCGCCGGGGGCGAGCGTCCCGTTCCAGCCGAGGTTCTTGGCGGTCCAGCGGTTGCCGGAGTTGGTGACGGTGGCGTCCCAGGCGGAGGTCACCTTCGTGCCGGTGGGGAAGTCCCACGCGACGGTCCAGGAGCTGATGGAGGTCGTTCCGGTGTTCTTGACGGTCCACTTGCCTTCGAAGCCGCTGCCCCAGTCCTGGGTCTTGGCGTACGTGGCGGTGGCCGCGGGGGCGGCTTCCGGCGCGGCTTCGGCGGGGCCGCCGAGCGCGACCAGGGTGGCGAGCGGGAGCAGCAGGGTGGTGAGGCCTGCCACAGCTCTGTGTTTGAAGCGCAAGGTGCGCAAGGTGTGCTCCTCGGGTGAGATCCGGGGGTCAGAGGGGTGGATCCCTGCGCCGCCCGTGAGCACGTGGAACACGTGGGGGAGTGCTCACCGCAGTGCGGTGAGAATAGAAAGGTCTGGACCAGCGGTCAAGAGGTCTGAACCATTGGCCGGATAGCGCCGGTCGGGCGCACCGCATCCGGGCCTATACACCCAACTCCTGTGCGAGGACCGCCGCCTGGACCCTGCTGCGCAGCTCCAGCTTGCCGAGCAGTCGGCTGACGTGGGTCTTCACCGTCGCCTCCGCCATGTCCAGACGGCCCGCGATCTCCGCGTTCGAGAGGCCTTCACCGAGGCAGGCGAGCACCTCGCGCTCACGGCGGGTGAGGGTGTCGAGGATGGCGGGATCGGGTCCGTTCTCGCGGCGTACGGGCCGCGTGGTCCGCGGGGCCGCGAACTCGGCGATCAGCCGCCGCGTGACGGCCGGGGCGATCAGGCCCTCGCCGCGGCCGACCGTACGGACCGCCTCCAGGAGGTCCCTGGCCTCGGTGTTCTTCAGGAGGAAGCCGGAGGCGCCCGCGCGCAGCGCCCCGAAGACGTACTCGTCGAGGTCGAAGGTGGTCAGGACGAGCACGTCCGAGAGGCCTTCGGCGACGACCTGACGGGTCGCGGAGACCCCGTCGAGGCGCGGCATCTGGATGTCCATGAGCACCAGATCGGGCCGGAGTTCACGGGCGAGCGCCACCGCCTCCTCGCCGTCCGACGCCTCGCCGACCACCTCTATGTCCGGCGCGCTGCGCAGGATCAGGACAAGCCCGGCCCGTACGGCGGACTGGTCCTCGGCGACGAGCACTCGGATCATTCGGTCACTCCTTGGTCTGAGGGGTCGACGGGCAAGGTGGCGCGGACGTCCCAGACCTTGCCGTCCGTGGTGCTCTCGGGGCCCGAATCGAAGGTGCCGCCCAGGAGTTCGGTGCGCTCCCGCATGCCGACGAGGCCGGCTCCCGAGCCAGGGGCGCGGGGCCCGGCGGGGGATCCGTACGGGCTGGTCACGTGGACATCGAGGGCGTGGGGGCGCTGGGAGAGCGTCACCGTCACCACGCCCGGCGAGGCGTGCTTCAGGGCGTTGGTCAGGGACTCCTGGATGATGCGGTACGCCGCGAGCTCGACCGGGGCGGGGAGCTTGGAGCCGTCCGGCGCGCGGGCGTCGTCGAGGGTGACGTCCAGACCATTGGTACGGGCGCCCGCGATCAGGGCGCCGAGGCCGTCCAGGGTGGGTGCGGCCGTCGGCTCCCGGTCCTCGCTGGAGTCACGGAGGATCCCGATGAGGCGGCGCATCTCGGCCAGACCCTCGACGCTGTTCTCGCGGATGACGGCCAGGGCGTCGCGAGTGGTTTTCGGGTCGTCCAGGGAGAGCGCGGCCGTGGAGTGGATGGCGATCGCCGAGAGGTGGTTGGCGACCATGTCGTGCAGCTCGCGCGCCATCCGGGCGCGCTCGGCCGTGATGGCCTGTACGCGGTCCATCTCGGCGAGCAGCGCGGTCTGTTCGGCCCGCAGCCGCGCGGCGACGGCGGCCTCGCGATGATTGCGTACGAGAACACCGGTGCAGGCAGGGCCGAAGGACACAAGACCCGTGATGACGCCGATGAGGATCGCCTCCGGCTCACGGAACCAGGCGAGGAACCCGACCGTCACGGCCACCGTGACCGCCCCCGTGGTGACCGGGATGCGGCGGGCGGAGGCGGGCGTCCCGTAGAGCACGGCCGCGTACACGATGTCCGTGAACATCATGACCGACGCCAGATTGCCCGCGGTGAACTGATCGGCGACCAGCGCGAGCGTGCCGACGGTCAGGGCGGTCTGCGGCATGCTGCTGCGCAGCAGCTCAAGGCCGCCGAGGACGAAGAGCGGGATCAGCGCCCAGGTGCCGCCGAGCGGCCGGTCCGCCTGCATGTGGAGCCCGATCCCCCACCACGCGAGCCCGGCGAGCACGCAGGTCACGGCGATCTGTACGTCGACGCGCTTCGGGCGGGGGAGGGACAAGGCCATGCGTCCATCCAACACGGCGCGCCGGGGCAGCGCCTGATTCTGAGGGAGGAACCGCGCGCTACATCGAAGGATGCAGTCGAACTTCGTCACTGGCGACGACGATCAGCGGCCTCGCCGACGGGAGCCTGGAAAGGTGACCGAGAGGAGCGAACCGTGATCGTCACGCTGATCATCATCTGCGAGGTCGGCTTCTGGCTGCTGCTGGCCGGTGGCCTGGCCCTGCGGTACTGGGCGAAGATGCCGCGCGCGAGCATCGCCGTACTGCTCTGCGAGCCGGTCCTGGAGGTCGTCCTCTTCGTCGTCACCGCGATCGACCTGAAGAACGGCGCGGAGCCGGACTGGAAGCACGGTCTGGCCGCCGTCTACATCGGCTACTCCATCGCGCTCGGCCACTACACGATCAAGTGGGTGGACGTCCGCGTCGCCCACCGCTTCGCGGGCGGCCCGCCGCCGTCGACCCCCAAGTACGGCATGGCCCGCGCCCTCCACGAGTGGAAGCTCGCCGCCCGCTGGATCCTGGCAGGCCTGATCGCCATGGCGCTGCTGCAGGGAGCGGTCTGGTACGTCGGGGGCGACGGGGACGTCGGCTCCCTGCGGATGTGGCAGCAGAAGATGCTGTGGCTGATCGGCATCAACGTGATCATCGCGGGGGCGTACACGGTGTTCCCGAAGAAGGCGCCGGTCGGCGAGACCGAGCGGCGCCCCACCTTCCTGAGCAAGCTCTAACGCTCGCCGCCCGGCACCCACAGCACGTCCCCGACCTCCTTGTTCGCCGTACGGGCAAGGATGAAGAGGAGGTCGGACAGCCGGTTCAGATAGGTGGCCGTCAGGGCATTCATGGCCGCGCCGTGCACCTCGAGCGCCGCCCAAGTGGAGCGCTCCGCCCGCCGGACGACCGTGCACGCCTGGTGAAGCAGCGCAGCCCCCGCGGTGCCCCCCGGCAAGATGAAGCTGCGCAGCTTCTCCAGCTGCTCGTTGAAGCGGTCGCAGTCCGCCTCCAGCTTGTCGATGTAGAACTGCTCGACGCGCAGCGGCGGGTACTCCGGGTTCTCGGCGACCGGCGTCGACAGGTCGGCGCCCACGTCGAAGAGGTCGTTCTGGACCCGGACCAGGACCTTCACGACCTCTTCGTCGAGCCGTCCGAGCGCGATCGCCGTGCCGATCGCGGCGTTGGCCTCGTTGGCGTCGGCGTACGCCGAGATCCGCAGATCGGTCTTGGCGGTCCTGCTCATGTCGCCGAGGGCCGTCGTGCCCTTGTCGCCGGTCCTGGTGTAGATGCGCGTCAGATTGACCATGAGGTCAGCCTAGTTACGCGCCCGCCTTCCGGAAGACACGTGTGCCCACCGTCACGGATCCGGCCGCGAGCGCGGCCGCCATCAGGACGCCGTACAGCATCGCCGTACTCGCGTAGTCGCCCACGTAGGCGGCCCGCACCGCGTCCACGAGATAGCGGAACGGCATGAAGTGCGAGAGCACGTCCAGCCAGCCCGGCGCGAGCGCCATCGGCAGCATCAGGCCGGAGAGCAGCATCGAGGGCATGCTGACCGCGTTGACGACGGGTCCGAACTCGTGCGCCTTGGAGACGAGCAGCGCGAGCGCGTACGAGAGGGACGCGAGGACGACCGTCAGGACGCCCACGAAGGCGAAGCCGATGAGGATGCCGGCGAGCGGCGCCCGCAGCCCCATCACCACGGCCGCGAGGACCAGGAGCACCGCCTGGAAGACGAAGAGCGCGGCATCGCGGAGCACCCGCCCGAGGAGGAGCGCGAGCCGGCTGACCGGCGTCACCCGCATCCGCTCCACCACGCCGAACTGCTTCTCGATGATGATCGCGAATCCGCTGTACGAGGCGCCGAACAGACCGAGTTGGAGCAGCAGCCCCGGCACGAGCACCTGCCAGGAGTCACCGCGCGAGCCGAGCGGCAGGTCGGTCAGGAGCGGGCCGAAGAAGAGCAGGTAGAGCAGCGGCATCAGGACGCCGAAGAGGATCTGGAACTTGGAGCGCAGGGTCTGGCGGGCGTACCGCCCGAAGATCAGCGCGGTGTCGGAGAGAAACGCAGACATGTGAGGTCCTTGAGTATTTACGCGGCCCTGGGGATTCAGACGGCGACCGGCGCCGTGTCCTTGGGGGTGAGGTCGCGCCCGGTGACGGCCAGGAACGTGTCCTGGAGCGAGGCGTCGATGGAGCCGCCGTACTGGAGCTTGAGCGCGCTCGGTGTGCCTTCGGCGACCACGACGCCCTTGTCGATGACGACGAGGCGGTCGCAGAGAGCGTCGGCCTCGTCGAGGTAGTGCGTGGTCAGGACGACGGTGGTGCCGTGGTCATCGCGCAGCCGCCGCACCAGCGCCCACAGGTCGGCTCTGCTGCCCGGGTCGAGCCCCGTGGTCGGTTCGTCGAGGAAGAGCACCTCGGGCCGGTGCATGAGCCCCATGGCGATGTCGAGGCGCCGTCGCTGGCCGCCGGAGAGGGTCGCGCACTGGCGGTCGAGGAAGTCGGTGAGGTCCAGGTCTGCGGCCAACTCCTGGGCGCGGGCGGCTGCTTGAGTCTTCGTCAGGCGGTAGAGCTGCCCCTGGGTGACCAGTTCCTCGCGTACGGAGATGTTCAGGTCGACGCCGCCGGACTGGGCCACGTACCTGATCTTGCGCCGTACGGCGGCCGGGTCGCGGGCCAGGTCGCAGCCCGCGACGGTGGCGGCGCCGCCGGTGGGCGCCAGGAGCGTGGTGAGCATGCGCAGCGTCGTCGTCTTGCCCGCGCCGTTCGGTCCGAGGAACCCGAGGATCTCGCCGGGGGCGACGGTCAGGTCGATGCCGCGCACGGCTTCGACGGTGCCGCGTTTGGTCCGGAAGGTCTGGGTGAGTCCGGCCGTGCTGATGATTGCCATGGCGACCACAAAAACAGAGTCTCTTAAATTTTGCAATCACACCAAGTTTTCAGTTGCCCTAGCCAATGGCCGTAAGGTGGGGTCATGGCTGAAGGACTCAGGGAGCGCAAGAAGCGGCAGACCAAGCAGCGGATCTCGGACATCGCGACAGGGCTCTTCCTGGAGCACGGCTTCGTCACGGTGACCGTCGCGGACGTCGCGGAGGCCGCCGACGTCTCCGTGAACACCGTCTACAACTACTTCCCGGTCAAGGAGGACCTCTTCCTCGACCGGGGCGAAGCCGTCGTCGACCGGCTCTCCGGCTACGTACGCGGCCGTCGGCCGGGGGAGTCCGCAGCCGCGGCCGTCCTGCGCGCGCTGCGCTCGGAGGTCGAGGGCGTCTCGCCCACCATCGGCCTCTTCTCGGGCTGGGCCGACTTCATGAAGGTCATCACCGAGGCCCACCCGCTGCGCTCCCGGCTCTGGGAGATCCAGCAGCAGGCGCTCGGTCACCTCACGAAGACCCTCGCGGAAGAGGCGAAAGCCGCCGAAGCCGACCCCATGCCCGGCCTGATCGCGGGTCAGCTCTCCTGGGTCCACAGCACGCTCATGGCCTGGATCGGCGACGAGATGTCCAAGGGCCGCAAGCCCGCCGAAGTGTCACGCGACGCCCTCGTCCTGCTCGACGAGATGGAGGACCTGCTCGGCGAGAAGGTCCTCAACTACGCGGTGCGCGACGCCGAATGACGCGCACGGCCCGTACCAGTGTGATGTCCGTCATCTGAGACGTGACGCGCGTCTCTTCACCGCCACTCGATCGCTCACGACCGCTAATGTCCGCCCGGAGGGCACACGTAAACAGCGTGTAAGCCAGGCGTGATAAGCGGTAGGGGAGTCGGAACAGTGGCACGGAAGCTCGCCGTCATCGGAGCCGGACTCATGGGGTCCGGCATCGCACAGGTCTCCGCCCAGGCGGGCTGGGACGTCGTCCTGCGCGACGTCACCGATGAGGCCCTGACCCGTGGCACCGACGGGATCAAGGCGTCGTACGACAAGTTCGTGAGCAAGGGCAAGCTCGCCGCCGAGGACGCCGGTGCGGCGCTCGGGCGCATCACGACGAGCACCGACATGGACGCCGTCGCCGACGCGGACATCGTCGTCGAGGCCGTCTTCGAGAAGCTCGAGGTCAAGCACGAGATCTTCCGTACGCTCGACAAGATCGTGCGCGAGGACGCCGTGCTCGCGTCGAACACCTCCGCCATCCCGATCACGAAGATCGCGGCCGTGACGGAACGTCCGGAGCGGGTCGTGGGCGCGCACTTCTTCTCGCCGGTGCCGATGATGCAGCTGTGCGAGCTGGTGCGCGGCTACAAGACCAGCGACGAAACCCTCGCCCGCACACGGGAGTTCGCCGAGTCCGTCGGCAAGACCTGCATCGTCGTGAACCGCGACGTCGCCGGCTTTGTGACGACCCGTCTGATCTCGGCGCTCGTCGTCGAGGCCGCCAAGCTCTACGAGTCGGGCGTCGCCACCGCCGAGGACATCGACATCGCCTGCAAGCTCGGCTTCGGACACGCCATGGGACCGCTCGCGACCGCCGACCTGACGGGCGTCGACATCCTGCTGCACGCCACGAGCAACATCTACACGGAGTCCCAGGACGAGAAGTTCGCACCGCCCGAGCTGATGCGCCGGATGGTTGACGCCGGTGACATCGGCCGCAAGAGCGGGCAGGGCTTCTACAAGCACTGACGTCTGCTTCCCCTCCTGCGGGTCACTCCTCGGGGTGAATTCGGTATCGGTTCGCTTACAGACGGCAACTTCCTTGCCCATGTGGCAGTCAGTTGCAGTGACATACGCAGACGCCATACGGAACAGACGTCACAGGAAACTCAGCACTCTCGGGGAGCGCATATGCACATCAGGGGCGACCAGGCCCAGCTGGTCGTCGGGGGACGCCTCGACGTACGCAGCGCGGCGGACGCCCGAACGGTCCTGCACTCGGCCGTCGACGACGGAGCCGGTGACCTGGTGCTCGACCTGTCCGAACTCGACTCGTGGGACGCCACGGGACTCGGCGTCATCATGGGCGCGCACCGGCGCGCGGGACGGTGCGGACGCCGGCTCGTGCTGCGCAGTGTGCCGCCCCAGATGCAGCGCCTGCTCGTGGCCACCCGGCTGCACAGGATCCTTGCCATCGAGGGTGGCATCGGGGTCGAATCACTGCCTCGTGTGTGAGACACCTCTCGCGCACAATCCTCACGAGACTGTGACGTCTCGGGCGGCGCGGTACCCCGCCCGTTCGGAGATACTGAGCGAAGGTCTAGGGTTCGGTCGCCCACCGTCATGACGAAGACAGACGCCCGAGCGGGGGCACCGGACCAGAAGCGACAGCGCAGTGTGCACAAGGCCGGAGGGGGCTGTGTACACCACGCATCTGGGGGGCTTTGACCATGGACCCGATGAACCGGGGACCGGAAGAGTACGGCCATGACGGCATCAACGACGACGATTCGGCGCGTCCCGTGCGGCCACCGCGCGATCCTCTGACACCAGACTTCGGGCAGCCCGCGCCCGCGCTCGCCCGCACCGTCCAGCTCGTGTCCGGCGACTTCCTGCTCACCGTGAACCCCGTAGACGGCAGCGAGATCGAACCCTGCCCGCCGGGCGAACGGCCCGCACGGCCCGTCAAGCGCACCGCCGCCGAGCGTGCCGAGCTGCGCCGCGCATCGACGCCGCCCGTGCCGCCGGGACCCGCACTGCCCCGGCTGCCGCTCCTGGAGCGGCAGGAGGAGCGCGAGCGGCTCGTGCGCCTGCTCGCACGCGGGCGCTCGGTGCGGCTCACCGGCCCCGCGGGCTCGGGGCGCACGTCGCTCCTGAACGCCGTCGCCGAAGACTGCGCGGACCTCGCACCGGACGGCGTCGTCCGGCTCTCCGGCTACCACAAGACACCGGCGGACCTGCTCCAGGACCTCTTCGGAACGGTCTACAACGCCCCGCTGCACCGCCCCGACCGCGCCCTGCTGCTCGAACTCGTCCACGACATCGGCGCGGTCGTCGTCCTTGACGACCTGGAGTTCGGTGCGGCAGCCCTGGAGGAGCTGCTTGAGGCCACGCCCGAGTGCGCCTTCCTCATCTCCGCGACCCCCGACGTCGCGGCGCCGTCCCCCGACTCCCACCTCGAAGAGGTCTTCCTCGGCGGCCTCGGCCGCAGCGGAGGCCTCGAACTCCTGGAGCGCGCCGTCGGCCGCGTCCTGACGGACGACGAGGCGGGCTGGGCGGGCGACCTGTGGTTCGAGTCGGAGGGGCTGCCCCTGCGCTTCGTCCAGGCGGGCGCCCTGCTGCGCCAGCGCGACCAGCTGCGCGCCGACCCGAACGCCTTCGACGAGTACGGCTACTACGCCGACGCCCCGGTCGACGCGCCCTTCGACGCCGAGGGCCACGACGTACCGCTGCCCTCGCTCGCCGACGGCGCGGCGCCCGCGGTGCTGCTCGCCTCGCGCCTGAGCCCTTCGGCGCGCACCACGCTGCGTTTCGCCGTCGCTCTCGGCGGCGAGCTGCCGCACCAGGCGCATCTGCCCGCCCTCGTGGGGGACACCCACGCGGACGCGGCCCTCGCCGAGCTGGTCTCCACCGCGCTCGTCACGGTGGTCGGCTCGCACTACCGGCTCGCCGCCGGGGTGCGTACGCAGCTGGAGGCGTCCGGGTACGCGGACGACACCGCTGAGCGCGCCCAGAGCGCCGCCCAGCACTACGCCTGGTGGGCGGGGCACCCCTCGGTCGGCCCGGAGAGGGTCGTGGCCGAGGCGGACGCCGTGCTCGCGGCGCTGGGCGTCCTGGTCGCGGGGCAGTCCGCGTCGGGGGCGCAGGCCGGCGGCGAGGAGAGCGCCGCTGTACTGCTCGCCCGCACCGTCGCACCGGCGTTCGCGGGAGGCCTCGACTGGGGCGCCTGGGAGCGTGCCCTGCGGGCGGGCCAGGAGGCGGCACGGACCGCGGGCGAGGTCGCCGAAGAGGCGTACTTCCACCATGAGCTCGGCGTCCTCGCGCTCTGCGGCGGACAGCTCGACCGGGCCCGCGTCGAACTGGAGGCCTCCATCGGCCTGCGCGGCGCGCTCGCCGACAAGCGGGGCATGATCGCGGGACGCAGGGCCCTCGCCCTGGTCGCCGACCGCTCGGGCAGCGTGCTGCCGGTGGCCGGCATGAGCGCGGCCGCCGGTGAAGAGGTGCCCGACGCGCGCTACGAGGAATCGGCGTCGCCCCCCGGCGGCGTACCGGCGGCGTTCGCGCTGCCCACACCGCCCCCGCAGCCCGAGACCCTGGTCACCCGCAAGGCAGCGCCCGCGGCGGGCGCGGGCGGCCCGGCACCGACTCGCCGCTCCATCATCAACGGCACCCGGCGCAACCTCGTGGCGGCGGGCGCGGGAGCCCTCCTTGCCGCCGTGCTCGGCACGGTGGTGACCCTCGGCGCGACGTCCGACGGCAACGACAACCCTCCCGACAAGGTCAAGACGGAGCAGTCGGCGAGCGAGGACCAGGACGACGACGGCCTGACCGCGGACAAGCCGGCGAAGGACTCGACGAGCCGCCCGGACAGTGACGGCCCGGACAACGTCCCCGGCACCGCGGACGACGGTGAGCCGAGCGAGAGCGGCGAACCGTCGGACGAGCCGAGCGACAGCGGCAAGCCGTCCGACGACACCTCGGGCAAGCCGTCCGACAAGCCCACGGACAAGCCGACGACCAAGCCGCCCACGACGAAGCCGCCGACGACCAAGCCGCCGACCACGAAGCCGCCCACGACGAAGCCGCCGACAACGCCGCCGCCGACGACCCCGCCGCCGACCTCCCCGGCGCCGGACCCGCCGTCGTCCCCGGGCACCTCGGACTCGGCGAGCGGCCCGGCGACGAGCGACAGCGCGTCGAGTTCCAGCTCTGCGTCGACGATCTGACGCACGTACGGACGATCTGACGCACGTACGAGAGGGGGCCGGGTCCTTGCGGACCCGGCCCCCTCTCTTCGTACAAGAACGCCTAGAACAACCGCAGCTTGTCGTCCTCGATGCCGCGCATCGCGTCGTAGTCCAGGACGGCGCAGCCGATGCCGCGGTCCGTGGCGAGCACGCGGGCCTGCGGCTTGATCTCCTGGGCGGCGAAGATGCCCTTGACGGGGGCCAGGTGCGGGTCGCGGTTCAACAGCTCGAGGTAGCGCGTCAGTTGCTCGACGCCGTCGATCTCGCCGCGCCGCTTGATCTCGACGGCGACGGTCTGTCCGTCGGAGTCGCGGCAGAGGATGTCCACCGGGCCGATCGCCGTCATGTACTCGCGCCGGATCAGGGAGTAGCCCTCGCCGAGCGTCTCGATCCGGTCGGCGAGCAGCTCCTGAAGGTGCGCTTCCACGCCGTCCTTGATGAGGCCGGGATCGACGCCCAGTTCGTGCGAGGAGTCGTGCAGGATCTCTTCCATCGTGATGATGAGCTTCTCGCCCCCCTTGTTCACGACGGTCCAGACGCCCGCGTCGTCACCCGCCCCCTCCTTCAAGGTGCAGGGCGGGGACATCCAGTTGAGAGGTTTGTAGGCCCGGTCGTCCGCATGGATCGAGACACTGCCGTCCGCCTTCACAAGGATCAGGCGGGGGGCCGACGGGAGATGGGCGGTGAGCCTGCCCGCGTAATCCACGGAGCATCGGGCAATGACGAGACGCATGGGGCGCAACGCTACTCGACCCCAGGTGGTCCGCGCGATTCCTCCGGCGATGGCCCTGTTCGATCCTGGCCGGTTATGTTCCCAATCTCCTGGTGCAGCTCGGGTCCGGTGCTTACCGTATAAGCAGGAGGTCGCCGTGCGTGCACGCTGCGTGTGCGGACTCCTTCCCTGTCCGGAAGCCCCCGCTCCCCGGGGGTGCGAGAGGAGAACCCATGTCGCTCGACGTCTCACCGGCACTGTTGGAACAGGCCGAGCGAGGCGAGGTCGATGAAGCGGAATTCGTCGACTGCGTCCGGACCTCCCTGCCTTACGCATGGGAGATGATCAGCTCCCTGGTGGCACAGCTGAAGGTTGACGGCGGCGAGTTCGCCGACAACCAGACGCCGCCACCCAACGAGCAGGCTCGCGGCCAGCTCCTGCGGGCGCTCGCGAGTGACGCGATTCGCGGCGCTCTGCAGCGGCACTTCGGAGTACGGCTCGCATTCCAGAACTGCCACCGTGTGGCGGTGTTCCCGCTGGATGCGTCCGTGGACGACAGGCTCGCCCGGTTCACGTCGATCCGGGGCCAGCTGCTCAACCAGTCGCCTGAACTGCGGGACTGCTGAAGCCTTTTGCTGCCGCTCCGTACGCGGGAGGTGTTCTAGTACCGGAGCGGCAGCTCCCCGCCTCAGTGGCTCAGCCGAGCTGGGGCAGCACTTCGGCGCCCAGCCTGCGGACGTTCTCCTCCGTCGTCGCCAGATCGCCCGAGCCCTCGACAAGCAGCGCGAAGCGTGTGATCCCCGTGCGCTCCGAGGTCGCCGCGATCCGGTCGGCGCACAGCTGCGGGGTGCCCACCGGATGCAGTCCGCAGAGCAGTTCCGTGTACGCGAGCGGGTCCCGCATGGCCCGTGCGCGGCCGTCGACCGTGACATGGGCGTCGAGCCCCTGCTTGAGCCAGCCCGGCATCGACTTCTGCAGCGTCTCCGCCGCGTCCAGGCGCCGGTCCGCGATCTGCGCGACCCCGGCGGAGACGTGCGAGCCCCGCAGGACCTCCTCCGGCGTGCGCCCCGCGGCGCGCGCGTGCCTGCGCCACAACGCCACCATTTCGGCCTTCTCCTCGTCGCCGACATGCATGCCGAGCAGCATCGGCAGCCCGCGTTCCGCCGCGAGCCGCACGCTGGCCGGCGAGGTGCAGGCGACGATCACCTCGGGGCCTTCAGCCGTCCCCCCGGTGTCCTCGCCGGCGCCGGTCAGCGCCTCCTGCGGCCGTGGCACCACGGCGACCTCGCGGAAGGGGAAGCGCTCCGCGTCGCTCGCGACCCGGGGCTCGCTCAGCCACCGCAGCAGCAGATCGAGCGACTCCGGGAAGCCCTTCTCGTACGCGTCGAGGCCGGATCCGAAGACCTCCAGGTCCACCCATGGGCCGCCGCGCCCCACGCCCAGCGAGAAGCGCCCGCCGGACGTCAGATGCAGCAGCGCCGCCTGCTCGCCCAGGGCGACGGGATGAACGGTCGGCAGGACGCTCACGGCGGTGCCGACCCGGATGCGCCGCGTACGCCCGAGAAGCAGCGCGGCGAGGGTCACGGCGGACGGACACGTGCCGTACGGCACGAAGTGGTGCTCGGCGAGCCAGACCGAGTCGAGGCCCGCCTCCTCGGCCACCTCGGCGGACCGCACCGCACGGTGCAGCGCCTCTCCCTGCCCCTGTCCCGGGAACTGGGCGGCCAGAACAAAACTACCTACACGCATCGCACTCCTGCCTCCTTGGCGCCGACGCAGGCACTCCCCCTACGGGCAACAACGCATGACACGTGCCAAAGGCACGGCTTGGCGTGAAGATTGACGGATTTTCTGCGAAATGCAGGGGGGATCTGTGGGGGTTGGTGGGAGACGCCTACCCGTGTCCGCGCCGCGTAGGCTTGGCGCACCCCTGGCCCCCGTACATCCCGTGAGGTGTCCCGTGTCCCCGCGTCGCAACCGCCCGAAGGGCGCCGGAGTAGACAGCCCGCGCACGGACGGGGGACCGACGGGCCGCTACGGCGGCTTCCAGTCCACCGAGAGCTGGCAGGGCGAGCAGTGGAGCCTGCGCCACGTCGCGGGCGCGAGCGCGGCCGGCAAGAGCTACCGCTGCCCCGGGTGCGACCAGGAGATCCCCTCCGGGGTCGCGCATGTGGTGGCCTGGCCCGAGCACTCGGGTGTAGACGAGCGCCGGCACTGGCACAAGGCCTGCTGGAACGCGAAGGACCGCCGCACCACGCGGGTGCAGCGGTCCCGTAACGCGCCGAGGTACTGAGGAGTACCGAGGACCCCGGCGGCAGTTACACGTCGCGCTTCTCCAGGAGGGCGAAGGCGGCGACGATCGCGGCCGCCGTCACGCCGACGAGCAGCAGCAGCTGCGAGGTGCCGCCGCCCGTCCCGTCCATCTCGAAGATCTTGGCGAGCGAGTTGATGGCGTTGTAGTCCATCATCTTCTCGCCGAGCGGTCGCGTGCCCTCGGAGATCATCAGGAACACGGGCAGGATCGCGGGCACGAGGACCACGCCGAGCATCGCGGTGATCGCACCCGCCGAGTGACGCAGCATCGATCCTGCGGCGAGCGCGAGGACGCCCAGGAGCGAGACGTAGAGGCCGCCCTTGAGGACCGTGCCCGCCCAGTCGACGTCGCCGGCCTCGGGGCCGCTGTGCATCCCCGACGTCATCAGGCCCACCAGGAGGATCGAGCCCGCCGATACGACGAAGGCGATCACGAAGAAGATCATGATCTTGGCGGCGAGCACGCGATAACGCTGCGGCGACGCCGTGAACGTCGTACGGATCATGCCCGTGCCGTACTCGGACGACGTCACCAGGACGCCGAGCGTGATCAGGCAGATCTGGCCGAGCACGAGACCGAAGAACGCCGGGATCGTGAACGGCACGTCCGCGTAGTCACGGTCCTGTGTCTGCGCGGCCACGAGCAGGCCGATGCCGACGACCAGGAGGAAGAAGACGCCGAGGGTCCACATCGTCGAGCGGACCGACTTGATCTTCGTCCACTCGGAGGCCAGGGCGTTGCCGAGGTGGGTCTTCCTGACCGGGATCGGCGAGGTGTAGGCGTTGTTCATCGCCTGCTGCCAGGCGGAGGGCGGCGCGGGGGCGGCCGGCGGGGGAGCCATCGGAGCGCCCTGAGGCATGGGAGCGCCCTGCGGCATCGGGGCGCCCTGCGGGGGAGCGCCTGCCTGTGCGTACGCCTGCTGGGGCTGCGCCTGCGGCTGCGGAGTCGGAGGCGTGGTCATCGGGCATCCTCGTTGTCGTTGGCGCTCTTGGTCATCTCAGGTGCGGCGGCGGCCGCGTAAGGGTTGGGGGCGCCCTGCGCAGGGCCCTGAGGGGCTCCCTGCGGCATCGCGAACGGCTGGCCGCCCTGCTGGGGCGGCGGCGGTGCGTACCACCCGGGCTGGCCCTGTCCGGGCACCGGCATCGGCGGCTGCGGCATCGCGCCCGGCGGCAGCTGCTGCTGCAGTCCCGCGCGCTGGTCGACGGTCGAGCGGTAGTCGACGGCGCCCTGTGTCATCCGCATGTACGCCTCTTCCAGCGAGGCCTGGTGCGGGGAGAGCTCCCACACGCGGACGTCCGCGCTGTGCGCGAGGTCGCTGATGCGGGGGAGCGGAAGCCCGGTCACGCGCAGCGCGCCGTCCTGCTCGGGCATGACCTGGCCGCCCGCCTCGCTCAGCGCGGCCGACAGCTTCTCGCGCTGCTGGACATCGCCTTCCGGCGTACGCACGCGGGCGAAGTCGGCGGAGTTGTGCGAGATGAAGTCCTTGACACTCATGTCCGCGAGCAGCTGCCCGCGGCCGATCACGATCAGGTGCTCGGCGGTGAGCGCCATCTCGCTCATCAGGTGCGAGGAGACGAAGACCGTGCGCCCCTCGGCGGCAAGGGACTTCATCAGGTTCCTGACCCAGAGAATGCCCTCGGGGTCGAGGCCGTTGACCGGCTCGTCGAAGAGCAGCACCTGCGGGTCGCCGAGCAGCGCGGCGGCGATGCCGAGTCGCTGGCCCATGCCCAGCGAGAAGCCCTTGGAGCGCTTCTTCGCCACGTCCTGGAGGCCCACGACGCCGAGCACCTCGTCGACACGGCGGGCCGGGATGCCGGAGAGCTGCGCGAGGCACAGGAGGTGGTTGCGGGCGTGCCTGCCGCCGTGCACCGCCTTGGCGTCGAGCAGCGCGCCGACCTGGCGGGGGGCGTTGGGGAGCTTGCGGTACGGGTAGCCGCCGATCGTCACCTGGCCCGTGGTGGGTTGGTCGAGCCCGAGGATCATGCGCATGGTCGTCGACTTGCCGGAGCCGTTCGGGCCCAGGAAGCCGGTGACCGTGCCGGGTCGCACCTGAAAGGAAAGGTTGTACACGGCTGTCTTGGCGCCATAGCGCTTTGTCAGGCCGACTGCCTCGATCATTCTCCGCACCCATCGAATGGTTCAGGACGTCGGGGCACACGCCCCCGTAAGGGTTAGGAGGATAACGGGGAGCTGACGGTTCCAGCCAAGAGCGGGCAAAAACTCTCCCCGTCACGGGAAGCCCGGCTGAGCCAGCGCCAAGCCCGCATCGGCGAAGGCACGCGTACCGAGCTCACGCAGCGTTCGGTCGGCGGCGGCCTTCCGCACCCAGTCGGCGGGGCCGGGCCCGAGCAGCCTGCGCAACGCTGGCGAACCCCCGATGAGCGAGGCGAGCAGCGCCGCCTGGTCGCCGCCACCGGGGCGGGGCAGCCCGGTGTCCGGATAGACGAGGACTCCGTACGAGCTGACGTAGAGGGCGGCGTCGTCGAGCTTCTGCCCGGACGGCATGGCAAGGCCGAAGCCGTCGCCCGGGAGCAGCACCCGCCGGTAGTTGGGCACCTCCGTCTCGTCGACCGCCCGGAGCTGGTCTTGATCGAGCCAGCTCACGACGAGGGAGGTTTCGATCACCGGATCGAGGTAGGGGGCCGCCGCCACATAACCGGCCCGCCCGACGTGCGCCGAGCAGCCCACGGCGACGCCGCGCACCCGCACCGGGACCATCGGCACGACGGCGGGGATGCCGCGCCGGATCAGCTTGTACGCGACCTGAGCGGGCGAGGCGTTCGACCCGACGGCGATGACGGGATGGCGGCGGCTGACGGGGGTCAGGCCCCGCTCACCCAGCGCCTCGTCGAGCGGCTGCCCCGCCACGTGCCACTGCCCGAGCGGCAGCGGACGTACACCGAGGGGAAGGAGCTCGTCGCCGGTCAGGAGGGAGGGCGCGAGGACCGGCCGCCCCGGGTAGGCCAGCGGGTGCAGGGCGGGCACGACGTCGAGGCCGAGCGCGGCAAGGCTCAGGTCCTCCGTCATCACACACCCCCCGCGGGACTAGGCGTCCCGCTTCTTCAGAAGTACGTAGCCGCCGATCAGCGCGACCACGACCCACACCACCATGATCCCGAGCCCGCCCCATGGCCCGTACGGGGTGTCGTCGTCCAGTGGCGTCTTCACCTGCATGATCTTGCTGCCGGCCTGGTCGGGGAGGAAGCGGCCGATCTTCTTCGTCGCCGACACGTTGCCCAGGATGCTGGAGATGAGGAAGAAGAACGGCATCAGGATGCCAAGGGACAGCATCGGACTGCGCAGCATCGTCGCGACACCCATCGAGAACATCGCGATGAGCGTCATGTAGAGCCCTCCGCCGATCACCGCGCGCAGCACTCCGGGATCCCCGATCAGCGCCTTGTGCTCGCCGAGCATCGCCTGCCCCACGAAGAACGCGATGAAGCTCGTGACCAGCCCCACCACCAGACAGAGCAGCGTGGCGATCGCGACCTTGCTCGCCATGAAGGTGGCGCGCTGCGGGACAGCGGAGAGCGAGGTGCGGATCATGCCGGTGCTGTACTCGTTCGAGACGACGAGCACACCGAAGACGATCATCGCGAGCTGGCCGAGGCTCATCCCGGCGAAGCTGGTGAAGGTCGGGTCGAAGACCCTGCGGTCCTGGGCGTTGAGGCTGTCGTAGTCGTTCTTCGCCAGGATGCTGATCAGCAGGCCGAGCCCGACCGTGACGACCACGGCGAGACCCAGCGTCCACACGGTCGACGAGACCGAGCGGATCTTGGTCCACTCCGACTTCAGTACCTGCGTCGCGGCCATCGCTCAGGACCCCTTCTTCGGCTGCTGCCAGCTCTCGCCCCAGCCCGCGGCCCGCACGGGTGGCGGCGGGGCGGCGCCGGGGCCCGCGTGGTCGGCGTGCGCGTGATACTCCACCGACTCCGCGGTGAGCTGCATGAAGGCCTCTTCGAGCGAGGCCCGCTGGGGGCTCAGTTCATGGAGTACGAGCTGATGGCGGGCGGCGAGCTCACCGAGGTCCTCGGAGGGGGTGCCGTCGACTTCGAGGGTGCCGTTGCCCGCCTCGACGGCGGTGACGCCCTCCTGGTGCAGCACATCGAGGAGACGCTCGCGCTGCGGGGAGCGCAGCCGGACGTAACTGCGCGAGTTCTGGTGGATGAAGTCCGCCATGGACGTGTCGGCGAGGAGCCGGCCCTGCCCGATGACGACGAGGTGGTCGGCGGTCAGCGCCATTTCACTCATCAGGTGGGAGGAGACGAAGACCGTACGGCCCTGTGAGGCGAGGGACTTCATCAGGTTCCGGATCCAGTGGATGCCTTCGGGGTCGAGGCCGTTGACCGGCTCGTCGAACATCAGGATCTCGGGATCACCGAGCAGCGCGCCCGCGATGCCGAGCCGCTGGCCCATGCCGAGCGAGAAGCCCTTGGCCTTCTTCCTGGCGACCTGCGTCAGGCCCACGGTGTCCAGGACCTCGTGGACGCGGGCGCGCGGGATGCCGTTGCTCTGCGCGAGGCAGAGGAGATGGTTGAAGGCGCTGCGCCCGCCGTGCATGGCCTTCGCGTCGAGCAGGGCGCCGATGTACTTGAGGGGCTCCTTCAGCTGGGCGTAGCGCTTGCCGTCGATCCGCGCGGCGCCCGCCGTGGGGTTGTCGAGCCCGAGCATCATCCGCATCGTCGTGGACTTGCCGGCGCCGTTCGGCCCGAGGAAGCCGGTGACGATGCCCGGATGCACGGTGAAGGTGAGGTCGTTGACGGCCAGCTTCTCGCCGTACCGCTTGGTCAGCCCCTCGAGCTCGATCATGCGGCCACGCTAAAACGGGACAGAGCCCCCTGCCACTTGGCAGAGGGCCCCGTCAGGACGCGGGGAACTGCGCGACCAGCGACAACCGGTCCGCAGCGTCCCAACGGCCTTATCGCGTCTGCTGAGCAGGCACCCCGCGGCTGACCGGCTCGTCCTCGGCAGGCGTACCCGCCGCGGCGACGGCCGCACCGGTGAGCGTGGCCAGCATCTCGCGCACGTTGGTGAGCTGAGCGTTGATGCTGTCCCGACGGTTCGTCAGAGCCGCGAGCTCACGCTCGGACTCGCTCCGGATCCGGTCCGCCTTGGCGTTCGCGTCCGCGACGATGTCTTCGGCCTGACGCTGGGCCGTCTCCACCGTCTGACGCGCACGACGCTCAGCGTCGGTACGCAGCTTCTCCGCCTCAAGACGAAGCTGCTCCGCACGGTGCTCGATCTCCGCGAGGCGCTTCTCGGCCTTGGCCTGACGCGAGGCCAGGTCACGCTCCGACTGCTCGCGACGCTTGGCGAGGTTCGTCTCGAAGTCGGCCGCGGCCTGGGCGGCCTTGGCGCGGGTCTCCTCGAAGAGGGCGTCCGCCTCCTCGCGCTTCTGCTGAGCGTCCTTCTGCGCCTCGCTGCGCAGCGCGCCCGCCTCGCCCTTGGCCTTCTCGACGATCCGGACGCCCTCGTCCTCCGCCTTGGCCTTGCGCTCGGCCGCGAACGACTCGGCGTCGTTGCGCACCTGCTGGGCCGCCGACTCGGCGAGCTCGCGGTGCTGCTCGGCTGCGCGACGAGCCTCCTCGCGCAGGTCCTTCGCCTCCTCCTCGGCGAGGCGGAGGATCTTCTCGACGCGAGCACCCAGGCCCGCGTACGACGGTTCGGCGTCGGCTACCTGCGCCTGCGCGTTCTGCGTCTCGAGGTGCAGCTCCTCAATGCGCTTTTCCAGAGCAGTGATACGAGCAAGAGCGCTGTCACGGTCGGAGACGAGCTTGGAGATACGTTCGTCCACCTGAGCGCGGTCGTACCCACGCCGCACAAGCTCGAAGCCGTAGGGGGAAGTGTCGCTCATGGGGTTCCTGTCGAATGAGACCGGTGAGGTGATAGGGGGAATCCTAGGGGTCCAAGCGGCGTGTCATCGAGCAGATGCCCGTTTGATCTGGAGAATGACACCCCTTTTGAGTGGCTAACCGCCGGAGCACTTGCCAGCGACAGTGCCGAAGGTCCTTACAAAGCACGCGAGATGTTCTTTGGCTAGCCCTCGGACGGCTTGCCACCCGATCGAGTTGAGCCCGCCGCCGCACCGGCCTTGACGCCACCGTCCTTCTGGCCGGGGACCGGCGGAGCCTCAAAAGATTCCAACGCCTCCAGTACGTCCTGGACACGGGAGATCTCGGCGTTGATGTCCTCGCGGCGCCGGACGAGAACCTCGAGCTCGCGTTTGCCCTCGTCGACCGTCCGCTCGGCCTCGGCCTGCGCCTCCGCCTTGACGCGCTCGGCCTCGCGCACCAGCTCGGCCACCTTCGTCTCGGCCTCCTTGAGCAGCGCCTCGGCCCGCTTCACCGCGGAGATGCGGACCTTGCCGGCCTCGGAACTCGCGTCCGACACCAGCTCCTTGGCCTGCGCCTCGGCCTCGGCACGCTGCTCCTCCGCGGCCTTCACCAGGGCGTCGCAGCGCTCACCGGCCGTCTTCATCGCCTCGGCGGACTCGCGGCGCGCACGCTCGTGCAGCTCCTCGATCTCCGCGGTGAGGCGGTCGCGCTGCTCCTCGGAGCGCTCCCTTATCGCCGTCGCGTCCCTGCGGGCGCCGACGAGCAGTTCGTCCGCGTCCGTACGGGCCTTCTCCACCAGGGAGTTGCCCTCGACGCGCGCCTCGGAGACAAGGCGGTCGGCCTCCGTGCGGGCGGCGCCGACCATCGTGTCGGCCTGCGCCTCGGCGTCCGTGGTCGCCTTGAGCGCCTTCTCCTGGGCGTCGCTCGTCAGCTTCTCGGCCTCGGCCGCCGCCTCCGTGATGAGCGTGTCGACCTGCTCGGCCGCCTCGGAACGGCTCTTGTTGGCGGCCCGGCGTGCCTCGTCCTGGGTCCGCTCGGCCTCCTCCCGCGCCTGCGAGGTGAGCCGCTCGGCCTCGGCGGCCGCCTCCGCCTTGACGCGCTCGGCCTCGGACCGGATGCGCTCGGCGTGCTGCTGGGCGGAGCCGACCGTCTCCGCGGCGTCCGCGCGAAGCCGCTCGGCGTCGCCCGACGCGTCCGAGATGAGCTTCTCGGCCTTGGCCACCGACTCCGAGCGCACCCGCTCGGCCTCGGCGCTCGTCTCGGCCTTGAGCCGCTCGGCCTCCGCGACCGTCTCGTTCTGCAGCCGCTCGGCCTCGCTGCGCGCCTCGCCGATCAACTGGTCGGCCTGGCTCGCCGCGTCGCTGCGGATGCGGTTGGCGTCCTCGCGGGCGTCGGCACGGGTGCGGGACGCGTCCTGCTCGGCCGACGCGATCGCGTCCGAGGCTTCCGTACGCGAACGCTGGGCATACTCGGAGGCGTCCGAGCGCAGCCGCTCGGCCTCCGCGATCGCCTCCGAAACGGTGCGCTCGGCAAGGGACTTGGCGGCCTCGGTCTCTTCGTTCGCCTCGCGCCGGGTGCGGGTGGCGTCCTCGGTGGCGCGCTCCCGCTCGGCGTACGCGTCGGCGCGGACGCGGTCCGCCTCCTCCTGCGCCTCGGTCCTCGTGCGCTGCGCCGCGTGCTCGGCGGCGCTGCGCAGGCCCGCGATCTCCTCCTGCGCCGATTCCTGAAGGCCCGCCACGGAATCCCGTACGGACTGGGCGGTCTGTTCGGCGCTGGAGACCATCTCGGTCGCCCTGCGGTCGGCCTCCTCGACGAGGCGCACGGCCTCGGCCTGTGCCTCCTCGACGCGCTTGCGGGCGGACGCGAGGAGCTCCTCGCTCTGCTCGCGCGCCCGCTCGCGCTCCTGGTCGGCCTCCGCGCGCGCGGAGCTGAGGGTCTCCTCGGCCTCCCTGCGGCGCCTCGCGGCCTCCTCCTGGGCCGCGGACAGCGCCTCGGCGGCCTCCGCGCCCACGCGCTCGGCGGCGGCTGCGGCCTCCGAGCGCAGACGGTCGGCCGACTCCTGGGCCTCCGTCTTGAGCCGCTCGGCCTCGGCCGCGGCGTCCGAACGCAGCCGCACGGCGACGTTCTCGCCCTCGGCGCGCGCCTGCGACGCGTCGGCCGCGGCCTCGGTGCGCAGCCGCTCGGCCTCGGTCTCGGCCTGCGCCTGAAGGGTGCGGACCCGCTCGGCGGACTCCGAACGGAGGCGGTCCGTCTCGTCCGAGGCCTCTTTGCGGATGCGCTCGGCCTCGGCGCGGGCATCGGTCAGCGCCTGCTCGGCGGAGGCGAGACGCTCCTCGGCCTCCGTGTGCAGGCGCGTCAGCTCGTCGGCTGCCTCGGCCTGACGTGCCGCTATCGCCCGCTCGGTCTCCTCGTGCAGGGCCCGCGCGGCGTCCTCGGCCTCGGTCTTCGTGGCCTCGGCCTGCTCGGCGGCCTCCTCGCGGTGCCGCTCGGCCTCCGCGCGGGTGCGCTCCAGGGTCTCCTCGGCCTGCTTGCGCAGGGTCGTCGCGCGCTCGATGGCCTCGGTGCGCATCCGCTCGCTGTCGGCGGTGGCCGCCGACCGCAGCTCGTCCGCGTCGGCCTTCGCCTTGGCGAGCAGCTCCTCGGCGGACTTGGCCGCCTCCTCGATCTGCTGGACGGCCTCGCGCCGGGCCTCGCCACGGATCCGCTCGCCCTCGGTGACCGCGTCGGCCCGCAGCTGCTCGGCCTCGCCGCGCAGCCTGCGCGCCTCCTCCTGCAGCTCGACGGTCTTGGCGCGGTACTCCTTGGTGTCGTCCTTCGCCGTGCCCTTGAGCTCCTCGGCGATGTCGTGCGCCTCGGCGCGCAGCCGGTCCGCCTCGGCCTCGGCCTCGCTGCGGATCCGCTCGGCCTCCTCGGTGGCGGCCTTCGTCGTCTCCTTGGCGTCCTTGGACGCCTTGTCGAGTACGTCCTCCGCGGTGCGGGCGGCCTTGGCGAGCTGGCCCGCGGTCTCCTCGGCGGTGATCGTGCGCGCCTTCTCGGCGGCTTCCTTGATCAGCTGCTCGGCCTCGGCACGGGCGTCGGCGACGAGCTGCTCGGCCTCGGACTTGGTGGCCTCGGCCTCCTTCGTGGCCTCGCCCACCAGACGGGCGACCTGCTCCTTGGCGGTGCGCGTGCGCTGTTCGTTGGCGCCCTCGGCGGCCGCGAGCTGCTTGGACGCGGACTCCTTCGCCTCGGCGAGGACCTTGTCCGCCTCGGCGCGTGCCTCGCGCAGAGCCGTCTCGGCCTCCGCCATGCGCTGCTCGGCGGCCCGGCTCGCCTCGGTGGCCTGACGGCGCGCCTGCTCGGACTCCGTGGCCGTGGAGGAACGCAGCTGCTCCGCGTGATCGGTGGCCTCCTGCGCCTGCGTGGACGCGGCGTTCAGGAGGCGCTCGGCGTCCGAGCGGGCCCGGCGCAGGATGGCCTCGGCCTCGGCGCGGGCGGACTCGGCGTCACTCGAAAGGCGCTGGCGGGCCTCTTCGGCCACGCGCTCGGCCTCCGCGCGGGCGGCGGCCAGAGCCTGGTCGGCCTCGGCGCGCGACTCGTCGAGCAGGCGGCGCGCCTGCTGTTCGGTGCGCGCCCGCAGCTGCTCGGCCCACGCCACGTTCTCGTTGACGTGCGACTCGACGGTCTGGCGGCGCTCGGACAGCTCCTGGTCGAGCTGCTGACGGCGTGACACCGCCTCGGAGTGCAGCTCGGACTGGAGCCTGGCCTGCTGCTCGGCGTGCTCCTGGAGGATGCGCTGGGTCTGCGCACGGGCGTCCCGCAGCTCCCGCTCGGCGTCCTGGCGCAGCTGGTCGGCCTGGATCTGGGCATTACGGAGCAACTGCTCGGCCTGGTAACCGATGTCCGCGCCGTCGTAGGCAGGGCGGGACGCGAGGTTGCGGCGCGCCTCGTGCAGCTTGGCGCGCAACACCTCGACCTGGTAGCCGAGGTCTTCGGCGTGCTGAACAGCCTTCTCTCGCTCGGTCTTCAGCCGGTCCATCTCGGCCTCGAACCGCGAAAGATGGTCCGTCTCAGCCCGCGAGCTCTCTTGGCGTTCGTAGCCCCGCACTGCGCGGTCCCATCCTTCCCCAAGCTCTCAACTTCGTTCGAGCAGGGGAGACCCCACTCTGATCGCAAGTTTCGTACGAGCCCTGTCCATCCGCCGAACGGGGCCCACGGGGAATGGTGTCAGATCAACAGCAGAGCTTGGGCTGCTGCCCTGACGCTCGTCCCCCGAAACCCGGACCCCGGCAAGCGGCCGCCCAGCGTACGGACGACCGGCCGCCCGAACTTCGGACGGCCGACCCCAACCCTACCGGCCCAAGTATGCGGAGGTCAGTGCTCCGGTGACTCCTGAGCTGCCGAGGTGACGAGTTCGGTCAGCACACCGTGACAGTCCTTGGGGTGCAGGAAGGTGATGCGGGATCCCATGGACCCGATGCGGGGCTCCTCGTAAAGGACGCGTACGCCCTTGTCCTTGATGGCCGCGGCGTCGCCGTCCACGTCCGCGGTGCCGAAAGCGATGTGGTGCACGCCCTCGCCGTTCTTCGCGAGCCACTTGCCCACGGCGGAGTCATCGCGAGTGGGTTCGAGGAGCTGCAGGTAGGAAGCGCCGCCGTCACCCGTCTCATTGATCTTGAGCATGGCCTCGCGCACCCCCTGCTCCTCATTGACCTCGGTGTGGAACACCGTGAAGCCATATGTCTCCCGGTAGAACTCGACGGTCTTGTCGAGGTCGAAACAGGCGATCCCGATGTGATCGATTCGCGTCAGCATGTTTTTAAGTGCAGCCCTTCCGGCGGTGATTACGCAACGTGCGCGCGATCACACCTAGCGCCCGATGACGGGCGGCGTACCGCTCAGTACATTCAAGTAAACCCTCATTAACTCCTCCTCCCAAGGGGCCGTGGCACATGTCTGGAACGACCGGTACCACCTCAGTGATCGTCGCGGGCGCGCGTACGCCCATGGGCCGCCTGCTCGGCTCCCTGAAGTCCTTCTCCGGTGCCGACCTGGGCGGTTTCGCGATCAAGGCCGCGCTCGACCGGGCCGGGATCGGCGGCGACCAGGTGCAGTACGTGATCATGGGCCAGGTGCTCACCGCCGGGGCAGGGCAGATCCCGGCACGCCAGGCCGCTGTCAAGGCGGGCATCCCCATGAACGTCCCCGCGCTCACCGTCAACAAGGTGTGCCTCTCCGGGCTCGACGCGATCGCGCTCGCCGACCAGCTGATCCGCGCGGGCGAGTTCGACATCGTCGTCGCCGGCGGCCAGGAGTCGATGACGAACGCGCCGCACGTCCTGCCCAAGTCGCGCGAGGGCGTCAAGTACGGCGCCATCGAGATGATCGACTCCATGGCGTACGACGGCCTCACCGACTCCTTCGACAACGTCGCCATGGGCGAGTCCACGGAGAAGCACAACACCCGCCTCGGCATCGGGCGCCCCGAGCAGGACGAGATCGCCGCCGCCTCGCACCAGCGCGCCGCCGCCGCCCAGAAGAACGGCATCTTCGAGGCCGAGATCACCCCGGTCGAGATCCCGCAGCGCAAGGGCGGACCGGTCCTCTTCTCCCAGGACGAGGGCATCCGCGCCGAGACGACCGCCGAGTCGCTCGGCAAGCTGCGCCCGGCCTTCGCCAAGGACGGCACGATCACCGCGGGCACGGCCTCGCAGATCTCCGACGGCGCCGCGGCGGTCGTGGTGATGTCCAAGGCCAAGGCCGAGGAGCTCGGCCTGCACTGGATCGCGGAGATCGGGGCGCACGGCAACGTGGCGGGCCCGGACAGCTCGCTCCAGTCGCAGCCGTCGAACGCCATCCTGCACGCCCTGAAGAAGGAGGGCCTGGACGTCGCCGACCTCGACCTGATCGAGATCAACGAAGCGTTCGCCGCGGTCGCGGTGCAGTCAATGAAGGACCTCGGGGTGTCCTCGGAAAAGGTGAACGTCAACGGCGGTGCCATTGCCCTGGGTCACCCGATCGGGATGTCCGGCGCACGCGTTGTCCTTCACCTCGCCCTTGAGCTGAAGCGGCGTGGCGGTGGCGTGGGCGCGGCCGCGCTGTGCGGTGGCGGCGGGCAGGGTGACGCGCTGATCGTGAAGGTGGCGAAGGCCTGACGCCCCCTTCGCGCGCGCAAGCCTTCCCCGTCTCGCAAACGTCTTGGAACGGAGCTGTCTGACATGCAGGACGTCCCCTCCCTGGTGGCACAGGCCCGCGAGGGCAGGCCACGGGCCGTGGCCCGGCTGATCTCACTGGTCGAGGGGGCGTCACCGCAGCTCCGCGAGGTCATGGCGGCGCTGGCTCCGCTGGCGGGCCATGCGTACGTGGTGGGCCTCACCGGATCTCCCGGTGTCGGCAAGTCGACTTCGACGTCGGCGCTCGTGTCCGCCTACCGCAGGGCGGGCAAGCGGGTCGGCGTCCTGGCCGTCGACCCTTCGTCCCCCTTCTCCGGGGGTGCGCTGCTCGGCGACCGGGTCCGGATGTCGGAGCACGCGTCCGACCCCGGGGTCTACATCCGCTCCATGGCGACGCGGGGCCACCTGGGCGGCTTGGCATGGTCGGCTCCGCAGGCGATCCGCGTACTGGACGCGGCGGGCTGCGACGTCGTGTTGGTCGAGACGGTCGGCGTGGGCCAGTCCGAGGTGGAGATCGCCTCGCAGGCGGACACGTCGGTGGTGCTCCTCGCCCCCGGGATGGGCGACGGTATCCAGGCGGCGAAGGCCGGAATCCTGGAGATCGGTGACGTGTACGTCGTCAACAAGGCGGACCGGGACGGCGCGGACGCGACCGCGCGCGAGCTGAACCACATGCTGGGGCTCGGGGAGTCCCGCGCCGCGGGGGACTGGCGCCCGCCCATCGTGAAGACGGTGGCCGCACGGGGCGAGGGGATCGACGAGGTAGTCGAAGCCCTGGAGAAGCACCGGGCGTGGATGGAGGAGCGGGGGGTCCTGGCGGACCGGAGGGCGGCGAGGGCGGCGCGGGAGGTCGAGACGATCGCGGTCACGGCCTTGCGGGAGCGAATCGCGGATCTGCACGGGGACGCGCGGCTGTCCGCTCTGGCGGAGCGGATCGTTGCCGGGGAGCTGGACCCTTACGCGGCGGCGGACGAACTGATCGCGAGCTTGACCTCGGGGTGAGGTGACCTCTGCGGTGGCTGCGGGGTGCTTCGCTGCTCCGGGGGCTCGGCTGAACCGGCGGTCGGGTGCTTCTTCCGCTGCTCCGGGGCTTGGCTGAACCGGCGGTCGCCCTGGCCGCCGCTTCGCGGCGAATCTTTCCCGCCCACCCACCCGATTACCCCGGAGTAATGGGTGGGTGGGCGGGAAGCATCCGCCGCGAAGCGGCGGTTCAGGCTGTAGCCGGAAGCCCGGGCGAGCCCCGCACCCACCACGCGAGCCGCCCCGCAGGGAAATCCCTGCGGGGCGGCTCGCTGATGTATGGGGACGGGGGGGAGGTCAGTCGTCCGAGCCGTCGTCCGAGTCATTGTCGTCGGAGTCATCGTGGCTGTCCGACTTGTCAGCGGAGACCTTGCCCGACTGCAGGTCCACCTTCCAGTCGGACTCCGCACCCTTGCCGGAAGCGGTCTCCGCCTCCCAGGCCTTGGCCGTACCGTCGTCGTCCAGGTCCACGGAGGTCACCGTGCCCTTGGCGCCGGCGGCCTTCGCCGCGTCCGCGGCGTTGACGGACGCACCCTTCAGGGCCGCGGCCACACGCTTGGCATCGCCGTCGTCGTCCTGCTCGGTGTGCGAGCCGAGCACCTTGCCGGTGCCGGGATCCACCTGCACGCTGGTCCACGCGTCGCCCTTCAGCAGGTCGACGTCCCAGACCAGGCCGCCGTCCTCGTCGTCGAGCTCGGCGGAGACCGCGGTACCGGAGTGCTTCGCCAGCGCCGCGTCGATCGCGTCGGCCGCCGTCACCTTGGCGGCCTTCACCTCGGCGGTGTTCTCCTTGGCGTCGTCACGGTCGTCGTACCGGTCGTCGTCACGGTCGTCGTCACGGTCGTTGTCCCGGTTGTCGTCCTTCAGCTGAACGCTCGACTTCTTGGCGGCGGCCGACGAGTCGTCGTCGCCGGAGGCAGCGAGCGCCGTCGCCGTACCGCCCCCGGCCAGGGCCAGGGCTGCGACGGTGGCGATGACGATGTTGCGCTTCATAAGGGGTTCCTCCCGAGACGGTGGCTGTGCGGCCCGTGAGCCGCTGCCGTTCGCTTTCGACAAGAACCAATCTGGCTGAGCGACCCTGAAGCCAGCCTGAAGCCGCCTGAAGAACTCTTCAGGTTCGCTCTGCGACCCTGAACGCATGCGCCTGTTGATCGTGGAGGACGAAAAGCGGCTCGCCCTGTCGCTCGCCAAGGGCCTGACGGCCGAGGGCTACGCCGTGGACGTCGTGCACGACGGCGTCGACGGACTGCACCGGGCGAGCGAGGGGACGTACGACCTGGTCATCCTCGACATCATGCTGCCCGGCATGAACGGCTACCGCGTCTGCTCCACCCTGCGGGCCGCTGGGCACGACGTACCGATCCTGATGCTCACGGCCAAGGACGGCGAGTACGACGAGGCCGAAGGGCTCGACACGGGCGCCGACGACTACCTCACCAAGCCTTTCTCGTACGTGGTGCTCGTTGCCCGTGTGAAGGCGCTCCTGCGCCGCCGTGGCAACGCGGGGCCGTCCCCCGTCCACACCCTCGGCGACCTCAAGGTCGACACCGCGGCCCGCCGCGTCTTCCGCGGCGAGGGCGGTGAGGACAGTGAAGTGACTCTCACCGCCAAGGAGTTCGCCGTCCTTGAGCAGCTCGTACTGCGCGCGGGCGAGGTCGTCTCCAAGGGCGACATCCTGGACCACGTCTGGGACTTCGCCTACGAAGGGGACCCGAACATCGTCGAGGTGTACATCAGCGCGCTGCGGCGCAAGCTCGGCGCGCCCCTGATCAAGACGGTGCGCGGCGCCGGCTACCGCCTGGAGGCCCCCCGATGAGGCGCTTCTTCAGTTCCGTACGGGCCCGTGCCACCCTCGGCGCCAGCCTCGTCGTGGCCGTCGCGCTGGTCGCCGCGGGCGCCGCCGTGCTGCTCTCGCTGCGGGCGAACCTGACCGACCAGGCGAACGGTCAGGCGGAGTCGACGGCCCGAAGCGTGGCCTCGCGGCTCGCCGCGAACGAGCCGTACAGCGATCTGGACCTGGACGACGAGGAGCGTCCGGTCCAGATCGTCGACGGCAAGGAACGGCTCGTCGCCGCCACGGAGGACCTGGAGAGCATCAGCGGCACGGGAGTCGACGCCGTGAAGCCCCGTCCTGGGTCCACGCCCCCGAAGAGTGACGGTGAAGACGACGGTGAGACCGAGGCCCCCGAACCCGGGGAGGTCTCCGATGACCCGCCGAAGGTCACCTCCGGCACCGCCACCGTCGACGGCGAGACGGCGGACTACCGTTTCGCCGCGGTCGAGGTGAGCGTCGAGGACAAGGGCGACTTCACCGTCTACGCGGGCGCCTCGCTCGCCGCCCAACAGAGCGCGGTGTCCACGGCGTTGACGTCCATGCTCATCGGTTTCCCGCTGCTCCTGGCCGTCATCGCCCTGGTGACCTGGCTGGTGACGCGGCGCGCCCTGCGCCCGGTGGACGCGATCCGCTCCGAGATGGCGGCGATCACCGCCTCGGAGGATCTCGCGCGCCGCGTGCCCGAGCCGGACACGCACGACGAGATCGCCCGCCTGGCCACGACCACGAACGAGACGCTCGCCGCCCTGCAGAGCTCGGTGGAACGTCAGCGCCGCTTCGTCGCCGACGCCTCGCACGAACTGCGCAGCCCCATCGCCTCCTTGCGCACACAGCTGGAAGTGGGCGTGGCCCACCCGGAGTTGCTGGACGTGGACGGTGCGGTCGAGGACACCGTACGACTTCAGGAGCTGGCCGCCGACCTGCTGCTCCTCGCCCGGCTCGACGCGGGCGAGAAGCCGGGCGGTGGGCACGTGGACCTGGCGGCCCTGGCGCGCGAGGAGCTCTCGCAGCGCACGCGGGATCATGTCGACGTCCGCATGGATCTGAAGAGCGTCGAAGTCACCGGCTCCCGGAGCCAGTTGGCGCGCGTGCTCGGCAACCTCGTGAACAACGCGCAGCGCCACGCGCGCTCGCACGTCACCGTCACCACCCGCCCCGAGGGGGCGTGGGCGGTTCTTGAGGTCTCCGACGACGGAAACGGCGTGCCGGAGGGTGAACGCGACCGGATCTTCGAGCGCTTCGTCCGCCTCGACGACGCCCGCACCAGGGATGACGGCGGGGCGGGTCTGGGCCTCGCCATCGCGCGCGATGTCGCCGCACGCCATGGCGGGACCCTCACGGTCCGGGAGGCTCCCGGTGGGGGAGCGCTCTTCGAGCTCAGGGTCCCTGCCGCCACGCGGTGAGGATCAGGGCTTGCCCCGCTGGGCCCGGAGGTGCTCCGCGATCGGGGTCAGGGCCTTGTGGAGTTCGCCGAGCGCCTCGGGCGAGATCAGGTCGACGAAGTGCTGGCGGACCGAGGCCACGTGGTGCGGGGCGACCCGCTGCATGGTCTCCATGCCCTCGTCCGTGAGGACGGTGTAGAGCCCGCGCCGGTCGGACTCGCAGTTCTCCCGGCGGACCAGGCCCGCGTTCTCCATGCGGGTGATCTGGTGGGACAGGCGGCTCTTGGACTGCAGTGTGGCGGCCGCGAGATCGCTCATACGCATCCGCTTCTCCTCCGATTCGGAGAGATGCACGAGGATGTCGTAGTCGTTCATGGTCAGGTTGAACGGCTGGAGGTCCTTCTCGAGCTGATATGTCAGCATCCTGTTGACCTCCACGTGGGTGCGCCAGGCGCACTGTTCCTCGTTGGTCAGCCACTGCGGGGCCGTCTCGGTCTCCATGGAATCGATTCTACCTAAGAAGTTGAAAGGTGAACGAATGTCGGTGTGTGACACGCGCCTCTCACCCCCCGGGTGACGGAGGGGCACAGACGTTCGCCGTCACACTCCGCAGACTACCGCTCACAGGCCGAAGCGACGCTGGAGGTCCCCCAGTTGTCCGGGAAGGCGCGGTTGCCCCGGCTGCTGTCCGTGTTGACTGCGTTGGCCCGGTGCGGCCTGGCCGCCCTGGCCGCCCGGCACGCCGGCCTGCTGCGGCACCGCGCCCGTCGCCTGCTCGGCCATGAGCGCCTCCGAGGACTGCAGGAGCACCGTCCCCGCCCCCACGAACTCGAACTGGTGCTCCTCGCCTGAGGTTCCGCCGATCCCGGTCAGTGCCCGTACGCCGCCGATGACTCCGGTCAGATATCCATGGTCGTAGTGATGGCAGGGCGAAGGGCAGTCGGCCCAGCCCACCAGGGCCTGTGGATCGACCCGGATCGGCGGCTCCATGAACACCACGGGGCCGTTCGACGCGGCCACGAACTTTCCGGTTCCGATCAGGGTCAGAAAGCCCGGAACGATGGATTGCTTCAGCGCGAGAGTTGGCTGAAAAGCGAGGAGGTTGCCCGAGCGAATGGTCAGGTTGCCGTCTTCGAGGTCGTACGAATTCACGTCGAAGGCCCGGTCGGCGAGGAGCATCTTGCCCTGGCCGTCGGCCACCACCCAGTCGCTCGCGTGCAGGGGCGAATGAAAACTCGTGCGCACCAGGCGGTCCAGACGGCCGTGTCCGATGCCGTTGAACTCGATCGTCCCGTAGTAGGCGATCATCTTCCCCTTCTGCAGGAACCACTGGCTCCCCTTGAGCTCCACGCAGAAGGTGTACGCGTTCACGCTGTCGTCGCTCGGCAGCGTCATCGGGTCGAGGGGCGCGGGCGCTCCCGCGGGCATTGAGGGGTTCACAGCTTCTCCTCCGACGCCTGGACGTACACCGCACCGCTACCGGACAGCTCCAGCTGGAACGCCTCGCCCGAGCCCCGCCCCACCATGTCGCGCCAGCCGAGCGCCGTGGAGAGCTTGTTGCGTACGTCGCCGTGGTGCGCCACATACGCCTGCGGGTCGACATGGACCGGGCGCTGCGGGGTGATCGGCACTTCGATGACCCCGCCATGCGCCATGACGGCGACCGCGCCCTGCCCCTTGAGGGTGGTCGTGAAGAGGCCCTGCCCTGTGACCTGTCCGCGGACCATGCCCATGACGCCGCCCTGCGAGCCCATGAACATCGTGCCCTGCTGGAGCGTCCCGTCGAAGGCGAGCAGCCGGTCCGCCTCCACGTAGAGGGTGTCTCCGGTGAGGCTGATCACCTGGATGTGGTGGCCGCCGTGCCCGAAGAGGACGGTGCCGCTGCCCTCCACCGTCATCAGGGGCGTCGCCTCGTTGGCCACCCGGCGCCCGATCATGGAGGCCAGGCCGCCCTGTCCGCCCTGGATGTTGGGGGTGAAGGCGACATCTCCCTTGTAGGCGAGCATGGCGCCGCGCTGACTGAACAGCCGCTGGCCCGGCAGGACGGTCGCCTCGACCATCTTCGAGTTGATCTCTCGGAAGGGCATGTCAGACGTCCCCCGCGATCGTGTTCCGCTCACTGGGCTGGACGTACACGAGTCCGTCGCCCTCGAAGCGGATCTGGAAGGCCTCGCCGCCGCCCTCGCCGAGCAACGTACGGAAAGTGACGCCCGACTGGAGGTTCTGGCGGAGGTCTCCCTGATGCGCGACATACGCCCCCGGGTCCACCGTGAGCGGATACTGCCGGCTCACGCGCAGCACCACCGCGGGGCCGTCGGACATGATCGCCGCCTGGCCCGAGCCCTCGACGGTCGTGGTGAACAGGCCGTTGCCCTGCGAGGCACCGCGGACGCCGGTGAAATGAGTTCCGGTGCGCAGGCCGCCGTCCGTGCACAGGAGATTGCCGGCCTCGACGAAGAGCTTCTCGCCGCGCAGCTGCACGAGGTTGATCTCGGTGGCGCGGTCGGCGAACCAGCACGTGCCGTGCCCCTTCACCTCCATCACCGTCATCTGCTCGCCGGTGACGCGGCGGGTCACCATGCCCCGTATGCCCTCGCCGCCGCCGGTCATCTTCTTGAAGGCCATCTGGCCGTCGTACGCGACCATCGAGCCGTTCTTCGCCTTGACGGCGTCGCCGGACATGTCCACGGCGAGCACCCTGCTGCCTTGCAGTCGGAACGTTGCCACGTATCGACGGTAGCCGTCGGATATGGGGCCGGAACAGGGCAACGGCCCCTGAGCGAACCCGGAGAACACCCCGATGTCACAATGGGGGTCGCTTGTGCGCGCATTCACAAGATCGCATTCACGAGATCGATGCCGTCGAGCGGCCCGCCCCCTCGCCCCGCCTCACACCGAAGGTGATCCGTGGACATCAAGACCGCTTCCGCACTCCGCCGCCTCCGTCTGGTCTCGGCCCCCGAGGCCGTCTCCTTCCTGCTCCTGATCATCTGCTCGGTGCTCAAGCGGACCACGGACTTCAACGCCGTGCCGGTGATGGGCATGGTCCACGGCGTGCTCTTCCTCCTGTACGTGCTGTTCTGGCTCGACGCCTGGAACCGCACCAAGTGGAACGTGAAGACGGCCGCCGTCTACTTCATCCTCTCCGTCCTGCCGGCCGGCGGCTTCTTCGCCGAGCGCAAGCTGAAGCGTGAGGCCGAGGCCGCCGTGATCGCTTCGCGCGCCCGCCGCGAAGGCGTCGTGAGCGCATGATCGTCGCCTTCTCCGTGACCCCGCTCGGCGTCGGTGAGGACGTGGGCGAGTACGTCGCCGACGCGGTCCGCGTCGTCCGCGAGTCCGGCCTGCCCAACCGGACCGACGCGATGTTCACCTCCGTCGAGGGCGAGTGGGACGAGGTGATGGACGTCGTCAAGCGTGCCGTCGCCGCGGTCGAGGCGCGGGCGCCGCGTGTCTCCGTCGTCATGAAGGCGGACATCCGCCCCGGGGTGACGGACGGGATGACGTCGAAGGTCGAGACGGTGGAGCGGCACCTTTCCGCATAACCGCCGCTGCCCCCCCCGTAACTGCGAAGAGCCCCCGCCGACAGCCGGCGGGGGCTCCTTCTTCGCCGCGAACTTGAGCGACCGCTCAAAACTCCCTAAGATCTCCTTGAGCAGTCGCTCAAAACTGCACTGGCATGGGGGAACGCCGTGAGCCTGTACGTCGAAGCACGCATAGACGCCGACCTCGACGAGCTCTGGGCACGCACCCAGGAGCCGTCCCAGCACCAGCGCTGGGACCTCCGCTTCGCCGAGATCGACTACTTGCCGCAAGTGCCGGGCGAGCCCCAGCGCTTCCGGTACGGCACGCGCGTACTGCCCTTCCTCACCATCGCGGGCACCGGGATCTCCGCCGGCGAGAAGCGCCGGGCGGACGGCACCAGGACATCGGCACTGCGCTTCGCCTCACCGCACCCGCTGTCGCTCCTCCAGGAGGGCTCGGGCTACTGGCGCTACGTCCCCGCCCCGGACGGCGGCATCCGCTTCCTCACCGGCTACGACTACCGGCCTCGCTGGGGCCGCTTCGGCGCGCTCGCCGACCGGGCCGCCTTCCGCCCCCTGATGGGCTGGGCCACGGCCTGGTCCTTCGACCGGCTGCGGCTCTGGATCGAGCGGGGGATCACCCCCGAGCGCCAACTGCTGCACGCGCTGGCAGAGGTGGGGGTGCGCGTCGGGTGCGTGGTCGCGGCCGTCGTCGCCGCGCCGATGGTGGCACCGGCCGCCCTGGCGCTCGCCTTCGTTCTGCCGCCCCTGCCGACGACACCCGCGGCGCGCCGCTGCCTGCGTAATCCACCGCCACGCACGCGTGCCCCGCGCGTCCTGACGACCCTCCAGGAGCGGTGATGCGGGCATCGATCTTCCGTACGGTGATGGGCTCCGACTTCGACCGCCTGCACCCCCAGCTGCAACGCCGCTTCTCCGTGGGTCTCGCGAGCGGCGAGGTGTGCACGGGCCGGGGCGTCATGGACCGCATCTGGCACGGCAGAGGCTTCGTGAAACCGTTCCTGGCCGTGGGAGGCACCCGCCACATCCTCGTCCCGCGCGCGGGACGCCACGTCCCCTTCACCATCGAGAACGTGCCGTACGTCGACACGTTCGGCCGTGAGACGGTGAGCTTCGTGCGCACCTTCGATCTGCCAGGCCGCTCCCGCCGCTTCGACGCCCAGATGGTCCTGGGCCCCAAGGGCGACCGAATCCTCGACTACCTGGGCACTCACCAGCACCTCGCGAGCGACCTCCACCTCCGGGCCGAGCCGGACGGCTCCCTGCTGATCCGCTCCGGGACGCACCGCTTCCGGGAGGGACCGGTGGACGTCCGTGTGCCCGGCCTGATCGGCGGCGACGCGGAGGTGCGGGAGTCCTACGACGACTCCACGGGCCGCTTCCGTATCCGGGTCAGGGTGGTGAACCGGAGCTTCGGGCCGCTCTTCGGGTACGAGGGTTCCTTCACGGCGGAGTACGAGGATGTCCGCACCTGTGGTGTGCGGCCGGGGTTGCGGCCCCTCCGTGAGGAGGCGAGGGCATGAGCGCCGACACGAAGCAGAAACTCCTCGAAGGGGCCCTGCGTACGCTGACGGAGCAGGGCATCGCGAAGACGTCCGCGCGGACGATCGCGGCTGCCGCCGGGGTCAATCAGGCGCTGGTCTTCTACCACTTCGGGTCGGTCGACGAGCTCCTCGCCGCTGCCTGTCGCCACGGCTCCGAGCAGCGGGTCTCGCGTTACCGGGAACGGCTGGACGCGGTGTCCTCGCTGGCCGAACTCCTCGAATTCGGCCGCGAGATGCATGAGGAGGAGCGGGCCGCGGGCCACGTCGCGGTCCTCGGCCAGCTCCTCGCGGGAGCGCAGACGCAGCCCCGTCTCGCCCCCGCGACGGCTGCGGGCCTCGCCCTCTGGATCGAGGAGATCGAGAAGGTCCTGGTCCGGGTCTTCTCGTCGACGCCGCTGGGGGAGTTCGCGGATCCCGCGGGGCTTGCGCGGGCGGTGGCGGCGTCCTTCGTGGGGATAGAGCTGTACGAGGGGGTGGACGAGGTGGGGGCGTCCAGGGCGTTGGACTCCCTGGAGCAACTGTCCCTTCTGGTGGCGGCGGTTGAGGATCTGGGGCCGCTTGCGCAGCGTGCCATGCGGCATCGCCTACGGCGGGTTACGCGGTCCTGAAGCCCATTGCCCCCGGCGGTCCTGCTGAGGCGCAGACCTTTCCCACCCACCCGCCCGTTTACCCCGCATCCGACCCTGGACGAACGAGCTTTCCCGCCCACCCACCCGATTGCCCCGCAGCCACCGAAGGACAGACCCGCACCCCGCGGCAGGTCTCGCAACCGCAGCCGAACCGTTCACCCTAAAACCGCTCGCACGGACGCATCCGGTTCGACACGCCGGGGAAACTCCACTTTTGTGTGGGTATCGGCTTGTTCGCACCTGAACCTGCCAGAGCCAGATCACCCACCACCTGGAGGGCGCTGTGCGGCCGGAGGGCTACGACTACGACACCCACAGCACACTCGCCGGACCGCTCACCGAGCCGGACGGCAGCAGCGGCAGTGACAGCGGCGACGGTGGCCGCTACCGGGTGCGGTACAACAAGCTTCTCTCCCGTGAGCCCCACCGAATACGAGCCGTCATCCTGATGACGCTCGCCCCCCTCCTCACCGGCCTCCTCCTCGTCTACCTCGTGTGGCCGACCCACTGGACGGAACGCGAGGGCGCCGACCGCTGGCTCATCGGCCTCGACGTCACGATGCTCGTCGCGATCGGGCTCATCGAGCTCTTCATGCTCGTCAACGTCATATCCATCGCCCACGCGACGATGATGGCGAGAGACCCGATCCCGGTCACCCCCGAACCCGGCACCCGCGTCGCCTTCCTCACGACGTACGTCCCGGGCAAGGAACCCCTCAGCATGGTCCGCGCCACCCTCGAGGGCGCGAAGGCGATACACCACACCGGCCCCCTCGACGTGTGGCTCCTGGACGAGGGCGACGACGAAGACGCCAAGGCGCTCTGCGCCGAACTCGGCGTACGTCACTTCACCCGCAACGGAGTGCCCGAGTGGAACCGTGAGAAGGGTGTCCACAAGGCCCGCACCAAGCACGGCAACTACAACGCCTGGATCGCGATGCACGGCGGCGACTACGACTTCTTCGCCTCCGTGGACACCGACCACGTCCCGCTCCCCAACTTCCTGGAGCGGATGATGGGTTACTTCCGGGATGAGGATGTGGCGTTCGTCGTCGGGCCCCAGGTGTACGGGAACTACGACTCTCCCGTCACCAAGGCCGCCGAGTCCCAGCAGTTCCTCTTCCACGCCCTGATCCAGCGCGCAGGCAACCGCTACCGCGCACCCATGTTCGTCGGCACCAACAACGTCGTACGCATCCAGGCGCTCCGCCAGGTCGGCGGCCTGTACGACTCCATCACCGAGGACATGGCCACCGGCTTCGAGCTGCACCGCCACAAGAACCCCCTCACCAGGCGCCACTGGCGGTCGGTCTACACCCCGGACGTGCTCGCCGTCGGCGAGGGGCCCGCCTCCTGGACGGACTTCTTCACCCAGCAGATGCGCTGGTCGCGCGGGACGTACGAGACGCTGTTCAAGCAGTACTGGAGGGCGCCGTTCACGATGCCGCCCGGCCGTCTCTTCTCGTACACGATGATGCTCGTCTACTACCCCATGACGGCCGTCAACTGGCTGCTCGGCGTGCTGAGTTGTGTTCTCTTCCTCTGGTTCGGCGCTTCCGGGACCCAGGTCGCCGCCTCCGTCTGGCTGATGCTCTACAGCGACGCCGCGGCGCTCCAGGTCGGGCTCTACCTCTGGAACCGCCGTCACAACGTCTCCCCGCACGAACCGGAGGGCTCCGGAGGCCTCGCGGGCATGGCGATGTCCGCGCTCTCCGCGCCCATCTACGCCAAGTCGCTCGGCGCCGCCGTCCTGCGCCGCCCGAGCCGCTTCGTGGTCACGCCCAAGGGCGGCGACGCGAGCCCCGACCGGGTGCTCACCTTCCGGATCCATCTCTGCTGGGCGGCGGTCCTCGCCAGTTCACTGGTCGCCTCGTTCGTGCTCGGCCACACCCACGCTGCGATGCGCACCTGGGCCGTCCTCGCGCTGGTCATCGCGCTCGCCCCGGTCGCGATCTGGAGCTTCTCGCTGGTCAAGGAGCGCAGGGCGGGCGCGGTGCGCGAAAAGGCCCGCGAGCGGGTTCGGCAGCGCGCCAGGAAAGACGCGGAAGGCCTCGGCGCCGCGGGCGCGGATGGCGAGCCGGAGCCGGCGTTCGCCACCGGTACGACGACAGGAGGGAACTGACCCATGGCATACCGGCCCTCTCAGCGGACGAAGAAGACACTCCTCGGAGTCGGGGCGGGCGCGCTGCTCGTCGGGCTCAACGCACCGGCGGCACTCTCCTTCGCCGAGGAGAGGTACTACGAGTACAAGATCGCCCAGCCCGGCTACAAGGCCAAGTACGGCTCCTGGAAGCAGATCGGCATCCCCGAGGAGTTCCGCACCAACGCCATCCACGCCGCGCTCCTGCACACCGGCAAGGTCCTGATCGTCGCGGGTTCCGGGAACGAGCAGAAGAAGTTCGACGCGGGGTCGTTCGACACGATCCTCTGGGACCCGAAGACGGACACCTTCAAGAAGGTCAGGACCCCGGAGGACTTCTTCTGCTCGGGCCACGCCCAACTCCCCGACGGCCGCCTCCTGGTGGCGGGCGGCACGGCGCGCTACGAACTCCTCGACGGCGAGATCAACCGCGCCGGCGGCGGCATGCGCGTCAAGAACGAGAACCCCGACAAGGCCATCGTCCTCAAGAAGGGCACCCGTTTCCGCTCGCCGTCGGGCATCGAGTACGTGAGCAAGTTCGACGTCAAGGTCCCCAAGGCCAAGCGGGACTACGAGATCACGTACTCCAAGGCCGGTGCGATGCAGCCGTGGAAGACGTCGGTCAAGGCGAGTGAGGCGCGCGTCTTCGTCGAGGCCGCCCAGGAGGGCCACGAGTTCGTCAACGAGAAGTCCGCGCAGTACGAGATCGAGGGCCTCACTGGCAAGGAGGCGGACAACGCGTACGGGATCGCCGAGAAGCTCACCATGGACAAGCAGGACTTCCAGGGGATCAAGGCGGCCTACGAGTTCGACCCGGTGGCCGAGAAGTACGTTCCCGTGGAGCCGATGGAGAAGGCCCGCTGGTACCCCACGCTCGTCGGTCTCGACGACGGCAAGGTCCTCGCGGTCTCCGGCCTCGACGACGTGGGCATGATCGACCCGGGCGACAACGAGATCTACGACCCCAAGACGAAGAAGTGGACCAACGGCCCCAAGCGCTACTTCCCGACCTACCCGGCGCTCTTCCTCACCAAGGGCGGCAAGCTCTTCTACCCGGCGTCGAACGCGGGCTACGGGCCCGCCGACAAGGGCCGTGAGCCCGGCCTCTGGGACCTGGAGACGAACAAGTTCGAGAAGATCCCCGGCCTCGTCGACCTCGACCAGACCGAGACGTCCGCTTCCCTCCTGCTGCCCCCGGCGCAGGACCAGAAGGTGATGATCCTGGGCGGCGGAGGCGTCGGCGAGTCCGACAAGGCGACCCGGCGCACGGCCGTCGTGGACCTCAAGGAGAAGAGCCCCGCCTTCAGGACAGGGCCCGAACTCCCGCAGGGCACCCGCTACTTGAACAGCGTGATCCTGCCGGACGACTCGGTGTTCACGTCCAACGGCTCCAAGGACTACCGGGGGCGCGGCGGCAGCAACATCCTCAAGGCGCAGTTCTACGACCCCAAGACGAACAGCTTCCGCGAGGCGGCGTCCCCCAAGGTGGGCCGCAACTACCACTCCGAGGCCCTGCTCCTGCCCGACGGACGGGTCGTCACCTTCGGCTCGGACCCGCTCTTCGACAACCAGGAGAACACCAAGCTCGGTCACTTCGAGCAGCGCATGGAGGTCTACACGCCGCCCGCGCTGCACAAGGCCGGCAAGAACCGCCCGGTCCTCGGCGAGGGCCCGGAGGAGCTCGCGGCGGACGGCCGCGCGACGTTCCGTACGCAGAGCCCCGAGAAGATCGCCTCGGCCCGTCTGATGCGCCCCAGCGCGGTGACGCACACGACGGACGTCGAGCAGCGGTCGATCGCGCTCGGCCTCACCAAGGGCAAGGGTGAGGTGACGGTGGACGTGCCCAGGGGCGACACCGCCCTCGTGCCGCCGGGCTGGTACATGCTGTTCGTGACGGACCAGGACGGCTCGTCGTCAGAGGCGAAGTGGATCCACGTCGGGCAGAAGTGACCGCCGGTCAGGTGGCCTTGGCGTTGCGCGCGAGACCGAGCGCGTAGTCGGGCCACCACTGGCCCGCCGCCGGGCCGCCCCTGCACGGTCCGTCCGAGTCGCCGGGCCGCTTGATCCACAGGACCGCGTCGAGCAGCGCGTCACCGGTCTTGTCCGTGGGCGGGGTGCCGAGACCGCGGCCCGGCGGATTGCACCAGGCGTCCTCACGGTCACCGGCGAGCGGGCCCCTGCCGTTGCGGCTCGAGTCCATCACGAAGTGCTTGCCGCCGACGATCCCCGAGAGGCCGCGGCCGTACGCCTTGATGGTCTCGTCGCTCTGGAAGTTCGACACGTTCAGCGAGAAGCCGTCCGCCTGGGCGATCCCCGCCTGCTGGAGCGGCGCCGCGAGCTTGCCCGCCTGGTCGATCCAGCCCGGGTTGCCCGCGTCCAGATAGACCTTCACCTGGGGCTGCCGCTTGAACCGCTGGATGGCTTCGGAGAGCAGTTGGTAGCGCTCGGCGTGGTACTCGGCGGGGGTGCAGCCGTCCACGATGTGCGGGATCGCGTCGGGCTCCAGGATGACGACGGCCGGTGTGCCGCCGATGGTGCCGGCGAACTTGTCGATCCACTGCCGGTAGAAGTCCGAGCTGTGCGCGCCGCCGGCGGAGTGGTTGCCGCAGTCGCGGTGCGGGATGTTGTACGCGACGAGCACGGCGGTGCGGTCGTCCTGCGCGGCGCCGTCGACGGCCGCCTTGACGTCCGGGACCGGGTCGTCGCCCGCGGGCCACACGGCCATGGGCTGCTCGGAGATCCGCTTGAGCGCGGCGGCGTCCTGGGTGCGGCCCTCCTGCTCCCACTGCCTGACCTGCCGGGCGGCGGCGCTCTGCGGGTCGACCCAGAAGGCGCTCTCCGGGGCTTTCTTGGCGGCCTCGGTGGAGGGACCGGCCTCGACGGGCGTCTTCTCCTTGCCCTTGCTGCCGGATTCGGAGGAGCACCCTGCCGTGAGCCCGAGGGCCGTGAGGGCCGTGAGTGCGGTGAACGTGCGGAGCAGCCGGTACATCCAGCCCCCTTGGGCGACGGTGACCGGGCAATCGTTACATAACGCCCCAATCGCCCTTGGCTACGACACCGGGGCGGGCACCGCCAGATCCGGCGGACCCCCGTCAGACACCGCCGCTCGCCAGCGCGATGCCGAGCGGAGTGCGCTCGTACAGCACCTGATGTCCGTACCGCCGCGAGACCAGCAGCCCGGCGTCGCGCAGCGCGCCGAGGTGCGCGGAGACGGACGAAGGGGCGAGCCCCAGGCGATGTGCCAGGGCCGAGGTGGTCGCGGGGTCGGTGAGCGCGGCGAGGACGGTGGCCCTGCCCCGCCCAAGCAGCCGTACGAGCGCTTCGGACGTACGGTCGCTCGGCTCGGCCCAGAGTCCGGCGAGGCCGCGGGCGGGATAGACCAGAGTCGGCTGCCAGGGCGGGTCGTGGCCGCCCACCACGTCCGGCCAGGCGAAGACGCTGGGCATCAGGACCAGGCCCTGGCCCGCCAGATGCCGCACGTGGTCGTCCCGCCGCGCGACGGTCAGCGTGTCCGCGTCCCAGGCGAACCGCGGGTCCAACTCGGCGACAAGCGCGCCGAGGCCGACCTCCGCGAGCCGCCGCGAGTGGAAGGCGACGTCCGTCTCCAGGAGCGCGCGGAGCCGGGGCCAGTCCGGCTCGACGAGGGTGCGCCAGGCGGCCTCCATGACATCCGCGAGATCCCGCACCGCGCGTGCGGGATCGGCGAGCAGCGCGCGCCCCTGGGGAGACTCGGCTGCCCCCGCGGTGCAGGCGAGCGCCCGCGCGAGTTCCTCCCGCGCGGCCCCGGGGTCCGCCGCGCGCACCGCCGCGATCTCCTCGTCGAAGGTGGCGGCGGGGCCGATGGGGGGAGGGCCGATGAAGTCCGGGGTGTACCCGCGCGGCGGCATCAGCAGCCACAGCGCCCCGAGTTCGAGCCCGGCGCCCGCCCCGCGGATCCGCCGCAGCCACTGCGGGTGATAGCCGTGCCGGTCGGGCCGCTTCAGGGTCCGCACGGCTTCCTGGGTCTCCCACAGCGGCGACACGGCGAACCGGCACCGCAGGAGATCGTCCGGGCCGAAGTGCAACCGGTTCGGCACGCGCTCACCCCCAAGATTCGCCTGGAACCGAAACTCTAGGACGCCCGGCACGCGCGCGTGCAGGGTGCGGGCATGTCCGACGAACCCGTCCCCGAGGCGCGCACCACCGAACCCGGCCCCCAACCCACCGGCTACCTCCGCCTCTTCACGATCCGCGAGTTCCGTGCCGTCTTCCTCGCCCACGCCTTCTCACTGCTCGGCGTCGTCGTCAGCGAGGTCGCCCTCACCGTGCTCGTGTACGGGCTCACCGGGTCACCGCTGCTCAGTGCGCTCACCTTCGCCCTCGGGATGCTGCCCTACCTCATCGGCGGGACCCTGCTCTCCGGGATCGCCGACCGGTACCCGGCGCGACGGGTGCTCGTGCTGTGCGACGTGGTGTGTGCCGGGTGCGCGGCGCTCATGGCCCTGCCCGCCACACCCGTCTTCGGACTGCTCGCGCTGCGGTGCGCCATCGCCCTCGTGTCACCCGTCTTCAACGGCACGCGCATGGCGACCCTCACCGACATCCTCGGGGACGGCGACCTGTTCGTCCTCGGCCGCTCCCTGCTCCGGATCGTCTCGCAGAGCTCCGTGCTCGTCGGCTTCGGGCTCGGCGGCGTTCTGCTCACCGTCGTCTCGCCGCGCGGCGCGCTCCTCATCACCGTCTGTACGTTCACCGCTTCGGCGCTGCTCCTGCGGTGCGGCACGAAACGCAGACCCGCGCGCGGGAGCGGCGGTTCCGCCCTGATGAAGTACTCGCTCAGCGGTGCCGGGCAAGCACTCGGCGACCGGCGGATCAGGGCGCTGCTCCTCCTCCTGTGGGCGCCGCCCATGTTCATGGTCGCCCCGGAAGCGCTCGCCGCTCCGTACGCCGATCAGATCGGCGTCGGCGTCGCGGGCGTCGGACTCCTGATGTGCGCGCTGCCGGTCGGCACGATCGCCGCGGAGCTGTACGCGGGATCCGCGCTCTCCGCGAGCACCCGGGCCCGCATCGCCCTGCCGCTCGCCTCCTTCACCCTCCTGCCGCTCACGGTGTACGCGGTCACGCCGGGCCTCCTGTGGGCGATGCTCGCCCTCGCGCTCGCCGGCGCCGGATCCGCGTACACGCTGGGCGTCGACCGGTGGTTCGTCGACGCCGTGCCCGAGGAGCTGCGCGGGCGGGCCATGACCGTGCACACGGCGGGGCTCATGACGATCCAGGGTGTCGGGATGGCGCTCGCCGGGCTCGCGGCGGAGTTCTTCGCGGTGAGCACCGTCGTCACGGCGTCGGGCGTGCTCGGCACGCTCTGCTGCCTCGCGCTGGCCGCAGAGGTCCGCGCCACACACCGTACGGACGCCACGCACCGTACGGACGCCTCACACCGTAAGACCGCCGGGAATCCCGCCGACGTACGGGAACAGGGGACCGAATCCCGAGACGGGGCTGACCACCATGTGACCGGCGGGTAAGGTCTTTGGCGTGCCGAAGCCGCTCAGCCTTCCCTTCGATCCCATCGCCCGCGCCGACGAGCTCTGGAAGCAGCGCTGGGGATCCGTACCGGCCATGGGCGCGATCACCTCGATCATGCGGGCGCACCAGATCCTGCTCGGTGAGGTCGACGCGGTCGTCAAGCCGTACGGACTGACCTTCGCGCGGTACGAGGCGCTGGTCCTTCTCACGTTCTCGCAGGCGGGCGAGTTGCCGATGTCCAAGATCGGCGAGCGGCTCATGGTCCACCCCACGTCCGTCACCAACACCGTCGACCGTCTCGTCAAGTCCGGTCTCGTCGACAAGCGCCCCAATCCGAACGACGGGCGCGGCACCCTCGCCTCCATCACGGAGAAGGGCCGCGAGGTCGTCGAGTCGGCCACCCGCGAGCTGATGGCCATGGACTTCGGGCTCGGGGTGTACGACGCCGAGGAGTGCGCGGAGATCTTCGCGATGCTGCGGCCGCTGCGGGTCGCCGCCGAGGACTTCGAGGAGCAGTAGAACCTCGGATTCCGGTCGGGCCGGGGCCGCCGGAAGATCGCGCAAAACGGGCCGATACGCTCGTAGGCATGAAGCGAAGCGTGCTGACCCGTTACCGGGTGATGGCCTATGTCACCGCCGTCATGTTGCTCGTCCTGTGCACCTGCATGGTTTTCAAGTACGGCTTCGACACGGGCGAGGGCCTGACGCTGGTCGTCTCCCAGGTCCACGGCGTCCTCTACATCATCTACCTGATCTTCGCCTTCGACCTGGGCTCCAAGGCGAAGTGGCCGTTCGGCAAGCTCCTGTGGGTGCTCGTCTCCGGCACCATCCCGACGGCCGCGTTCTTCGTCGAGCGCAAGGTCGTGCGCGAGGTCGAGCCGCTGATCACCGACGGCTCCCCGGTCACCGCCAAGGCGTAACCGCACCGCCACGGAGAGACCCGTGGCGGCCAGCCATCGACATTTACTAGGACGTCCAAGTAAATTCGAGGGTATGGACGCTGACGCCATCGAGGAGGGCCGCCGTCGCTGGCAGGCCCGGTACGACACCGCGAAGAAGCGCGACGCGGATTTCACCACGCTCTCCGGCGACCCGGTCGAGCCGGTCTACGGGCCACGGCCCGGGGACGCCTATGAGGGATTCGAGCGGATCGGATGGCCCGGCGAGTACCCCTTCACCCGCGGACTCCACCCCACCGGCTACCGCGGCCGGACCTGGACCATCCGCCAGTTCGCCGGCTTCGGCAACGCCGAGCAGACGAACGAGCGCTACAAGACGATCCTGGCCAACGGCGGCGGCGGACTCTCCGTGGCCTTCGACATGCCGACCCTGATGGGCCGGGACTCCGACGAACCCCAGTCCCTCGGCGAGGTCGGGCACTGCGGGGTCGCCATCGACTCGGCCGCCGACATGGAGGTCCTGTTCAAGGACATCCCGCTCGGTGACGTCACGACGTCGATGACGATCTCCGGACCCGCCGTCCCCGTCTTCTGCATGTACCTGGTCGCCGCCGAGCGGCAGGGCATCGACCCGGCCGTCCTGAACGGCACGCTCCAGACGGACATCTTCAAGGAGTACATCGCGCAGAAGGAGTGGCTCTTCCAGCCCGAGCCGCACCTGCGCCTCATCGGCGACCTGATGGAGCACTGCGCCCGCGACATCCCCGCGTACAAGCCCCTGTCGGTCTCCGGCTATCACATCCGTGAGGCCGGGGCGACGGCCGCGCAGGAGCTCGCGTACACCCTCGCGGACGGCTTCGGGTACGTCGAGCTGGGGCTGAGCCGCGGCATGGACGTGGACGTCTTCGCGCCCGGACTGAGCTTCTTCTTCGACGCTCACCTGGACTTCTTCGAGGAGATCGCCAAGTTCCGCGCCGCGCGCCGCATCTGGGCCCGCTGGATGCGCGACGTGTACGGCGCGAAGACGGACAAGGCCCAGTGGCTGCGCTTCCACACCCAGACCGCGGGCGTCTCGCTCACCGCCCAGCAGCCCTACAACAACGTCGTACGCACCGCTGTCGAGGCCCTCTCCGCGGTCCTCGGCGGCACGAACTCCCTGCACACGAACGCCCTCGACGAGACCCTCGCACTGCCGAGCGAGCAGGCCGCCGAGATCGCGCTGCGCACGCAGCAGGTGCTCATGGAGGAGACGGGCGTCGCCAACGTGGCGGACCCGCTGGGCGGCTCCTGGTACGTCGAGCAGCTCACCGACCGCATCGAGGCCGACGCCGAGAAGATCTTCGAGCAGATCAAGGAGCGGGGACGCAGGGCGCACCCGGACGGGCAGCACCCCATCGGGCCCATCACCTCCGGGATCCTGCGCGGCATCGAGGACGGCTGGTTCACCGGCGAGATCGCCGAGTCGGCGTTCCAGTACCAGCAGTCCCTGGAGAAGGGCGACAAGCGGGTCGTGGGCGTCAACGTCCACCACGGGTCCGTCACCGGCGACCTGGAGATCCTGCGGGTCTCTCACGAGGTGGAGCGGGAGCAGGTCAAGGTCCTCGGCGCGCGCCGCTCGGCGCGGGGCGACGCCCGGGTGCGGGCCTCGCTGGACGCGATGCTGGCCGCCGCACGGGACGGGGCGAACATGATCCCGCCCATGCTGGAGGCGGTTCGCGCGGAGGCGACGCTGGGCGAGATTTGTGGCGCCCTGCGCGATGAATGGGGTATTTACACCGAGCCTCCTGGGTTCTAGTTCGGGTGCTCCGGGCGTGTGGGGATCTGCGGGCCGTCGTGGCTGGTCGCGCAGTTCCCCGCGCCCCTGAAAGGCCCCTGCGGGGCCTCCTCGGGGCCCTCTTGGAACCCGGCCGAAAATTGTGGGTGTCAGACGCAAGCAGCTGGGTAGGCGCGCGCTCGCGCCAGTCCCACCTGCCCCTGGAGTCACCCTGTGTCACCCGTGAGCCTGCCCGGCCCCACCCGCACCGCCGTGATAGCCATCGGAGCCGCCACGCTCACTCTTCTCGGTGCGCTGACGGTGTACGGCTCAGGTGAGGTCTCCGCGAGCCCGCCCGCTGAGCCGAAGGTGCAGGACACCTTCGACTCGCTCGGCCCCGACGTGCACGCGGCGAAGCTCTCGAACGGCCGGACGGCTCACTACTCCGACACCGGGAACAAGAAGGGCAAGCCCGTCCTGTTCATAGGCGGCACCGGCACCAGCGCCCGCGCCGCGCACATGACCGACTTCTTCCGCTCGACCCGCGAGGACCTGGGCCTGCGCCTCATCTCCGTCGAGCGCAACGGCTTCGGTGACACGGACTTCGACAAGAAGCTCGGCAAGGCCGACTTCGCGAAGGACACCCTCGAAGTCCTCGACCAGCTCGGCGTCGACGACGTCAGCGTGATCGCGATCTCGGGCGGAGGCCCCTACGCCGCGGAGCTCGCCGGGCGCGCCCCCGAGCGGATCTCGGCCCTGCACCTCGCGGCCGCCCTGCCGCCCTACGGCGCGAAGCCCAAGTACTGCTCGATGTCCGACGACGAGCTCGCCGCCACCGTGAAGGACTCCATCAAGGACCCGCGCAAGTGGTGGGCGTTCCCCGACGACAGCCCCGTCAAGTCGATACCGGGCTTCGCCGACACGGCGTACGAGGAAGGCGCGCGCACCTACAACCAGCGCGGCCAGCAGGCCGACCCCGCGCCGCAGGTGCACGAGCAGAAGCTGTACTGCGGACGGCCGGGCCCGGACCTGAAGAAGCTCGACGCCCCCGTCTACCTCTACGGCGGCAAGAAGGACACGACCGTGCCGCCGGCGACGCTCAAGACCTGGCAGGAGGCGCTGCCGGGCAAGGCGGAGGTGCGTACGTACGCGGACTCCGGGCACGACGTGCAGTACCGCCACTGGGACCAGATCCTGGTCGACCTGGCGGGCCATGGCGACCGCACGGTCATCTGCAAGGGCAAGCACACGCGCGTGCTGCCCGCCGACGAGGCCGACCGACTCCTCGCCAAGGACAAGGCCACGCTGGGCAGTTGCGCCTGGAAGAACAACTAGCCGGCCGCGAACGATCAGCCGGGCAGCGACAGCCTGAACAACGCGCCCCCGCCGGGCGCCCCCTCCGCCGAGAGCTCCGCTCCGTGCGCGTGGGCGATCTGGCGGGCCATCGCGAGACCGAGGCCCGAACCCGGCAGCGCGCGGGCCTTCTCGGCGCGGTAGAAACGGTCGAAGACGTACGGCAGGTCCTCCTCCGCGATGCCGGGCCCGTGATCACGGACCGTCAGGGCGGCGGAGGTCAGGGAGACCTCCACGGGCGTGCCCGGCGGGCTGAACTTGGCCGCGTTGTCCAGGAGGTTGGTGACGAGCCGGGAGAGACGCGCGGGAACGCCGGGGATGCTCGCGCCGTCGGCCTCCGGCGTCACGTGGAGCGCGAACGGAACCTGCGGCCAGTGGCCGCGCGCCGCGTCCACGACGTGCGTGACCAGAGGCGCGAGCCGCACCTCCTCCAGGAGGGGCTGCGGCTCCTCGTCACGCGCCAGCTCGATCAGGTCGTTGACCATGCCCGTGACCTCGCGCAGCTGGCGGGCAAGAGCGCCGGACGCGCGTTCGCGCTGCGCCTCGCTCAACCGGTCGGCGCGGGCCAGGAGTTCGGCGTTCGTCCGCAGCGCCGTCAGCGGCGTACGCAGCTCGTGCGAGGCATCGGCGACCAGGCGGCGGCGTGCCGTGACCGACTCCTCCAGCTCGGCCAGCATCGCGTTGAACGACGCCGCGAGGCGGGTCACCTCGTCCTCGCGGCCCGGCGGCCCCGGCGGCAGCTCGATGCGGTGGCGGGCGTCACGGGTCGCCGCGATGCGCTCCGCCGTGGCGGTGAGGCGGGCGACCGGAGCGAGACCGGTGCGCGAGACCCAGTAGCCGCCGAGCCCCGACAGGAGCACTCCCGCGCCGCCCACCGCGGAGAGCAGCCCCGCGGCCTGGCGCACGCCGCGCTCGGCGATGTCGGCGCGCAGAGCGACCTGGACGGCGTTGCCCGTGCCGTAGTGCGTGGTGTACATCCGGGTCGGCTTCCCGTGCAGCGTGAGACTTGTGTAGTACGGGGCGGCCCGGCCGCCCGCGACCTTCCGGGTGGACTCGGTGACGGGCAGCAGATAGGGCTTCGACGGATCGTCCGCGGGGTCGGCGGGGACGATCTGTGAGCAGGCCGGGGCGCCCATGAAGCGACACTCGCCGGTGACGACACCCGGCTCGGCGTCGTAGTTGCGCTGCTGCGCGATGAGGGTCGCCGACTGGGCGAGGTTCTGGTCGAGCTGCTGGTAGAGCTTGTAGCGGATGACGAGGAACGCGGCCACGCACACCCCGACCGCGACCAGCGCGACGGCCGCCGCCGCGGCGAGCGCGAGCCGCGTGCGCAGCGGACGCCTCCGCCGCCACCGCGCGCCGAGCCTGCGCCGGGCGCTCACGGGCTGCCCAGCCGGTAGCCGACGCCGTGCACCGTGTGCACCAGACGTGGTTCGCCGCCCGACTCCAGCTTGCGGCGCAGATAACCGACGTACACAGCAAGGGAGTTGGAGTCAGGCCCGAAGTCGCGCCCCCAGACCGACTCCTGGATGAGCTCACGCGGAAGCACCTGACCGGCGTTCCGCAGGAGCAGTTCGAGCAGGGCGGCCTCGGTGCGGCTGAACTCGACCGTACGGTGGCCCCGGCGGCCGGTGCGGGTCGACGGGTCGAGGACGAGATCGCCGTACGCCAAGCCGTCTCCGTCGGCGGCGGAGAGCTGCTCAGGGGCGGCGCGGCGCAGAAGCGCACGCACGCGGGCGACGAGCTCGTCCAGGGCGAAGGGCTTCACCAGATAGTCGTCCGCGCCCGCGTCGAGGCCGTCGACGCGTTCACTGACGGAGCCGAGCGCGGTGAGGACGAGGACCGGCGTGCGGTCGCCCGCGGCCCGCAGTTGGCGGCACACGGCGAGGCCGTCGAGGACCGGCATCATCACGTCGAGGACCAGCAGGTTGGGCTCCCAGCGGGCCACCGCCGAGAGCGCACGCTGCCCGTCCGGCGCGCCGCGGACCACGTGGCCCTCGATCGTGAGGGCGTCCTCCACCGCCGCGCGGACCTCGGGGTCGTCGTCGACGACCAGGATCTTGGCCGCCGGTGGGCCGCCGCCGGTCACCGGTGGGCCCGGCCTGCTCGTGAAGCTCATGGACCCAAGGTGCCAAACGCGGCTCTTAAAACACTCTTAGACCTGCTCGTGATGCTCCATTGCCATGCGAACACCCGATATGCGATCTCCCGATGCGCGATCTTCCGAGGCGGGATCTTCCGAGGCAGGGGCCCGGGCCAACGGGCGCGCCCCTCTCTCCGTCGTCATCGGCGCGGGCGGCACCGGTGGACACATCTATCCCGGGCTCGCCCTCGCCGACGCCCTGCGCCGTGCCGTGCCGGGCGCGGTCGTCTCCTTCGTCGGCACGGAACGGGGCCTTGAGACCCGGCTGATACCGGAGGCCGGGTACCGCCTCCACACCGTCGACATGATCCCCTTCGACCCCTCGCTCGGCGCCAAGCGGTTCCTGCTGCCCGCCGCCCTGGTGAAGTCCGGCGCCCAGTGCCGGGCGATCCTGCGGGCCCAGGGCGCGCAGGTCGCGGTCGGGATGGGCGGCTACCCCAGCGCCCCCGTCATCGTCGGCGCACGGATGGCGGGCCTGCCCAGCCTGATCCACGAGTCCAACGCCGTGCCCGGCCGCGCCAACCGCTTCGCGGCCCGCCTCACCCCGAACATCGCCGTCGCCTTCGACCGCAGCCGGGAGCATCTGCCGGGCGGCGCGCGCGCGTACACCACCGGGATGCCCATCGCGGCGCCGCTCGCCGCGCTCGACCGGGCGGCGCTGCGGGCCGAGGCCCGCCGGGAGTACGGGGTTCCTGACGCGGCCCGGCTGCTGCTCTTCAACGGCGGCAGCCTCGGCGCCGCCAGGCTGACCGAGGCGGCCGTGGGGCTCGCGGCGCGCTGGCGGCACCGCGCCGACGTACAACTCCTGATCAAGACGGGACCCGCCGCGCTCGACGAGACACGGCGGCGCCTCACGGAGGCGGGCGTGGAGGCGACCGCCCGCGCCGTTCCCTACCTCGACCGGATGGACCTCGCGTACGCGGCCGCCGATCTGGTGGTCTGCCGCGCCGGTTCGGCGACCGTCGCGGAGCTCGCCGCCACCGGGGTCCCCGCGGTCCTCGTGCCCTACCCGCACGCGCCCGGCGACCACCAGACGCACAACGCGCGGGTCCTCTCCGACGCCGGCGCGGGTCTGCTCCTTCCCGACGGCGAGACGACGGCGGCGCGGCTCGCGGAGCTCGTCGGGCCGCTCCTCGCCGATCCGGCGCGGCTCGCCGCGATGAGCGGGGCCGCCGATCCGGGCCCGCACGCGCGGGCGGCCGACCTGCTTGCCGAGCGGGTCATCCACCTCACCCACCACCACACCCCGCACTTGGAGTACGCATGAACAGCAGCAACGGCACCAACAGCACCAACGGCACCTTCGAAGCCCCCTTCAGCTGGGCCGGCCGCACGGTCCTCGTCACCGGGGCGGAGGGCTTCATCGGCTCGACGCTCGTCGACCTGCTCCTCGAACAGGGCGCGAAGGTCCGCGCCTTCGTGCACTACAAGCCGTACGCGGAGAAGGGCCACCTCGCGCATCTGCTCGGGGACCCGCGGGTCGAGATGCTCGCGGGGGACGTCCGGGACGCGGGGCGCGTGATGGACGCGGTCGCGGGCTGCGACACGGTCTTCCATCTGGCCGCGCTGATCGGTATCCCGTACTCGTACGACTCCCCGGGGGCGTACGTCCAGACGAACGTCGTCGGCACGGAGAACGTGGCGGAGGCGTGCAGGCGCCACGAGGTGCGGCGGCTGGTCCACACCTCGACGAGCGAGGTGTACGGGACGGCGCTGACGGCACCCATCAGCGAGGACCACCCCCTCCAGCCCCAATCCCCGTACTCCGCCTCGAAGATCGGCGCCGACATGATGGCGCTCTCCCACTGGCACGCCTTCGAGCTGCCGGTGACGGTGGTCCGCCCCTTCAACACCTATGGCCCACGGCAGTCGGCCCGTGCGGTGATCCCCACGATCCTTGCCCAACTGCACTCCGGCGCACGGGAGATCAAGCTGGGCTCGCTCACACCCACGCGGGACTTCACGTACGTGACGGATACGGCTCGGGGCTTCTTGGCCCTGGCGGCGTGCGAGGCAGCTGTCGGCCATGCGGTGAACCTCGGGGTGGGCCAGGAGATTTCGATCGGTGATCTGGCGGAGGCGTTGATCGAGGCGTCCGGGCGCGAGGCGAAGGTGGTCGTCGACCCGTCCCGTCTCCGCCCTTCGGGTAGCGAGGTCCTGCGGCTGCTCTCGGACAACTCCCGGGCGAGGGAGTGGGCGGGGTGGACTCCGTCGGTCTCCTTGACGGAGGGTCTGAAGCGGACGTCGTCCTGGGTGTCGGAGAATCTCCACCTCTTCGCGGCGGAGCGCTACCAGGTCTGAGGCGTCGCGCCTGGGGCGGCCTGCGCATTGCTCCGGGCTCGCGGCTCCGCGGCGGATGTCTCCCACCCCCACGCCTGTTCGCTGTGGGTTTCAGTTCGCCGCTTCGCGGCGGTCTTTCCCGCCCACCCACCCGATTACCCGGCGGTGAACGGGTGGGCCGCGGGGTGAACGGGTGGGTGGGAGGGGGAGTCCGCCGCGAAGCGGCGGCTCTGGGTTCGCCGCAGCCGCAGGGCCCAGCCGCAGCGGCGAGCGGTCCGTCAGGGGCTGGTGGAGGCCCCGGGGCCAGTTGCCGCCGCGGCGAGACCGCCCAGCAGCAGCAGCGTGAAGCGGCGGGCCCAGTCCTGGTCCACCGGTTCCGCGCTCACCAGGGCCCGGTGCACCACCGCCCCGGCGATCACGTCGAAGATGAGGTCCGCGGTACGACCGGCCGCGGCGGGGTCGGGTTCCGCGGGGAGCTCCCCCCGCTCCTGCGCCCGCTTGCGCCCCGCGAGGACCAGCCGCTTCTGGCGGTCCACGATCGACGTACGGATCCGCTCCCGCAGCGGCTCGTCCGACGTCGACTCGGCCACCACCGCCATCAGCGCGGTCTTCGTCTCGGGACGGCCGAGCAGCGCCGCGAACTGGAGCACCACACCTTCGATGTCCGCCGCCAGGCTGCCGCGGTCCGGCAGCTCCAGCTCGTCGAACAGCTCCGCCACCGCGTCCACGACCAGCTCGCTCTTGCCCGCCCAGCGCCGGTAGAGGGTCGTCTTGGCCACACCCGCACGCGTCGCGACGTCGCCCAGGGTCAGCTTGGACCAGCCCAGTTCGACCAGGGCCTGACGCGTCGACTCCAGGATCGCGGTGTCCGCCGCCGCGTTGCGGGGGCGGCCACCGGTGCGTGCGGGTGAGGGGATGCGGCTCTCCATCCCGCGACCATACCGGCCAGTACGGAATGGGCCGGGAACAGTGGCGAGTGAGGCAGATCACCGAAGTTCGCGCAGGCCCGCCGCCCACACGTCGGCGCCCGACAGTTACGCTACGACTCGTAGCGAAAGAGATGTGGGCGGGACGAACGGCAATTCCTCCTCGGCGCCCACGCTCGATCGCTGCGAGAGCGACAACCACAGCGACAACCAATGCGACAACCACAGCGGCAAGCGCCGGCACGGGGTGGGGACCCCGCGCCGACAACCATCGGTCCTCCTCGGGACCTTGGCACCACGACCGTCCGCGGCCCCGCAATCCGGCGGGGGGCCTCGGACGGGCGCGGTTCCCGCACGGCTTGGGGGAGGATGTACTCATGCAGCCACGGAACATGTCCATGAGCGGAGTCGTCGACCTCGCCGCCGTGAAGGCGGCCCAGGAGGCCAAGGCGAAGGCGGAGCAGGCGCGCGCCGAAGCGGCCCGGCAGGGCGGGGGCACTGCCCCCGGCGTCTCCCCGTCGAGTCTCGTCATTGACGTCGACGAGGCCGGTTTTGAGCGCGACGTCCTGCAACGCTCCACCGAAGTGCCCGTCGTCATCGACTTCTGGGCCGAGTGGTGCGAGCCCTGCAAGCAGCTGAGCCCGCTGCTCGAAGGCCTCGCGCGGGAGTACAACGGCCGTTTCGTCCTCGCCAAGATCGACGTGGACGCCAATCAGATGCTGATGCAGCAGTTCGGGGTCCAGGGGATCCCGGCGGTCTTCGCGGTGGTGGCCGGGCAGGCCCTGCCGCTCTTCCAGGGCGCGGCCCCGGTGGAGCAGATCCGCCAGACCCTGGACCAGCTGATCCAGGTCGGCGAGGAGCGCTTCGGGCTCACCGGCATCGCCGTCGACCCGGACGCCGGGGGTGACCAGCAGGAGGCGCCCGTCGCCGAGGTGCCCGCCGGTCCTTACGACGCCCTGCTCGAAGCCGCCGTCCAGGCGCTGGACGCGGGCGACTTGGGCGGCGCGGTCCAGGCGTACCGCAACGTACTGAGCGACGACCCGGGCAACACGGAGGCCAAGCTCGGCCTGGCCCAGGCCGAACTGCTGCAGCGCGTCCAGGGTCTTGACCCGCAGCAGGTCCGCAAGGACGCCGCCGACCGTCCCGCGGACGTGGCCGCGCAGATCGCCGCCGCCGACCTGGATCTGGTGGGCGGTCACGTGGAGGACGCCTTCGGGCGGCTCATCGACGCGGTCCGGCGCACGGCGGGCGAGGACCGGGACGCCGCGCGCGTGCGGCTGCTCGAACTCCTCGAGGTGGTCGGCTCGGACGACCCGCGGGTGACCGTGGCGCGTACGCAGCTCGCGCGGGTGCTCTTCTGATCCGTCCTGTCTGATCCGTCCTGCGGGCCGTTCGCTGACCAGTCCCTAAACGCTGGGGCTTGTGATGCCCGAGTGAAAATTCGCCGTCACGGCGTCACAGTGGCCGCGCTTTACCAAAACTTGGTAAACGCGGCCACTGTTACTGGGAGTAAGCCCAGGCCAGCCTTCTGTCCTGTTGTGCACTTGAACCTCCCGATCTGCTCCTCCCCATGGGTGCACCGTCCGTGGCCGACCGATACCGGGCGGTCGTGGTTCGGTTATCGCGCCGTTACTAGCCAGTAACGAACCCCCTTGTGCGGGGGCCGAGAATGCACCACGATCGGCGACGCTCGGTCCAATAACCCGCAGCCCGAAAGCCAGTCGGGAGCGGGCTTTCTGGGTCCCCACCGAGCAGGCCGGAGACACCCCGTCACCGGTCTTGGACAGGGGGGTCTCTGCCATCCGGCAGGGCCTGTCCGGCAGGTTGTGCGTGTCGCGTGCGACCAGTGGTTGTCGCTCGGGGGTGATCTCCCGAGGACGTAGCGCTTCTCCCATCCCTGCCCGGCTGAGCCGCCCGAACGGGGCAGTCAGGGCCGGAGATGTACGTCCGAGAAGGAGGAAAGTCATGGAGTCCGTGGCTCGTGGCGGAACCAGATGGAAGCGGTTCGCCGTAGTCATGGTGCCGAGCGTCGCGGCGACTGCCGCGATAGGCGTGGCCCTCTCGCAGGGTGCACTCGCGGCATCGTTCAGTGTGTCCGGTCAGCAGTTCAAGGTGACTGCCGACCAGCTCGACGGTACGGGTTTCGTCCAGTACGGGGCGCTCGACAGCGGCAAGTCGGGTACCCACCCGGTCGCCGTCGTCGGCCTCGACTCGGCCAAGATCACCAACCTGTGTCAGTCCGTCGTCGTTCCGGTCCCCGTCTTCGGCGATGTGTCGATGACCCTCAAGGCCGGCGCCAAGGGCGGCCCCAGGGTCGAGGCGAAGAAGCTCTACATCGACGCCGACGACCTGAAGGCCGACGCGACGTTCACCAACGTCGACATCGGCGTCTCGGTCGACCAGACCACCAAGGGCCCGGGTCCGTCGAAGGGCGACAAGTACGCCCCCGACTCGTTCGCGCAGCAGGCTGACAAGGTGCGCTTCACCGACGTCAAGCAGCGCGCGTGGGCGACCACCGCCGGCACCTTCAAGCTCTCCGGTCTGGGCATGTCGGTCAAGAAGGGCAAGCACGAGTGCTACTGAGGCAACTGATGCCTTGACAGCGGTACTTGTAGCGAAGAACGGCCGGGCGCGGGGGCGCGACGGATATCGACAGCCGTCCCCGTGCCCGAATCCGCAGGACACAGAACCAACGCCATTCCCCGAGGAGCTGTACGACATGAGCGCCGAAGCGCAAGTGGGGCTGGGCGACAAGCTCGGCCGGATGCGCCGATCGTTCCGAGGGTGGCGCGGTCAGCGCCCGTTCTGGGGTGGTCTGCTGACGTTGCTCGGCGGCATCCCGATCATGTACTTCCCGTACGCGAACCTCACGCTCGGCACGATGACGATCCGGATGGCGACGACCGCCGGTGCCGGTTCGCTGATCATCGGCGTCCTGCTTGTCGTGCTCGGCCTGACCATGTGGTTCCAGCCGCACTCCCGGATCTTCGCGGGTGTCGCGGCGATTCTGCTCGCCCTGGTCTCTCTGGTGGTCTCCAACTTCGGCGGCTTCGTCATCGGCTTCCTGCTCGCTCTGATCGGCGGTGCCCTCGGCATCTCCTGGGCGGCGGCCAAGCCGGTGAAGGAACCCGCCAAGGCGCGGACCGAAGGCTCCGACGACGGGGCGCCGGAGCCCGCGGCCGCGGGGGCCGCGAACGGGGTGAGCGGCACTACGGACGATCTGTCAGGAACGAGCCCGGACAACGGGACGAACGGGAGGCACCGTGCCGGCTGACGAGGTGCACCATGAGGACTCCGCGGGGGAGCCCCGCGCGAGATCCGGGCCGCGCCACGCGGCACCCAGAAAGCCGCTCCTCACCCGCCTGCACGTTCCGGCGGGCAAGGCGATAGCCATCGCGGCCATGCCGACCGCGGTCCTCATGGGCATGGGACTGACCCCCCAGCTCGCGCAGGCCAAGCCGCTGCCGAAGAACCCCTTCCAGGACGGCCCGTGCGTCACGGCGCCGGACGATGCATCCGAGGCCACCAAGGCCACCGAGGACGCCGAGAAGGAAGCCGACAAGGCCGCCGAGGAGAAGGCGGAGAAGGAGGCTGCGGAGAAGGAGAAGGCCGAGAAGGACGCGGCCAAGAAGGACGAGGCCGCCGAGCCGACGCCTTCGCCCTCCGCCGGTGACGAGGCGGGCCCGGACTCCGAAAGCTCAGACGGCTCCGGCAGCTCCGACAAGGCCGAGCCGACCCCGTCCCCTTCGGAGGACAAGGCCGACGAGCCCGCTCCGGAACCCTCCGAGACCAAGAACCCGCTGGACCCGCTGGGTGTCGGTCCCGCGCTCAAGGACCTCTTCACGCCCGACGAGAAGGAATCCGCGAGCCCCACGCCGACCCCGTCGGCCTCCGAGGAGAGCAAGTCCTCCGAGGAAGAGGCGAAGGACACGGCGAAGGACACCGTCGACGACGTCACCAAGCCCGTCGAGGACACCCTCGACGGCGTCAAGGACGGCGTCGAGGACGGTGCGGGCAAGGCCGGGGACACGGTCGACAAGGCCAAGGAGGACGCCGAGAAGGCCGCCGAAGAGGCTGCCGACAAGGCGAAGGCCGAGGAGTCCGCGGACCCGATGGCGCCGGACGAGAACGGCAAGAAGCCGTTCCCGTGCGTGGTCGAGAAGAAGGTCGACGGAAAGGCCGAGCAGACGCCCGCGCCGATCCCGAACCAGCCGTGGCACCTGGAAGCCAGCTCGCTCACCCTCAAGGGCGCGGACTACCAGGGCGTCGTGAACCTGACGATGCCGGGCGGCAAGACCAAGCAGGCCCTCAAGTACGTCGTCCAGAACACGGACATCGGCGACCTGCACCAGATCGTCGAGGGCCCGGCCGGGAAGAAGTACCACGTCCAGGCCGAGAAGGGCTCCACCTCCACGATCCGCGGCGGCGAGACGACCATGTACACCGAGTCGATCTCCGGCAAGCTCTTCGGGCTCATCCCCATCACGTTCGACCCCGAGCACCCGCCGCCCCTGAACATCCCGCTGATCTACTTCACGGACGTGAAGGTGCAGCAGGCGGGCCAGTTCGGCGGCAACCTGCACGTCCCCGGTCTGAGCCAGACGATCACCGACTGATCTTCACCGGGAGCCGCGAAGCGCTGAGGGCGCCCCCTGCGTCAGGGGGCGCCCTCAGTGTCGTATCAGGGTGTGTCAGCCGCCCAGGTGGTGCACCCGCACCATGTTGGTGGTGCCGGGGACGCCGGGAGGCGAACCAGCCGTGATGATCACCGTGTCACCGTCGTTGAAGCGGTTCAGCTTGACCAGCTCGGCGTCGACGAGCTCCACCATCGCGTCGGTGTTGTCCACGTGCGGCACGACGTACGAGTCGACGCCCCAGCTCAGGGAGAGCTGGTTGCGGGTGGCCTCGTCGGTGGTGAAGGCCAGGATCGGCTGGGCCGCGCGGTAGCGGGACAGACGGCGGGCCGTGTCACCGGACTGCGTGAAGGCGATCAGCGCCTCGCCGCCGAGGAAGTCCGCGATCTCGCACGCGGCACGGGCCACCGAACCGCCCTGCGTACGCGGCTTCTTGCCGGGCACGAGCGGCTGCAGACCCTTGGCGAGCAGCTCCTCCTCGGCCGCCACGACGATCTTCGACATCGTCTTCACGGTCTCGATCGGGTAGGCGCCCACGGACGACTCGGCGGACAGCATGACGGCGTCCGCGCCGTCCAGGATCGCGTTGGCGACGTCGGACGCCTCGGCGCGCGTGGGGCGCGAGTTGGTGATCATCGACTCCATCATCTGGGTCGCGACGATCACCGGCTTGGCGTTGCGGCGGCACATCTCCACGAGGCGCTTCTGCACCATCGGGACCTTCTCGAGCGGATACTCGACGGCCAGGTCACCACGGGCGACCATGACGGCGTCGAAGGCCGCGACGACGCCCTCCATGTTGGCGACGGCCTGCGGCTTCTCCACCTTGGCGATGACGGGGACCCGGCGGCCCTCCTCGTCCATCACCTTGTGGACGTCCTTGACGTCGCCCGCGTCGCGCACGAAGGACAGGGCGACCATGTCGCAGCCCATCTTCAGGGCGAAGCGCAGGTCCTCGACGTCCTTCTCGGAGAGCGCGGGAACGTTCACGGCCGCGCCGGGCAGGTTGATGCCCTTGTGGTCGGAGATGACACCGCCCTCGACGACGATCGTCTTCACCTGCGGGCCGCTCACCTCGACGACGCGCAGCTCGACGTTGCCGTCGTTGATCAGGACCTGGTCACCCTTGGAGACGTCACCGGGCAGACCCTTGTAGGTGGTGCCACAGATGGACTTGTCGCCGGGGACGTCCTCGGTGGTGATGGTGAACTCGTCACCGCGCACCAGCTCGACGGGGCCCTCGGCGAAGGTCTCCAGACGGATCTTCGGACCCTGCAGGTCGGCGAGGACGCCGACGGCACGGCCGGTCTTGTCGGCAGCCGCACGGACGCGGTCGTACCGCCCCTGGTGCTCGGCGTGCGTGCCGTGGCTGAAGTTGAAGCGGGCCACATTCATGCCGGCCTCGATCAGCGAGACGAGCTGCTCTTCGGAGTCGACGGCGGGGCCCAGCGTGCAGACGATTTTGGAACGGCGCATGGGGGCGATCCTATCGGTTTGTTTCGCTACGGAATATTCCGTCTGGTGGAATCTACAAATGGGCGGAAGTGCGCTCAGGCGTTGCGGTCACGACGGGTCACCGAACCTCGCGACCAGTGCGTAGGTCTGCTGCGCGATCTCCAGCTCCTCGTCGGTCGGGACGACGGCGACCGCGACCCGCGCGTACTCCGGTGAGATCAGCCGGGCCTCGTCGGAACGTACAGCGTTGAGCTCCCCGTCGACCGCGAGCCCCAACTCCTCCAGACCCGCGACGGCAGCCTCCCGCACCGGCGCCGCGTTCTCACCGACCCCCGCCGTGAACGCCACGGCATCCACCCGGCCGAGCACCGCGTAGTAGGCACCGATGTACTTCTTCAGACGGTGGATGTAGATGTCGAACGCGAGCGAGGCCGCCTCATCACCCTCATCGACACGACGCCGGATCTCCCGCATGTCGTTGTCGCCGCAGAGACCGACCAGACCGCTCTTCTTGTTGAGCAGGGTGTCGACCTCATCGACCGACATCCCGCCGACGCGTGCCAGGTGGAAGACGACCGCCGGGTCCACGTCACCGGAACGAGTACCCATCACGAGCCCCTCAAGCGGCGTGAGCCCCATCGAAGTCTCCACGCACCTGCCACCCCGCACAGCACTCGCCGACGCGCCGTTGCCCAGGTGCAGCACGATGACGTTCACGTCCTCCGGGGCCTTGCCGAGCAGCTTGGCGGTCTCGCGCGACACGTACGCGTGCGACGTCCCGTGGAAGCCGTAACGCCGCACGCGGTGCTCATCGGCGGTGGCCACGTCGATCGCGTAACGCGCCGCCGACTCAGGCATCGTCGTGTGGAACGCCGTGTCGAAGACGGCGACCTGCGGAAGATCCGGGCGCAGCGCCTGGGCCGTGCGGATACCGGTGATGTTGGCAGGATTGTGCAGCGGCGCCACCGGGACGAGCCGCTGGATCTCCGCGAGCACCTCGTCCGTGACGACCGTCGGCGCGGTGAACTTCAGGCCGCCGTGCACCACGCGGTGGCCGATCGCGGCAAGATCGGGAGAATCGAGGCCGAGCCCGTCGGCGGTCAGCTCGGCGGAAACCGCCTTCAGGGCGGCCTCGTGGTCGGCGATCGGTTCGTTGAGCTCGCGCTCCTCGCCGCCGCCGGTCAGCGGGGTGTGCTTGAGCCGCGAGGTCTCCTCGCCGATGCGCTCGACCAGGCCGACCGCGAGGCGGGAGCTGTCCCGCATGTCGAGCAGCTGGTACTTCACCGACGAGGAGCCGGAGTTGAGGACGAGGACGCGGGTGGCGGTCACGGGGGAGGTGCTTTCTGTAGACGTTTAACGGAGTTGGGTATCTGTCATCTGTTGTCTGTCAGCGCTTGAACGCCGATCGCTATACGCCGGCGGAACCCTGGGCCTGGATCGCCGTGATCACAACGGTATTCACGATGTCCTGCACGAGCGCACCCCGCGACAGGTCGTTCACCGGCTTGCGCAGCCCCTGCAGCACCGGCCCCACAGCGATCGCGCCCGCCGAGCGCTGGACCGCCTTGTAGGTGTTGTTGCCGGTGTTCAGGTCCGGGAAGATCAGCACGCTCGCCTGGCCCGCGACCTCCGAGTCCGGCAGCTTCGTCGCCGCGACCGAGGGCTCCACGGCGGCGTCGTACTGGATCGGACCCTCGATCTTCAGGTCGCCGCGGCTCTCCCGCACCAGCTCGGTCGCCTCGCGCACCTTGTCGACGTCGGCGCCCGTACCCGACGTGCCCGTCGAGTACGACAGCATCGCGATCCGCGGTTCCACGCCGAACTGCTCGGCGGTGGCGGCCGCCTGGACGGCGATGTCGGCGAGCTGCTCGGCATTCGGGTCCGGGTTCACCGCGCAGTCGCCGTACACGAGCACCTTGTCGGCGAGGCACATGAAGAAGACGGACGACACGATCGAAGCGTCCGGCTTCGTCTTGATGATCTCGAAGGCGGGCCGGATGGTGGCGGCGGTGGAGTGAACAGAACCCGAGACCATGCCGTCGGCGAACCCTTCCTGCACCATCAGGGTGCCGAAGTAGTTCACGTCGGCGACGACGTCGTACGCGAGCTCGACGGTGACACCCTTGTGGGCGCGCAGCTCGGCGTACTTGGCGGCGAACGCGTCCCGCAGCTCGGAGGTCTGCGGGTCGATGAGCTGCGACCCCGCGAGGTCGACGCCGAGGTCAGCGGCCTTCTTGCGGATCTGTTCGACAGGCCCGAGCAGCGTCAGGTCGCAGACGCCGCGGCGAAGCAGTACGTCGGCGGCGCGCAGGACGCGCTCCTCGGTGCCTTCGGGCAGGACGACGCGGCGCTTGTCGGAGCGTGCCTGCTCCAGGAGCTTGTGCTCGAACATCATCGGCGTGACGCGGTCGCTGCTGGGGGCCTGGACGCGGCTGAGCAGGCCCGCCGTGTCGACGTACCGCTCGAAGAGGCCGAGGGCCGTCTCCGCCTTGCGGGGCGTGGCGGCGTTCAACTTCCCTTCCAGGGCGAAGAGTTCGCCTGCGGTGGGGAAGGAGCCACCGGTGACCGCGATGACGGGGGTGCCGGGCGCGAGGCGGTCGGCGAGCTTCAGTATCGCCTCGCCGGGCTGTTCGTTGAGGGTGAGCAGGACGCCCGCGATGGGCGGCGTACCGGCGCTGTGTGCGGCGAGCGAGCCCACGACGAGGTCGGCGCGGTCGCCGGGGGTGACTACGAGGCAGCCGGGGGTCAGGGCGTTCAGGAAGTTCGGCAGCATCGCGCCGCCGAAGACGAAGTCGAGCGCGTCACGGGCCAGGCCCGCGTCGTCGCCGAGTACGACGCGGCCGCCGAGCGCGTGGGTGATCTGGGCGACGGTGGGTGCGGCGAGGGCGGGCTCGTCCGGGAGGACGTAGCTGGGCACGGGGAGGCCGGCCGCGAGGCTGTCGTGGATCTCGTCGCGGTCGGCGGGCGCCACCCGGTTGGTGACCATCGCGAGGACGTCGCAGCCGAGGCTCTCGTACGCACGGTAGGCGTTGCGCGTCTCGGAGCGGACGGATTCGGCGGTCTGGTTCTTGCCGCCGACGACGGCTATCACGGAGGCGCCGAACTCGTTGGCGAGGCGGGCGTTGAGGGACAGCTCGTCCGGGAGCTGGGTGTCGGCGAAGTCCGTGCCGAGTACGAGGACGATCTCGTAGTCCCGCGCCACCCGGTGAAAGCGGTCGACGAGCTGGGAGACCAGCTCGTCGGTGCCCTGCTCGGCCTGGATGGCGGAGGCTTCGTGGTAGTCCATGCCGTATCCGGACGCGGCGTCCTGCGCGAGCCGGTATCGGGCCCGAAGAAGGTCGAAAAGGCGGTCCGGCCCGTCGTGGACCAGCGGACGGAAGACCCCCACCCGGTCGACCTGACGGGTCAGGAGTTCCATGACTCCCAGCTCGATGACCTGGCGGCCGTCGCCCCGGTCGATCCCGGTCACGTACACGCTGCGCGTCACGCGTGCTCTCCCCTTCTTCGCTGCGGTGTCCCTGCGTGCCCGGTGAGACCGGGCGAGGCCGGGCGAGGTCACTCAGGGACGGACAAATGACCCGATATGGTTGCCGTGCCCTCTTGACAATACCTCTGTGGCTGGCTACGTCGCCCGCCGGACGAAAGGCCTCGTGGAGCGGGCCCAAGGGCCTTCTCCCCAGGATCGGGCGGAGCAGCCGTGCGCCGGGAGTGCTTACTGTGGGAGCAGCGGCCCCTGCGCGGTCATGGAACAATCGGACCGGCTCACAAGCATCAACAGCGAGCAGGAGACACAGCACGATGCGCATCGGAATTCTCACCGCAGGCGGCGATTGCCCCGGCCTCAACGCAGTGATCCGGTCGGTCGTGCACCGAGCCGTCACGCACTACGGCGACGAGGTCATCGGCTTCGAGGACGGTTACGCGGGCCTGCTCGACGGCCGCTACCGCTCCCTCGGTCTCAACGAGGTCAGCGGCATCCTGGCCCGTGGCGGAACGATTCTCGGCTCGTCGCGCCTGGAGCGCGACCGCTTCCGCGCGGCGTGCGAGGATGCGCCCGCGCTCGCCAAGGAGATCGGCTTCGACGTCCTGATCCCCATCGGCGGCGAGGGCACGCTCACGGCCGCGAAGATGCTGTCGGACGCGGGCCTGTCGGTGGTAGGGGTCCCGAAGACGATCGACAACGACATCTCCTCGACCGACCGCACCTTCGGCTTCGACACGGCGGTGGGTGTGGCGACGGAGGCGATGGACCGCCTCAAGACGACAGCCGAGTCCCACCAGCGTGTGATGGTCGTCGAGGTCATGGGCCGGCACGCGGGCTGGATCGCCCTGGAGTCCGGCATGGCGGGCGGCGCCCACGGCATCTGCCTCCCCGAGCGTGCCTTCGACCCCGCTGACCTGGTCAAACTGGTCGAGGAGCGCTTCTCCCGCGGCAAGAAGTTCGCGGTGATCTGCGTCGCCGAGGGCGCGCACCCGGCCGAGGGCACCATGAACTACGGCAAGGGCGCGATCGACCAGTTCGGCCACGAGCGCTTCCAGGGCATCGGTACGGCGCTCGCGTACGAGCTGGAGAGCCGCCTCGGCAAGGAGGCCAAGCCGGTCATCCTGGGCCACGTGCAGCGCGGCGGCACCCCGACGGCGTACGACCGCGTCCTCGCCACCCGCTTCGGCTGGCACGCGGTGGAGGCGGCGCACCGCGAGGACTTCGGCCGCATGACGGCGCTGCGGGGCACGGACATCACGATGGTGCCGCTCGCGGAGGCGGTCACCGAGCTGAAGACGGTGCCGAAGGACCGGATGGACGAGGCGGAGTCGGTGTTCTAGGGGCTGGTCCCCTGGCAGGGGGAGTCACCCCCCTGCCCCCGTCCCCCGCACCTGCGCCCAGAAGTGCTCAAGAATCTTGTCCAGGTAGTCCTGCCCGGCGCTCCCCGAGGCATCGGCTCCGGCGCCGCCGCCCCAGCTGAGCGTCCGGACCATGCGGGACTGGTAGTCGGCGTGCAGCTGCTGAAGGACGTCTTCGAGATGCCGCTTCCGTACGGGCAGCATCTTGCTGACGGGCCGCACGTACCCCTGCCAGCGGGTGGTGACGGCGCGGCGCAGCAGATCGGCGAGGTCGTCGGCGCGCCCGGTGACGTTGATGAAGTCGGGCAGCGGGAGTTGCAGCACCTCGGCGAGGGCGGCGGACTGCCGCTCGTTGCCGCGCCAGGTGTTGGTCTCCTCCATGTGCAGATAGGCCTGGATCTCGACGCCGGCCCCCCGCGCCACGTCCTCGGGGGCGAGCCCGCGCGCGAGCCGGTGCTCGCGCAGGGTGGTGGCGGCGCCCATGAGCTCCCCAGGCGAGCACCACAACGTCCCCGCGAGGGCGGTGAGCTCGGCGGAGGTGGGCGCGGCGAGCCCGCGCTCCCAGGCGGCGATGGTCTCCGGGGTGATGTAGGTGAGCCCGTAACTCGCCCGCATCCCGTAGGCGACATGCCCATGAGCCATCCCCAGAGCCTCACGGAGGCGCCGGGCGGCGGGGAAGTTGAACGGGGGCGTCGGCTGGTGCGGCTGCTGGCTCGGTTGCACGGGCACACGGTATGGGTGCGAGGGGCTGGCGACTACGGTGCGTTCATACGAGGTTGCGGATTGGTACGAAGCTACGGGGTGCTGGGCGCACCCAGCAACTGCTCCAGCGCGTGCCCGTACTCCCGGAAGAGCACCCGGGCGTCGGGCCGCGCAGGCGAACTGGGGAGCAGCAGATCGGCGAGGAAGGTGACGCGCCACATCCGGAAGACGGCACTGGCGCCGCGCGCGGAGTCGGGGTCCTCATCCATCGCCCCACCGGCCAGTCCGACGGCGATCCGCAAGGCTTCGGCGATCAGTGGAGCCCCTCGCGTGACGCCGGGCCCCCGGGCGATCGCGGCGTTGACGAGGGCCTGGAGGAATCGCGTCAGCTGCAGATCCGCGCCCATGCGGCTCATTCGCCGCACCGCGTCGGGCTCTTCGAGCCTGGGAGATACTTCCTCGTAGACGGAGGACCACATCAGCATGGACGGGGCGCCCACAGGGTGCTCGCGCAGGTAGCCGAGACCGTCGAAGATCTCCATGGTCGCTTCCTCGAAGTCGCCGACCTCTTGGACCACCGCGAGAAGCCGCACCACGTCGTTCTGCCGCGCTGACCCGAAGGCGCTCACGGACGCGTCCTGCAGCGACCACGCCCCCGTCGCGGCGACCGCGCCGATCTCCACGATCCCGCCGAGCGGTGCGAAGGCTGCCCGACCAAGGACATCTTCCGGGGTGTTCCATTCCGGCATGCTCAAATAGTCCATATCTCCTAGAAGTTCCCGGCTACGTTCTGCATGAATGCCTCGTTGAACGGCAGCACTCGTGGTGACCCGGCGTTCAGAATGTCGACGTCATCAGCCGTGTTCACGAAGTACTCCGGCTGGTTACCGGCAGGCCCTTCGTGCTGGCGCAGCCAACGCTGGGCGTCAGCCCGGGGGACTTCCGTACGCACGATGTGGCCGCCGGGCCCAGCGTACTGGTTGGCCGCCCGCATGAAATCGTCCGTCAGATAGACACCCGCGTCTGGTGTGTATTGCCGCACGTCCCGGACCGCCGTCGGCAGCGAGAAGGCATCGCCGTGCCAGTTCTGTGAGCCGTGGTAGAGGGTAACGGTGTCGTAGCCGGAGAGTCCGTAGGGGTCGATCTGCCGGAAGGGGTTGATGACGTACCCGTAGGGATCGGGTGCCGGGTCCAGGCCCAGCGGGTCGAGCGTCGTGTAGCGGGCCGACTCTGGGTCGTAGTGACGCTGAAAGTTGTAGTGCAGCCCCGTTTCCGGGTCGTGGTACTGGCCGGGGAAGCGCAGGGGCGTGTACGCGGCGCTGCGCGTGGGCCAGGTGGTCAGGCCCCAGACGGTGCGCCGGGAACGCCAGGCGACGTCACCGTCTTCCCCGATGAGTTCGGTGGGCGTGCCGACGAGGTCCGTGACGATGGCGAAGAACCGGGAATCGATGTTCTCCTGGGTGGCCTCATCGACGAGGCGCTCCGTCTGCGTGATAGCGCGCAGGCCGTCGTAATCCCAGGTGAGCGTCACGGCATGGGGCAAGTCCGGGGACCTGGTGGTCTGTTCGGCGAGTAGAGGACCGTCCCAGGTGAAGTCGGTCCGCTCCATTACCGTGGCACCGTCGGCCGCCATGCGCAGCTTGGCGGTCCGCCGTCCCAGCGGATCGTACAGATATCGCCAGACGGTCCCGTCCGGCGTAGTCACGCACGTCAGTCGGTCCTCGCCGTCCCAGGCGTACCGCCAGATGTCTGGTTTCCGGGAGAGCCGCGTCTTCCGCCGTACGACGACACGGCCCGCCGCGTCGTACTCGTAGTGCACGGCCCCCGCGCGAGCCAGCTGGATTCCGTTGAACTCCCGGTCCCCCCGTGCCTCCTGTCCCGGATGCCGCTCGGGCCACTCGGCGGCCGTCAGTTGCCCGGCCTCGTCGTAGGCGTAGCGTTCAGTCCAGTCGTGCCCGCTGACCCCGGTGATCCGTCCTGTCGGGTCGAGCCCCATGGTGATCTCGCCGAGCAGCGGGTCGTCGATTCTGGAGACGAAGCTGTCGGGACGGTAGTCGTAGGCCCGGCGCTGGACAGCCTCGCCCCCGGCCGTCGTCGTCTGCTCGATCGGGCGCCCTGCCGCGTCCCAGGTCTGCGTGAGCGCGAGGGAGCTGCCCACGAACCGCTCGATCTCTTGGCCGCCCGCGTCGTAGACGAAGGACAGCGCGTGCCCCGAAGTGTCCAGGTGGATCGCCCGCCCCACCGCGTCGTAGGCGTGGCGGGCCAGGGCGCCCGTCGGGGTGGTGCGCTGCACGCGTCGGCCCATGGCGTCGTAGGTGCAGGTCAGACTTCGCCCGTCCGTCCGTTCGGTGAGCACCCGGCCGCGCGGGTCGCGCTCCCAAGTCAGGGTGGCGTCCGGACCAGTGGCGCGCACCAGTCGGCCCGCGCGGTCGTACGTGAACGTCGTCTGCCGCCCGTCGACTTCCTTGGTGACGGGCCGCCCTACGGCGTCATAGGTGAAGTGGACTGTCTGTCCCTGCGGGTTCGTGCGCTCCAGGAGGCGCCCCACGGCATCGCGCGTATAGCAGGTGTGCCGACCGTCGAAGTCGGACTCGGCCACCAGGTGTCCTGCGGCGTCGTACGCGTAATTCCAGCTCAGGCCGTGGGGGTTGGTGACGTGTGTGAGCCTCAGTGAGGCGTCGTGGCCGAACTCGTGGCGGGCGCCGTCCGGGCCCGTGCGCGCGCGGACCAGGTCGAAATGGGTGTACTCGTACATGGTGGAGGCGCCGGCCGCGTTCGTGTGCTGGACGCAGTTGCCCTCGCCGTCGTACTCCCACGTCTCCTCGGCCCCGTCCGCCCTGAGCAGCCGAGCGATCCTGCCCTCAACGGTCCACCAAATTCGTGTAGTCGCACCGACCGGGTCGGTGACCTTGATGAGCCGTCCGAACGCGTCGTAGGAGCGAGTAGCCCGCTCGCCGAGCGCACTGACGATCTCGACGGGCAGGCCCGCAGCGTTGCACCGCACTCGTGTGGAGGCGCCCAGTGGGTCAGTGACCGTCAGCGGTCGTCCCGCAGCGTCATAGGTGAACCGGGTCGTCACACCGTCCGGTCCGATGAGCGCGGTGCGGTTGCCTCGCTCGTCGTAGTTGTGTTCCCACACGGCGCCGTCTGTCGTCATCACCCGTAGGGGCAGGCCGAGTTCGTTGTACTCGGTGCTCGCCTCGGTGCCGTCGGGGCGGCTGACAGTGATGGGCTGGCCGTACGCGTTGTTGGTGAACTCCGTGGTGTACCCGAACGCGTCGGTCCACGACACGAGGTGGTGATGGACGTCGTATGCGCTCCGCGTAACCGAGCCGTTCGGGTCGATCTCCGCGATGACCTGGCACTGCTCGTTGATGACGAAGCGGGACGACACCCCTTCGGCGGTGGTGAGGGTGGTGACTTGGCACTCGGGCCAGGCGGCGTCCGTCCCGTCGTAGTCGAGGGTGAGGGCGAGATGCCCGGCCTCTCCGCCCTCGGCGATACACCGGTCCTGATCGTCGTAGCTGTAGTTGTAGCGGCTGTGGTTGGAGTCCGTCCAGGATGTGACCCTCAGCCGCTCGTCGTAGGCGAACTTCAGGGGGAGCCCGGAGGAGTTGATGGTCTGAGTGAGGTTGCCGTCGGTGTAGCCGTACTCCTTGATCGTGATGTCCGAGCCGTCCTCGGCACCTCCTGCCAGGCACAGTCTGGTGACTCGGTCCTCCTCAACACTGAACTTGAGGTGGTAGCCGCCAGAGTGGCGGATCGCGAGCGGGGTGCCCTCCGCGTCGTAGTCGAAGTTGATCGTGTTGCCGTTGCGGTCGGATATGCGATCCAACAGCGCCAGGCCCTCGTCGGGGAGGCCGAAGTAGCGGCTCTGGCCTGTGAGGGGATCGTCGATGCGATAGCTGCCGTTGTCCAGACGGACCAGGGGCCAGTGGGGGCCGACCTCCGGCAGCGTGGCCGTCCCGGGCCCGTCGGCGTGGGGGTAGGCAAGGAGCAGACCGTCCTCGGTGACGAAGACGACTCCCTCTTCGTCGATTTCAAGGCGCTGGTCGACGGTGGAGGACCAAGTGGGACCGAACCACCAGCCAGTCCGGTAGTCCGAGGCGACACGACGGCTGAACACCAGTGGCAGTGTGCCGGGCAGGGTGATGTCGCTCTGCGGCAGGAACATCTGCCCAGTGGCAAGGTCGACAGGGTCGGTCAACTTCTTCCAGACCGCCTTGGCGCTGCGCCCGAACGCGTCCTTGCCCCGGCCGAGCATGCTGCGTGCACTCTTCAGACCCTTGAGTCCGCCCTTGAGGCCCTTCATGCCCTTGGCGAGGCCGCGGAGGGAGGTCAGGCCCTTCATACCGGGTATGCAGTCGAGGGCGGCGAAGGCAACGTCGAGGAGCCCGGCTTCCCCGTTGGCGTATTTGTTGAGGGTGTCGGCGAGGACGACGAGGGCGGCGATGAGGACGATGGCGCCGAGGATCGGGCCGCCGATGATCATGGCGATGATGCCGAGTACGGCGACGACGACCTTGCAGACGGCGACGATGGTGTCCCAGTTGTCGGTGACCCAGTCACCGACCTCCTCCCACCACTTGCGGTTCTGGATGCCCGCGTCCGAGGCCTCTTCGAGCTTCTTCTTCGCCGTGCCCGCGGCGTCCTCGCGCATCTTGCGGGCATCCTCGGCCATCTTCTTCGCGGCATCTAGGTTGGACTTCGCGGAGGAGACATCCGACTTGGCGGCGGTCTGGGCCTTCTCGGCGGAGTTGGCGTTGCGCGTGGCGGCTTTGACCTTGTCCGGGTCGGGCTTGGGGACGTCCTTGCCGGAGTCTTTGTCGTCCTTGTACTTGTCGGCTTCCTTGCCCGCCTTGTCCATCCAGGAGTCGGCGGACGTCAACCGCGTCTGGGCGGCGGACAGGTCGCCTTGCGCTTCACGGCCCTTGACCAGGGCCTTGTCGGCGAGGGCCTGGGCGCGCTCCAGTTCCGGCCAGTACGTGGACAGCGCGTCGCCGGCCATCTCGTAGCTCTTCTTGAGCTTCTTCAGCTTGCCCGGCGCGTCCTCGAACTCCGCCGTGAACGACTCCGCCGTCTTGCCCGCCCAGGTCAGGATCGCGTCCTCGCCCGCCATCCCCTTGATGTCGCGCAGGACCTTGGAGACGTCATCGGCGAAATCGTGCAGATTCTTGGCGAGGTTCCGCACCCGGTCCGGATCTCCCGGCGTCGGGTCCTTGTCCAGGTCCAGGACATGCCAATCCGCCGGCCGATTCCCCGCCATCCCGCAACCCCCGTCACGTTCTCCACCCCAACTACCGTACGCAGATGCGAATTTACATGAGACGGAGCGCTTGCGTCATGCGCGGTCCTTCGTCTGGTTGCGCACCAGCAACGGTCTTTTCCGCTGCCCTGAGCCGCGATGAGTCGGGGGCCAGGTCGGATTACTCAGTGGTGTCGCGCCTCGGTTACCGGTTGATCGACTGGATCTCCTCGACCACCACGTCCTGGCCCGCGCCGAACTCCCCGTCAGGGAGCTTTTGAGGTTCGTTGACCCCCGTGCCGGGCCAGCGGATCTCTCACGTGACCGTCGCCTTGAGCGGATACGAGCCGTCGCCGTCTTGATGACCTTGCTGTAGCCCTTGCTCTCATCACCGCAATAGGTGAGTGACGCGGCGGTTTTGGACTTCACGGTCACCTGGCGGTTGAAGTACTGCACGGTCCCTGTGACCGTCCAGCCCGCGTTTTGAACGCCTTCACCCAGCTCTGCGATGACGCCGCCGCCTCGCCCTCGGTGAAGAACTCCAGCGCCGGGAGTCGTGGATCGCCGGCCACGATCGCCGCGTTGAGCGCGCGGATGAAGTCCGAGTTGTCACGGAGGATCGCGTCGCCCGCTGAAATCTGGCGATGAATAGGGCGTGAGCGGGGCATCCCGGTGAATCCGGGCGGTCCTTCAATTCCGGGGCTCCTGCAGCGGTTTGCGTTTCCACCATGCCCCCAGGCCCGCCTCGGGTCGTGTCGCCGTACGCGTAGCGGGCCCTGTTTCATCTGTGCGTTTCTTGCCGGGGAGCCCGGCTTCGCGCATCACACCGTGTACGAGGACGACGACCACGTCGCGTTTCTCGATCGGTATCCCACTCTTCCCGGCAAGGTTCTCGTCGCGCCGAAAGCCCACGTCGAGCACGTCATTCGTGATCTGGACGAGGCGGCGTACGTGCGGATCATGCTCGTCGTGCGGAAGGTCGCCCTCGCCCTCGAGAGGGTTCTCGACGCCGAGCGGACCTATCTCTACTCCCTCGGAAGCCAGGAGGGGAACAGTCATCTCCACTGGCACATCGCTGCCCTGCCGCCTGGAGTCCCTTACGACGAACAGCAGTTCCACGTCCTGATGGCCGAGAACGGTGTGCTGGACATTCCGCCGGAGGCGATGGCTGACCTCGGTGCGCGGCTTCGGGCCGCCGTCGAGTCCTAGCGGCCCCCTACCGCTTCGTCGGCCGGTACTTCTTGTCCGTCTTGCCGATTTCGGACCAGGTGTTGTTCTCCCGGCGGTCGAACCACACCGGGCGCTCCCGTGCCGAGCGGCGCTTCTCGAAGGAGACCTCGTCGAGAACGCCGTTCACCGAGACGTTCTGGATCTCGCGGTCCAGGGTGCGTCGGAGGGAGGTGGCCGAGCCCTCGGCGGGGAGTTTCTTGAGTGCCGTCGCCAGGGCCAGGGCGCCGTCGTACAGCTCCTGGTTCCCGCGTGCGGGGAGGTTGTCGTCGGGCTCGCCCGAGTAGTTGCGGGTGCGCAGGACTCCCTCGGGGACCGTCTTGTCCCACTTCTCGGCTGTGGCTCGTTCCTCCGAGTCCTCGCAGACGCTGTCGGGATCGCTCTGGGTGAGGATGGGGCCGGCGAAGCCATCGGCCCTGAGCTTCGTGGCCCAGACGGTGACGTCCGCCCCGGTGGGCACCACCACCGCGTCCGCCCGCGCCCCGGCCACCAGCGCCGGGATCTGTGACGTCTTCACCTCGTCAGGTCTGACGTCCAGCGCCTCGGCTGTCACGCCGGACCTGCGCAGCGCGGTGCCTATACCGTCCTCACGGTCCGCCCAGGTCTTGTCCTCCGCCACCAGTGCCCGGCGTGCCTTCGTCCGCGTCAGGAGGTACTCCGCCATCGCCTCGCCCTGCCGCGCCTCGTCGGCCGGGATCGCGAACGCGCCCCCGGCATGGGCAACTTCGTGGCACGTGCTGATCTCCGGCAGGAATGCCTCGTCCGTGTCGTGCACCCAGGAGAAGTCGACTGTGTCACCGATGACGGTGAGCATCCTGGGGTGCTTGGCGAGCATTTCGCGGGACGTCGTGTCCGGGTTGGCGGACACGGGCACGATGCGGAAGCGGTTGGCACTCTTCGTGCCTAGCGTCTCGGTCAAGGCCGACTTGACTGTGCGCAGCTGCTGCGTCGTGAACTGCTTGTACTCCGACTTCTCGTACGCGTCGGTGGCTTCCCCCGCGCCTGCGTGGGTGTAGCTGTGGGCCACGCCGATCTCGTACACGGCCGGGGCGTTCCCGGCGCCCGACGCGGACGCGGACTCCGTGTCGGGCGCTGCCAGGGAGCGTATGCCCAGGCCCGTCGGGACGCTGACCGCCAGGACCAGGGCGGCCGGGACCAGAAGACGTCGTCCGCGCGCCCCTCGCCCCGGGGCCGTGGACTCCTTGCGGACCGCCGATGACTGGGTGCGCGGGCGGGCGGCCGGTCCCGCCTCGGCCGGGACGGCGTCGGCGATGGCGTCCTGTGCGCCCGGAGCGGGCGTCTTTGGCTTCGCCGAGGGGTCCTCTACATCCTGCTGCGGCGAATCCTCCGCCGCCAGAATCCGCTCTAGCGTCGCCCCGGCGTTCGCCGGACGGTCCGCGGGGTCCTTGGCCAGGAGGTCCAGGACCAGGCGCTCCACCGGTCGCGTCACCTCGGCCCGTGCCCGCGAAGGCGGCAGCGGGGCGTCGTTGACGTGGTTGTACATGACGCCGGCCGCGGTTCCGGTGAACGGCGGTCTGCCGACGAGGAGTTCGTAGAGCACGCAGCCGAGCGCGTACAGGTCGGTGCGTCCGTCGCCCGCCTCCTGGCGGAACCGCTCCGGCGCCAGATACGGCACGCTGCCGAACGGCAGCTGCCCGGTCCGCGTGAGGCGGGAGTCGCCCGCCGCGCGCTCCATGAACGTCGCGATGCCGAAGTCGACGACCTTGGCGGAGCCGTCCTGCGTGATCATGACGTTGCCGGGTTTGATGTCGCGGTGCACGACCCCCGCCGAGTGGGCGGTGTCCAGGGCGCGGCAGATGTCCGCCGCCCAGCGCAGCGCGTCCGCCACGGGTACGCGGACGCTTTCGCGCAGCACTTGGTCGAGCGAGCGCCCCTGCACCAGGGCCATCACGAGGTACGAGGTGCCGTCGTCCGTGCCGTGGTCGTGGACGGCCACGATGTACGGGCTGTCCAGCGAGGCCGCGGCGCGGGCCTCCTGCCGGAAGCGGGCCAGGAGCTCATCCTGGTCGTCCGCGTCCCTCGCACCCGCCAAGCCCGCCGGCACGAAGACCTTGACCGCCACCTTGCGGCCCAGGCTCTCGTCCCGCGCCCGCCACACCTCTCCCATGCCGCCCGCGCCGAGCCGCTCAAGCAGCTCGTACCGGCCGTTCAGCAAACGCCCCCGCATGTGCCCTCCCTCAGACCCGGTGATCCTAGCCAGCGGGCCGGGCGGCCGGAGCGGGGCCGGTCATCCCTTCACCGCACCTCCCAGGGCGAAGCCGCCGCCGAGCCGCCGCGAGATCAGTACGTAAAGCAGAATCACCGGCGTCGAGTAGATGATCGAGAACGCCGCCAACTGGCCATAGATCACCGTGCCCTTGTTGCCGAAGAAGTCATTGATGCTCACCGACGCGGGCATCTGCTCCGGCGTGAGCAGGAGCATGAACGGGACGAAGAAATTGCCCCACATCATCACGAAGGAGAAGACCGTCACCACCGCCACCCCCGGGCCCATCAGGGGGAGCACGATCCGCAGCAGAGACTGGAACGACGACGCGCCGTCCGTCCACGCCGCCTCCTCCAGTTCCTTCGGGACGCCGTCCATGAAGTTCTTCATCAGCCAGATGGCGAAGGGGAGTTGGGACGCGGCGAAGAAGAAGATCGTGCCCTGCATCGTGTCGATCAGGTCGACCTGGACGAAGAGCGCGTACACCGGGACCATGATCGCCGTGATGGGCAGGCTCGTCGCGAAGAGGATCGTCAGCATGAAGGGGCGGTTCAAGCGGGACTTGAAGCGCGACAGGGGATACGCCGCCAGTGCCGCGCAGACCACCGTCAGGAGCGTGCCGCCGCCGCACAGCAGCAGGCTGTTGAGGAGGGGCGTGAAGGTGATCTCTGGGGTCAGGACCGCGTCGTAGTTGTCCAGGGTGATGCCGTCGGGGACCTTCACCTTGAGGTCGGCTTTGGTGTCGAGCGAGGACAGGATCACCCAGGCCAGCGGCAGGACGAACGCCGCCGCGACCACGAGCAGCCCCGCGTCCGCCGCGAGACGTCGGCTGGTCCGGCGTGAACCGAGGCTCCTGGCAGGCGACTTGACCGTATTGACGGACGACACTCAGACCTCCGTGCGGAGCAGGCGCATATAGACGAGGGAGAAGAGTGAGCCGACGACCAGGAGCAGGAGCGCCACCGCCGTGCCGTAACCGATCATGCTCTTCTGGAAGGCCTGTTCGTACATGAACAGGGGGAGGGTCTGGCTGCGGTTTCCCGGGCCGCCTCGCGTCATCACCCAGATCAGACCGAAGACGGAGAGGGTCTGGAGGGTGTTCAGCATCAGGTTCGTGCCGATGGAGCGGCGGATCATCGGGAGCGTGATGTGCCACATGCGGCGCCAGCCGCCCGCGCCGTCCACCTCGGCCGCCTCGGTGATCTCCTTGGGGATCTCGTTCAGGGCCGCCGAGTAGACCAGCATCGAGAACGCCGTCCCGCGCCATACGTTGGCGAACGACACCGCCAGGATCGGCAGCGTGTACATCCAGTTCTGGGACGGCAGGTTGAGGAAGCCCAGGACCGCGTTCAGCGTGCCCTCGCGGCGGAAGAACGCGTACAGGAGGAAGGCCGCCACCACCTCCGGCAGCACCCACGCCGTGATCACGATCGCGCCGGTGACGGTGCGGACCGGCTTGGACGCCCGCTGCATCAGGGACGCGAGCGCGAGGCCGATGGTGTTCTGGCCGATCAGGGACGACAGGACCGTGAAGACGAGCGTCAGCCACACCGCGTTGAGGAACGCCTCGTCGCCGAAGGCCTTACGGAAGTTGTCGAACCCGACGAAGCTCGACTCCGCCTGGCCGGTGAGCTGGAGGTCGGTGAAGGCGATGTAGGCGCAGTAGCCGATGGGTCCCGCGAGGAAGAGGAGCAGGAGGATCACGGCGGGGGAGACGGGCAGGGCGCGGGTCAGCGCCCTGCCCGTCTTCCCGCGGCGGGACAGGGGGCGCGATGCGCCCTGGCCCGGCGCCGTCTTGACGATGTCGCCGGGCCCGGCGGGGGGTGCGGCGGTCACTTCTTGATGACCTCGCCGTCCGTCGCCGCCTTGACCTCGTCGTCGTATCCGCTCGCCGCCTCGTCCACGGAGGCGTCGCCCGTCGTGACCTTCTCCATGGCCTCCTGCACCGCGGTGGAGACCTTCGGGTATGCCGGGTACGCCGGGCGGTAGTGCGTCGACGACACCAGGTCGGTGAAGAACTTCAGGCCGGGCTGCGCCTTGAGGTAGGCGGGGTCGGCGGCGACGTCCTTGCGGACCGCGATGCCCGAGTTCGCCACGTACCACTTCTGGGCGTTGGCCTTGGTCTGCATCTGCTCGATGAACTTGAAGGCCAGGTCGGGGTTGGATGCCTTGGTCGGGATCGCCCAGGTCCAGCCGCCGGACATGCTCACCTTGCCGGGCGCCTCGCCGTTCTGGGTCGGCATGTGGGCGAGGCCCAGCTTCTTCGACCACTGAGGCCACTCGTGGCCCGCGCCCTTGCCCCAGTCCTGCGGCAGCCAGGAGCCGTCGAGGTTGATGCCGAGCTTGTCCTCGGGGAGGAGTTCACCGCGGACCCGGGTGGCGAAGTTCGGGTCGAGGGCGTCGGAGACGTCGGGGCCGAGCTTCTCCTTGTAGACCGTCTCGACGAACTCCAGGGAATCCTTGAAGCCCTGACTGCCCGTCACCCACTTCTTCGACTGCGGGTCGTACATCGGGTCCTTGCCCGTGCCGTACAGGAGCATCTCCATGCCCTGCATGGTGGCCGCCTCGCCCGCGGGCTTGCCCGTGTAGACGTTCAGGGGGGTGACGCCGGGGACCTTCTTCTTGATGGTCCGCGCCGTCTCCAGGATGTCGTCCCATGACTTCGGCTGCCAGTCTGCGGGCAGCCCGGCCTTCTTGAAGATGCTCTTGCTGAACCAGAGGCCGCGGGTGTCGGTGCCGTCCGGTACGCCGTAGGTCTTGCCGTCCGCCGCCTTCGCCGCCGTCTTGGACGTGTCGATGAACTGGTCCCAGTCCTTCCACTTGTCCAGGTAGGTGTCGAGCGGCTTCAAGTACCCGCTGGTGATGTCCGAGTTGATGAGGAAGGTGTCCTCGTAGACGAGGTCGGGCGCGGTCTTCGGGGAGCGCATCATCTGCTGCAGCTTGGTGTAGTACTCGGAGTCCGGCGCCTTGATCGGCACCAGCTTCACCTTCTTGCCGGGGTTCTCCTTCTCGAACTGCTTCTTGACGTCGGCCAGGAAGGTGTCCATGACCTTGACCTGGTTGTCCGTGGACTGTTTGAAGGAGACCTTCACGGTGTCCGGATCGTCGCCGGAGTCCCCGCCGCATGCGGTGAGGGTGCCGGCGGCGACCAGGGCTGTGGCGAGGAGCAGAGGGGTGGTGGGACGCACGGGCACGACCTCCTACTGGCCGACGCGGCCGGGTTACCACGCGGGGCGCAACGCGGGGCTGCCCGGTGAACGTAAGGGCGGGTTCGGAGCAAGGTCAATGCCCGTGCGTCGCCCCTTGTCATCAACGTGACAACGTTGTTATTGGAGGCGGCAACAGCTGTACGGAGGGAGGGACTTGGGGCCTCAGGTGTTCGATGTCAGCCAGCGGTACGCGTACTCGGGGCGGCCCACGTGGCCGTACTGCGGGGTGCGGGCGGCGCAACCCGTGGTGACCAGGTGCTCCAGGTAACGGCGCGCGGTGATGCGGGAGATGCCCACGGTCTCGGCGGCGGCAGCGGCGGTGACGCCCTCGGGGGGCGCGTCCCGCAGGGTGCGGGTCACCCTCTCCAGGGTGGGGCCGCTGAGCCCTTTCGGCAGGGCGGCGGGGCCGGGCGCGCGCAGGGTGGCCAGGGCGCGGTCCACCTCGTCCTGGCCGGTGGCCTCGCCCGCGGCGGTGCGGAACTCGGCGTAGCGGGTGAGGCGGTCGCGGAGGGTGGCGAAGGTGAAGGGCTTCAGTACGTACTGGACCACGCCGAGCGAGACGCCCTCGCGTACGACTGCGAGATCGCGGGCCGATGTGACGGCGATGACGTCCGTGCGGTGGCCCGCGGCGCGCAGGGTGCGGGCCAGCTGGAGGCCGTGGCCGTCCGGGAGATGCAGGTCCAGGAGGAGGAGGTCCACCTCGGTTCGGTCCAGGGCGCGTTTCGCCTCGGCGGCGCTGTGCGCCTTGCCTACGGCGTTGAAGCCGGGGATGCGGTTCACGTAGAGGACGTGGGCGTCGGCGGCCACGGGGTCGTCTTCCACGACCAAGACGCGGATGGGCTCGGTCACTTGGTGCCTCCGTTTGCTGCGGCCGGGGAACCGCACGCCTCGTCATCCGCACCCGGCAGCGAGGCCGTCGTCCGCAGGCGCACCTCGAACTCCGCCCCACCCCCCTCCGCCTCCCGCACCGTAAGCGACCCCTCATGCTTCGTCACCGTCTGGTGGACCAAGGCCAGGCCGAGGCCGCGGCCTGCTGTGGCCTTCGTCGACCAGCCGCGCTGGAAGACCGCCTCCGTGTGGGCCGGGTCGACGCCGGGGCCCGTGTCGGACACCCGCAGGGTCAGTCCCGCCTCGTCCGCGTGTGCCGTCACCGTGACGCGGGCCGCGGGTGATCCCTGGGCCGCGTCCACCGCGTTGTCGATCAGATTGCCGAGGACCGTCACCAGGTCGCGCGCCGGCAGGTCAGCGGGCAGCATGCCGTCGTCGATGCTGCTGTCGGGGGAGACGACGAGCTCCACGCCGTGTTCGTTCGCCTGGGCGGCCTTGCCCAGGAGCAGGGCCGCGAGTACCGGTTCGCTCACGGCCGCGACCACCTGGTCCGTCAGCGTCTGGGCCAGCTCAAGCTCGGCCGTGGCGAAGTCGACGGCGTCGTCCGCGCGGCCCAGTTCGATGAGGGAGACCACCGTGTGGAGACGGTTCGCCGCCTCGTGGGCCTGCGAGCGCAGCGCCCGCGTGAAGCCGCGCTCCGAGTCCAACTCGCCGGTCAGCGCCTGGAGTTCGGTGTGGTCGCGCAAGGTGACGACCGTGCCCCTGCGCTCACCGCTCGACACGGGCGACGTGTTCACCACGACCACCCGGTCCGCCGTCAGATGCAGCTCGTCCACCCGCGGCTCGGTCGCGAGCAGCGCGCCCGTCAGCGGCGCGGGCAGGCCGAGCTCGGCGACGTTCTTGCCGACCAGGTCGCCCGACACGCCGAGCAGTTCGCGCCCTCCGTCGTTGATGAGGGCGATGCGCCGCTGCCCGTCCAGCATCAGGAGCCCCTCGCGCACCGCGTGCAGCGCGGCCTCGTGGTAGTCGTGCATGCGGCTCAGTTCGGCGGCGTTCATGCCGTGGGTGTGGCGGCGCAGGCGGGCGTTGATGACGTACGTACCGAGTCCGCCGAGCGCGAGCGCGCCCGCCGCGACACCGAGCAGGGCGAGCAGCTGGCCGCGCGCCTTCTCGCTGATCTCCTCGATGGTGATGCCCGCGCTGACCAGGCCGGTGATGCGGTCCGTGCCGTCGTCGGCACGGATCGGTGTGACCACGCGGACCGAGGGGCCGAGCGTGCCCGTGTACGTCTCGGTGAAGGTCCTGCCCCGCAGGGCTTCCGCACGGTGGCCGAGGAAGCGCTCGCCGATCTGCTCCTCGTCGGGGTGCGTCCAGCGGATGCCGTCCGGGTCCATGATCGTGACGAAGTCGACCCCGGTGTGCCGGCGTACGTCGCTCGCGTACGGCTGGAGGGTCTGCGTCGGATTCCGGCCACGCACGGCCTCACGTACCGAAGGGGAGTCCGCGACCGCCCGCGCCGCGGCCGTCGCCTGGCGGCGCGCGCCCTCCTCCGCCTGCTGCCGGTCGCTCAGGAACGTGAAGAGCGCGCATCCGGCCACCACGACGGTGACCAGCACGATCTGCATCGCGAAGAGCTGCCCGGCGAGGCTGCGCGGCCGGGGCGGGCGGGCGAGGGACATGGTGCAAGTCTGCCTCGCCGCGTAAGTGCGAACTAAATGACCGTAAGGGTGACCGCCCTCACAGGGCGAGAGATAGTCACCGGGATCCGCCTGCCCAGGACGTGAGCCGCACGCACGGGCGAACCAGGACGTGAGCCGCACGCACTGGCCGAAAACGCCGACGTAGTCGTTCAAGGAGGGCCCTCGTGGCCGACACCACCGACAGCCAGGTGGCACCGGCGCCCGCTGCCAAGCGGGACCGGACCCACTATCTGTACATCGCCGTCATCATCGCCGTGGTTCTCGGTATCGGTGTCGGCCTGCTCGTGCCCGACTTCGCCAAGGAGCTCAAGCCGGTCGGTACCGGCTTCGTGAACCTGATCAAGATGATGATCTCGCCCATCATCTTCTGCACGATCGTCCTCGGCGTCGGCTCCGTCCGTAAGGCCGCCAAGGTCGGCAAGGTCGGCGGCCTCGCACTCGCCTACTTCGTCGCGATGTCGGTCGTCGCGCTCGCCATCGGCCTGATCGTCGGCAACATCCTGCACCCGGGCTCGGGCATGGACATCTCCGACTCCGAGAAGGGCGCGGGTCACGACGCGGCCGATGAGGCGAACAAGGGTCTCGTCGACTTCGCGCTCGGCATCATCCCGAAGACGCTCGTCTCCGCCTTCACCCAGGGCGAGGTGCTGCAGACGCTGCTCGTCGCGCTGCTCGTGGGCTTCGCGCTGCAGGCGATGGGCCGCTCCGGGGAGCCGATCCTGCGCGGCATCGGGCACATCCAGCGGCTGGTCTTCCGCGTGCTCGGCATGATCATGTGGGCCGCTCCCGTCGGCGCGTTCGGCGCGATGGCCGCGGTGGTCGGCGAGACCGGCACGGACGCCCTGAAGGCCCTTGCCACGATCATGGTCGGGTTCTACGTCACCTGCGCGCTGTTCATCCTGATCGTGCTCGGCACGCTGCTGCGCCTGGTGACCGGCGTCAATCTCTTCAAGCTTCTGAAGTACCTGGGCCGCGAGTTCCTGCTGATCCTGTCCACCTCCTCGTCCGAGTCCGCGCTCCCGCGGCTCATCGCGAAGATGGAGCACCTGGGCGTCAGCCGCCCGGTCGTCGGCATCACGGTCCCCACGGGCTACTCGTTCAACCTCGACGGCACGATGATCTACCTGACCATGTCGTCGCTCTTCATCGCCGAGGCGATGGACCAGCCGCTCGGCATCGGCGAGCAGATCTCCCTGCTGCTGTTCATGATGATCGCATCCAAGGGCGCCGCGGGTGTCTCGGGCTCCGGCATCGCGGTCCTCGCCAGTGGTCTGCAGTCGCACAAGCCGGGCCTGGTGGACGGCGTCGGCCTGATCATCGGCGTCGACCGCTTCATGAGCGAGGCCCGCGCGCTGACCAACTTCGCCGGCAACGCGGTGGCGACGCTCCTGATCGGCACGTGGACCAAGGAGGTCGACCGCGAGCGGGTCGAGCTCGTGCTCGACGGGAAGCTGCCGTTCGACGAGAAGACGCTGCTCGACGACGGTGCTCCCGAGCAGGAGGACGTGGACCCGGACGCGGTGGACGCCGTTCCTTCGCAGCCGGAAGGCGTCGAGAAGAAGTCCCTGACGGCTTAGCCGTCGGTGGTCGCCGCCCTGCGGTCGGCGACCCTCGTCACCAGCTCGGTGGCTTGTGAGGCGGGCAGGCCCGCCGCGGTCAGAAACGTGATCGCGGTGGACCTGCCCGCCTTTTCCGCTGGTACGACACCGTCGTTGACGGCCTCCATCACGGCGAACAGGATCCCTTCGAGTACGTAGCCGAGCGCCCGTGTCGGCAGCGGCGAGACGAACGTGCCGTCGTCCAGGCCGCGCCGGAACATCTCCATGCCGGACTCGTGGACGCAGCCGAGCCGTTCGCGGATGCCGCTCAGCGTCATGCTCCGCTGGGCGAGGGACAGCAGCAGGCGGTAGCGGTCGGCGACCTCCCACACGGCGAGCAGTGAGCTGGCCACCGCCTCCGCCGGGTCGTCGATGCCCTCGCGGCCCGCCGCGTGCGCGGTCTCGACCGCCTCGACGGCCCGCTCCACGATCGCTTCGATCAGGGCGTCACGGCTGGGGAAGTGCCCGTACACCGTCCGTCGCACGACGCCCGCGGCGCGCGCGATCTGGTCCATGGACGCGTCGGGGTCGCGCAGCAGCTCCGCGACAGCGACGTCAAGGATGCGGCGGCGGTTGGCGTCGGCTCTGACGCTGCTCGCTGGGCGGGGGCTCATGGCCCCATTCTGCCCACTCCGCGGCGCCCTCGCGCACCCCACTTGCACATAGCTGTGCAACATCGGGTATCTTGCACATCAGTGTGTAGTTGCACAGGGTTGTGCAATATCTGTGCAAGAAACGGGATGGTGGAATCCAATGCCTCTGCTGATCAAGGAACCGGTCGAACGGATGGACCGTCCGTACGCCCGCCGCTGGTGGGCCCTGGGTGTCCTGTGTCTGAGTCTGCTGATCGCCGTGATGGCGAACACCGCGCTGACGGTGGCCGCACCCGACATGACCATGGACCTCGGCCTGTCCAGCTCCGACCTGCAGTGGGTCATCGACGCCTACACCGTCCCGTACGCCGCGCTGATGCTGCTGCTCGGCGCGATCGGCGACAAGTGCAGCCGCAGGGGCGCGCTGGTGCTCGGCCTGGTGATCATGTCCGTCGGCGCGGGGGCGGGCGCGATGGTCGACAGCTCGACGGCGGTCATCGTGGTCCGCGCGGTGATGGGTGTGGGCGCGGCGCTGATCATGCCCGCGACGCTCTCGCTCCTCGCCTCGACCTTCCCGCGGGCGGAGCGGGCCAAGGCGATCACCATCTGGGCGGCCACGTCAGGCATCGCGATCGCCGCGGGTCCGCTGATCGCGGGCGCGCTGCTCCGTGACAACGGCTGGCACTCGACGTTCCTGATCAACATCCCGGTGGCGGTGCTCGCGATCGTCGGCGCGTTCGTCCTCGTACCGCCGTCGAAGGCCGCGCAGCACGGCCGGATCGACTACGTGGGCGGCCTGCTCTCGGTCGTCTGGGTGGGCTCCCTGATCTTCATGATCATCGACGGGCCGCACTTCGGGTGGGGCGTGCGGGCGATCTCCGCCGCGGTGGTGGCGGGCGTCGGCCTGATCGCCTTCATCATCTGGGAGCTGAAGCACCCGCGCCCGGTCCTGGACGTACGCAAGTTCACGCAGCGCGGCTTCGCGGGCTCGAACCTCGCCGTGGCGCTCTTCTTCCTCGCGGTGTTCGGCGCCTTCTACTACCTGACCCAGCACCTCCAGTTCGTCCTGGCCTACGACCCGCTGGAGACCGGCGTACGCATGCTGCCGCTGGCCGGAGCGGTGTTCGTGGGCTCGGCCGTCACCGGGATCCTCGCGCCGCGCATCGGCGGCAAGATCATGGTGGTGGCGGGCATGGTGGGCGGCACGGTGGCCCTCGCCCTCCTGACGCAGATCGAGGCGGGCTCCACGTACGGGGACTTCGTGGCGCCGCTGGTTATCCTCGGCCTGTCCCTCGGCTTCGCGGTATCGCCCTGCACGGACGTCATCATGGGCGCGTTCCCCGAGTCGGAGCTCGGCGTGGGCGGCGCGGTGAACGACACCTCGCTGGAGCTGGGCGGCTCGCTCGGGATCGCGGTGCTCGGCTCGGTCCTCGCGGGCTCGTACTCGTCGAAGCTGGCCGACGAGACAGCGGGCAGCAAGCTTCCCGCCTCCGCGCTCGACACGGCACAGGACTCGGTGGGCGCGGGCAACGGCGTCGCGCAGGGCATCGCCGACCAGGCGCGAGCGCTCTCGGAGAAGGCGGCGGGGGCTTCCTCGCCCGAGGAGGCGGCGCGGCTCAAGGCGCAGGCGCAGGAACTGGCCGGGGGCGCGCACCAGATGGCCGATGCGGTGGGCTCGGCGTTTTCTGGCGCGGTGGCCCACACCAGTCTGATCGGTGCGGTGATTCTGGGGGTGGGGACTGTTGTGGTCGCTGTGCTGCTGCCGGGGCGCCGGAAGGGCGCGGCCGTGGCGGTGACCGAGGCTTTGGAGCCCTCGGACGCTCCGGAGGCCGCGGAGGCCGCGGAGGCCGCGGAGGCCGCGGGGCGGCGGTAGCCGAGGGGCGGGGCCTCTTCGGGTGCGGCGCCGTATCTGCCTGTGCCGCCGCTTCGCGGCGGATTTCTCCCGCCCACCCACCCGTTCACCCCGCAGCGCGTGTCAGACGTAGGGGATAGGGGCAACTACGCCTGCCCCCTGGGGGGCAGGGGTGGCGGGACGTTGGGGGATAATCTCTAGGTCGGAACTACGGGGATCGGGGGCGGAGTTCATGGAGTCCGAGTCGCCGGGGGAGAGACCCGACTGCCTGGCCTGCGGGCTGGCCGCAGGCACCGTCCCGCTGCTCGGCGGCACCCTGCTGCGCTCCCCGCACTGGACCGTCGAGCACTGCGTCGGCCCCCTCGGTGTCGGCACCCTCATCGTCAAACCGCTGCGGCACATCACGGGCGTACACGAGCTCGGCGTCGAGGAAGGCGCCGAGCTCGGCCCGTTGCTCACACGGGTAACCACCGCCGTGCGCACGGCGGTTGGCGACGAGTGCGAGCAGGTGTACGTCTGCCTCTGGTCACATGCCGGGCGCGTGCCCGGTCACATCCACTTCGTGGTGCAGCCTGCCCGCACGTCCGACATCGATCGCCATGGCGGCGCGTACGGGCCCGGCCTCCAGGGAGCGCTGTTCGCCGAGGGCGCTGAGCCGGAAACCGCTGCCGTGGAGGAGTTCTGCGGGCGGGTGCGGCGTGCGCTGGGTGCGGGTTGAGCCAACCAGGTGGACGCGTGTGCAAACTGTTGACTCTTGTTCAAACCTGCCAGTAACTTCAGCGTTGCACCACCGAGACCCGCCAAAAGCCGCTGGAGCCTGCCCAAATCCCTTGCACAGTACGGCTGTTGGCGCCCGCGGCGTGCCTGCTCCTCCCCGGGACTGACCCCCCATCGGATTCAAAGGAGACTCCAGATGGTGATCCGCGCACGCGCCCTGCGCCTGGCAGCCGCCCTCGCCGCCGCCGGAACCGCGACCCTCGGCCTGGCCGCCCCCGCCCAGGCGACCGGCGGCGAACCGCTCGACTACGTAGCCCTCGGCGACAGCTTCAGCGCCGGATCCGGCGTCCTCCCTCTCGACCCGACCGCGCCCCTCCTCTGCGCGCGCTCGACGGCCAACTACCCGCACGTCGTGGCCCAGCGCACGGGCGCCCGGCTCACCGACGTGACCTGCGGCGGAGCCCAGACCAAGGACTTCGCCGGGTCGCAGTACCCCGGCGTGGCCCCGCAGCTCGACGCGGTCGACGCCGACACCGATGTGGTGACACTGACCATCGGCGGCAACGACAACAACACCTTCATCAGCGCGATCCTCGCCTGCGGCTCCGCCGGAGTGCTCTCCGGAGGCAAGGGCAGCCCCTGCAAGGACGCCAACGGAGACAAGTTCACCAAGGCGATCGACGCCAGTACGTACCCCGCTCTGAAGACCGCCCTGCGAGCGGTCAAGGCCAAGGCCCCGCACGCGCGCATCGGCGTACTGGGCTATCCGTGGATCGTCCCGGCCAAGTCGGACCCCACCTGCTTCGCCAAGATGCCGGTGGCCGAGGGCGACGTGCCCTACCTGCGGGAACTGCAGGCCCACTTGAACAAGACCGTGCAGCGCGCCGCCTCCGAGACGGGTGCCACGTTCGTGGACATGGCCGCCGCATCGGAGGGGCACGACGCCTGCAAGCCGCTGGGCACCCGGTGGATCGAGCCCGTGCTGTTCGGCACCAACTTCGTCCCGGTGCACCCGAACGCCCTCGGCGAGAAGGGGATGGCCGATCAGGCCATCGGCGTGCTGAGCCTCAAGTGACCGCCACCGGTCACGGCCGCTTCGTCCACACCGCCACGTAGTCCACCGCCATCGCCTTCCCCGGCTCCGTCCGCGCGACCGGTGTCGCCCTGCCGGCGACGCCGTCGGGGAAGGCGCCGCCCATCGCGACGTTCAGCAGGATGAAGTAGCCCGCGTGGTTTGTCATGTTGGACCACGCGGCCGCGGAGAAGCGGTCCTGGGAGAGGGTGTGGAACTGCTCCCCGTCCACATACCAGCGCAACTGGTTCGGGGTCGTCGAGCGGTCCCATTCGAAGCGGTACGTGTGGAACGCCGACTGGCAACTCGCGCCGGGACAGGCCCGGTTGGCGCCGAGGCCCTGCGTCTCGTTGCAGTCGCCGCCCGGGTTCACGCCGCAGTGCAGCACGCCCCAGACCGAGTTGATGCCGTTCACGTTCTCCATCACGTCGAACTCGCCGATCGACGGCCAGTTCTGGTAGTTGCCGCGGTAGGGCGCGCCGAGAGCCCAGAAAGCGGGCCAGTAGCCGAGCGCGCTCTCGCCGGTGACGTTCGGCATCTGGATGCGGCCCTCGATGGCGAGCGTGCCGCCCTCCGGTGCTTTGAAGTCGCTGCGTTTCGTCTCGATGCGGGCCGAGGTCCAGTTCCCCGCGCCGTCTCTGCGCGGAGTGATCCGGAGGCTGCCGTTTCCGTCCAGGGCGAGGTTCTCGGGGGAGTCCGTGTACGACTGGATCTCGCCCGTGCCCCAATTGGCGGGCCCGCCAGGGTAGTTGTGCCCGAGGTCGATCTGCCAGTTGTCTGCGGAGGGCCGGGAGCCCGCGGCGCCGTTGAAGTCGTCGCTCCACTCCAGCGACCAGCCGGGCGCCGGCGGCGGGACGTCGCCGCGTGCCGTGCCGGGCGTCATCAGGGCGCCGAGCAGGCCGACGGCGGCCAGAGCGGCCAGGACGGGAGCGGTGCGGGGGGACTTGGTGAAGCGACCGATGCGAGAAGTGCGAGTGGTGCTCATGCGCATGGAACACCTCCGTGGGGGGAGTGTGCGTACCGGTGAGAGCGCTCTCAGAACGCTCTCCGGGTTTTGTAGTTGCAGACATGCCGGACGTCAATGGGTCCGGAACCTCAACTTCTCGAAGGCGTACGGTAGTTGGATGGGTACCCCGCAGCACGTCGACTTCTGGTTCGACCCCGTCTGCCCCTACACCTGGCTCACCTCCCGGTGGATCCGTGAGGTCGAGCGGGTGCGGGACGTCACCGTGCGGTGGCGGGTGATGAGCCTCTCGGTCCTGAACGAAGACCTCGATGTCGACCCCGAGGACCCCGAGGGCCAGTGGGGCGACTACATGCGGGGTCCGGGCCGGGTCTGCGCCGCCGTGGCCGCGCGGCATGGGAGCGAGGCGCTGGGCAGGTACCTCGACGCGCTCGGGGTGCGGCTGCACGAGCGGGGCGAATGGGACGGCGCCGAGCGCGCACTCGCCGACGCCGGACTGGCCACGGAGCTCGCCGCGGTGGCCTGGACGCAGGAGTACGACGCTGCCGTGCGGGCCTCGCACGAGCAGGGCGTCGAGCTGGTCGGCCACGACGTCGGGACGCCGGTGCTCTCCGTCCAGGGGGTGGGCGCGGTCTTCGGTCCGGTCGTCTCGCCCGCGCCGAAGGGGGAGGCGGCGGGGCGGCTGTGGGACGGGGTGGTGCTGATGGCGGGAGTCCAGGGCTTCTGCGAACTGAAGCGGGCGTACGGCGAACTCGACTTCGGCTGACCATCGAGCCGCCTTCGACTTCGACTTCGGCTGACCCCTGACCCCTGATCCCGCCCGCCGCCGGGCCCAAGTGCCCCCGCATGCTTACCTCTTCGTAAGTACCTGACTAATTAGACGTTGTCCTATGTGGTGAGGCGGAGTAGTCGCTTGTAACAGCACAGGGCCGCTGCCAGGGCGAGAAAGGCCAGGTAGTTGGAGGGGTGGCGTTCGTAGCGGGGGCTGAGGCGGCGGTAGCCGGTCAGCCAGGACAAGGTCCGCTCGATCACCCACCTGCGACGCCCCAGTCGTTCGCTGGATTCGATGCCCTTGCGCGCGACACGGACGCCGATGTGTTTGCCCCAGAGCCATCGCCGCAGGACGGGGACGTCGTAAGCCTTGTCCGCGTGGAGGCGTTGGGGCTTGAAGTAGCGGCCGCGATACGGGTCGTGTTGCGTTTGGAGTCCCGCCACCATCGGCTTCAGTCCTTGGCTGTCGTGGATGTTCGCCGCGGAGATCCCGACGACCAGGGGCAGCCCGTTCGCGTCCGACAGGATGTGCATCTTGGTACCCGGCTTGCGCCGGTCCACGGGGCTGGGACCTGTGTGTTCGCCCCCCTTTTAGCGCGGACGTGGGCGGTGTCGAGCACGACGCGGGTGACGTCGATGAGGCCGGCGTCATCGAGTTGGTGGAGCACGGCCTCGTGCAGCCGGCCCCAGACGCCGGCTCTGGACCAGATCAGGAACCGGCGATGAGCAGTCGACTTCGAGATCCCAAAGCAGGGCGGCAGATGCCGCCAGGCGCATCCGCTGACCAGCACATAGATGATGGCGGCGAACAGCGTCTCATCAGGCGTATCCGGTGTCCCGCCGCCCTGCGGACGCACTCTCGGCGGCGGGATCAACGGCTTCGCGATCTCCCACAATCCGTCCGGAACAATCCAACTCCACGTCCCCTGACCCATGTTGCAGTACTACTCCGCCTCACCACATAGGACAACGTCTTAGTCGGTACTTGTGGGAGTGCGGGCGCGCGCCAAGCATGGTCGTCATGGCAAATCAGCAGCCCGACACCCCCGTAACCGTCCTCGGCCTCGGTGCCATGGGCCAGGCCCTCGCCGGTGCCTTCCTCAAGGCCGGTCACCCCACCACCGTCTGGAACCGCACGCCCGGCAAGGGTGATGACCTCGTGGCCAGAGGCGCCGTGCGCACCGCCACCGCGGCCGAGGCGGTCGGCGCCTCGGACCTGGTGGTCGTCTGCCTCTCCGACTACGAGGTCTCGCAGGCCGTGCTCGGCCCGATCGCCGCGGAGCTGTCGGGGCGCGCCCTGGTCAACCTCACATCGGACACCCCGGAGCGGTCCCGCGAGGCCGCCGCCTGGGCCGCCGGGCACGGCATCGACTACCTGGACGGCGCCATCCTGGTGCCCGTGACGGTGATCGGCACCCCTGACGCCCTGCTCTTCCACAGCGGCCCCAAGTCCGTGTACGAGCGGCACGAGGGCACCCTCAAGGCGCTCGGCGGCAATACCGTGTACCTCGGCGAGGACCACGGCCTCGCGGCCCTCTACGACAACGCTCTGCTCGACTTCTTCTGGACCAGCATGTCCGGCCTCGTGCACGCCTTCGCGCTGGCCGGGGCGGACGGAGTGAAGGGCGCGGAGCTGGCCCCGTACATGAGCGCCCTGCTCTCCATCCTCCCGCCGATCATCGAGGAGATGGGGAGCGAGGTCGACTCCGGCGATTACCCGGGCGAGCAGGCCCCGCTCGTCACGGAGGCCGTCAACGTCGATCACATCATCCACGCCTCCGCGCACCGGGGCCTCGACGTGGGCGCCCTGACCGGCATCAAGGCAGTCCTGGACCGGGCCATCGCCAAGGGGCACGGCGCGGACGGCTGGACGGCCACGATCGAGGCCGTCCGCACGCCGGAGCAGCGGGCCCACTGACCGGCAGGCGCGCCCCGCCCTTCACGGCGTACGGTGAAAGTGACTGCCGTCACAGAGCAGGAGCCGTGCGATGACTGGTGAACCGAGCTTCTTCGAGATCGGTGTCGAGGACCCGGAGCGGGGGCGGGCCTTCTACGGGGAGCTGCTCGGCTGGTCCTTCGAGCCGGGGCCGTCGGGGCAGGGGTATGTGATCGACACCCCGGGGGTTTCCGGTGGCATGCACGGGGGCGACGCGGGGGCCGCGCCGTACCTCTTCTTCAAGGTCGACGACATGGAGGCCGCGCTGGCCCGCGTCATCAAGCTGGGCGGCACCGTCGAGGCGCCCATCGGTGGCGAGAGCGAGGAGTCCGACGCCGCGTTCGGCCGGTTCCGGCTCTGCAAGGACGACCAGGGGTCGACGTTCGGCCTGCATCAGCCGCCGAAGGCTCTCTGAGCGCTGGCCTTGACGCCCACGTCAAGGATTACCGTCGTACGCATGCGCATCGGCGAACTTGCGGATCGGGCCGGCACCACCACGCGGACGCTTCGGTACTACGAGTCACGGGGGCTGCTGCCCGCCCGTCGCAGCGGCAACGGCTACCGCACCTACGGCGAGGACGACGTGCGTCTCCTTGAGCAGATCAGGACCTTGCAGGATTTCGGGTTCGACCTGGAGGAGACGCGGCCGTTCGTGGAGTGTCTGCGGTCGGGGCATCCGGCGGGCGACTCCTGCCCGGCCTCGCTCGACGTCTACCGCCGCAAGATCGGTGAACTCGACGCGCTGATCAGTGAGTTGAGCGCGGTGCGCGAGCAGGTGGGCGCGCAGCTGCTGCGCGCCGAGGCGGCGGTTCCGGGCGGCCCGGACCCGAGTTGCGAACTGACGGGCTGAGGGAGAGGGAGCGGAAGCATGGGGATGGTCAAGGCGGACGGCGTGGCCGAGGTGACGGACGCGGACTTCGAGGGGGAGGTGCTCAAGTCGGAACTGCCCGTGCTCGTGGAGTTCGGGGCTCAGTGGTGCGGCCCGTGCCGGCAGCTCGCCCCGGTGCTCAGCGAGATCGCACGCGAGGAGGAGGACAGGCTGAAGATCGTGCAGCTCGACGTGGACCACAATCCGCAGACGGCGATCGCGTACGGGATTCTGTCCGTGCCGTCCCTCCTGGTGTTCCGGAGCGGTGAGCCGGTGAAGTCCATGGTGGGCGCGCGCCCCAAGCGCAAGCTGCTCGCCGATCTCGCCGAGGCCGAGGTGCTCTGACCTACGCGGTACGTGAACAGAAAGAGAAAAGCCCCGGACGAATTGACGTCCGGGGCTTTTCCTGGCGTATATTGGATCCTTTCGCGACCCCTGGCTCATTAAGCGCACAGGAATAGCGAGAATCTGTATAAGAGCACTGTAACTGGCGAGGGGCTGAATTGTCAACCGAGGAATTGCGGGAAGAGCAGCAATTCGTCTCCGGGCTGTACGCGCGCCTCGACGCGCTGCGCGAGGAGGCACAAGCCGCCGTGCGGGCGTCGTTGACGCAGGTCGGCAACGGTCTGCAGGCCAGGCTTGAGCGCGACGTCCTGGTGGCCGAGCGGTCGGGACTGCTGGCCGCCTTCAACGCGGGAGAGAACGGCCTCTGCTTCGGGAGGCTCGAATTCCGCGACGGCCGTGATCACCACATCGGGCGCATCGGAATCCGTGCGTCCGACATCGAACGCACCCCACTCGTGATCGATTGGCGTGCGGAAGTCGCGCGCCCCTTCTATCTCGCGACCGGTCATACGCCGATGGGGCTCCGCCGGCGCAGGCACATCACCACGGAGGGCCGCGACGTGACGGCCCTGCACGACGAGATCCTCGATCTCGGTGACACCACCCGCACCGGACACGAGGGCGCGAACGCCGACGAGGTGCTGCTCGCCGCCCTCGACTCGGCTCGCACCGGACGCATGCACGACATCGTGCAGACCATCCAGGCCGAGCAGGACCGCATCATCCGGGCCCCGCACCACGGCGTCCTCGTCGTCGAGGGCGGCCCCGGCACCGGCAAGACGGTTGTGGCGCTGCACCGTGCCGCGTTCCTCCTCTACGCCCACCGCCAGCTGCTCGCCAAGCGCGCGGTCCTGATCGTCGGCCCGAACCCCGCCTTCCTCGGCTACATCAGCGAGGTCCTGCCCGCGCTCGGCGAGACAGGCGTCCTCCTCTCCACGGTCGGCGAGCTGTTCCCCGGCGTGAGTGCCACCGGCACCGAAACCCCCGAGGCCACTGAGGTGAAGGGACGCGCGGAGATGGCGGACGTGCTCGCCGCCGCCCTGCGCGACCGGCAGCAGACCCCCGAGCCCGGCGCCCCGCTGATCATCGAGCACGACGACGGTGACCTCGTCCTGGACTGGACGATCGCCCACGAAGCACGCGAGGCGGCCCGCGAGGCGGACGTCCCGCACAACCTCGGCCGCCCGCACTTCGCCTTCCGCATCATCGACATGCTTACCGAGCAGCTCGCCGAGCGGCTCGGAGCCGACCCGTACGGCGGGCCCAACTTCCTCGGCCCCGACGACATCGCCCAGCTCGGCAAGGCCATCGCGGCCAGCCCCGAAGTGCACGCCGCCATCGAGGAGTTGTGGCCCCAGCTCACCCCGGAAGGCTTCCTCGCCGACTTCCTGGAGGAGCCGACGCCGCACCTGCCGGAGGCGGACGCCGAGATCGTGCGGCGCCCGCGCGGTGCCGCATGGACGGCTGCCGACGTCCCGCTGCTCGACGAGGCCGCCGAGCTGCTCGGCAGCGACGACAGCGCGGCGCGTGCGATGGCCGAGGCCGAGCGTGCCAAGCAGATCGCCTACGCACAGGGCGTGTTGGACGTCTCGTACGCGTCCCGTACGTATGAGTTCGAGGACAAGGACGACGAGGAATCCGAGGTCCTGCTCGCGCACGACATCATCGACGCCGAGCGGATGGCCGAGCGCCAGGAGGAGGCCGACCACCGCAGCGCCGCCGAGCGCGCCGCGGCGGACCGTACGTGGGCCTTCGGGCACATCATCGTGGACGAGGCGCAGGAACTCTCCGCCATGGCCTGGCGGTTGCTCATGCGGCGCTGTCCGACCCGCTCGATGACGCTGGTCGGCGACCCCGCCCAGACGGCGGAGGCCGGCGGCTGCGGCTCCTGGGACACGATCCTGTCCCCGTACGTCGAGGACCGCTGGGAGTACACACGCCTCGGCGTCAACTACCGCACGCCCGTGGAGATCATGGACGTGGCCGCCGAGGTGCCGCGCGTCGAGTACCCCGACTTCCAGCCGCCGAGTTCGGTGCGGTCCACGGGCGTGCTCCCCTGGGCGCGCCGCACCGACGACCTCGCCGCGGCCGTGGCCGACGCGGTGGCGGACGAGGCACGGGACGAGGGCCGCCTGGCGGTGATCGCCCCGCGCGAGCTCCATGCCGAGCTCGCCGGAAAGCTCCCCGGAGTGACGGCCGGGGAGGCCCCGGACCTGACGCGGCCGGTCGTCCTGATCGACCCGCGTCAGGCGAAGGGCCTGGAGTTCGACACGGTCCTGGTGGTGGAGCCGGGCCGCTACGGCACGAGTGACCTGTACGTGGCCCTGACCCGGGCCACGCAGCGGCTCGGCATCCTGCACGCCGAGGAACTGCCGGTGGCGCTCAAGCAGTTCGACTAGTTCACCGTCGGCTGGTTCACACCGGTCGCAGCCACACCGTGGCCAGCGGCGGCAGGGTGAGGCGCAGCGACGCGGGGCGGCCGTGCGACGCCACCGGCTCGGTCTTGACCGGGTCCGGGTTGGTGACGTCGCCGCCGCCGTAGCGTGCCGTGTCCGTGTTCAGGACCTCGCGCCAGGCGGTGAACTCGCCGGGTACGCCCAGGCGGTACTCGTGCCGCACCACCGGCGAGAAGTGCGAGATGGCCAGGAGAGGCGCGCCGCCCGCGCCCTCGGTGTCCTCGGCGGCGTACCGCAGGAACGCGAAGACGTTGTCCTCCGCCGCGTCGCCATCGACCCAGGCGAAGCCGCCGGGGTCGGTGTCGCGCTGCCACAGGGCCGGTTCGCGGCGGTAGACGGTGTTGAGGTCGCGTACGAGATCGCGTACGCCCCTGTGGTCGGCCTCCGCCCCGTACGCCGGGTCGAGCAGCCACCAGTCGGGGCCGTGCCCCTCCGCCCACTCGGCGCCCTGGGCGAACTCCTGTCCCATGAAGAGGAGTTGCTTGCCGGGGTGGGCCCACATGAAGCCCAGGTAGGCGCGGTGGTTGGCGCGCTGTTGCCACCAGTCGCCTGGCATCTTCGACACCAGGGACCGCTTGCCGTGCACGACCTCGTCGTGCGAGATCGGCAGGACGTAGTTCTCGCTGTACGCGTACACCATCGAGAACGTCATCTCGTTGTGGTGGAACTTGCGGTGCACGGGCTCCTTCGACACGTAGTCGAGCGAGTCGTGCATCCACCCCATGTTCCACTTCAGGCCGAAGCCGAGCCCGCCGAAGCCGCCTGGGCCCTGGTGGTGCGTCGCGCGGGTCACGCCGTCCCAGGCCGTGGACTCCTCGGCGATCGTGACGACGCCGGGGGCGCGGCGGTAGACGGTCGCGTTCATCTCCTGGAGGAAGGCGACGGCGTCGAGGTTCTCGCGGCCCCCGTGCACGTTCGGGGACCATTCGCCGTCCTCGCGCGAGTAGTCCAGGTAGAGCATCGAGGCCACGGCGTCGACGCGCAGGCCGTCGATGTGGAACTCCTCGCACCAGTAAGTGGCGTTCGCTACGAGGAAGTTGCGGACCTCCTTGCGGCCGTAGTCGAACTCCAGGGTGCCCCAGTCGGGGTGCGCGGCCCGCTCCGGGTCCTCGTGCTCGTACAGCGTCTTTCCGTCGAACTCCGCGAGCGCCCAGTCGTCGCGCGGGAAGTGCGCGGGCACCCAGTCCATCAGGACGCCGATGCCCGCCCTGTGCAGCGCGTCGACCAGGTACTTGAAGTCGTCGGGCGTGCCGAGGCGGGCCGTCGGCGCGTAGAAGCCGGTGACCTGATAGCCCCACGAGCCGCCGAAGGGGTGCTCGGCCACTGGCATCAGCTCGACGTGCGTGAACCCCAGATCGGCCACATACGCGGGCAGCTGCTCGGCAAGCTGGCGGTACGTCAGGCCAGGGCGCCAGGAGGCCAGATGGACCTCGTAGGCGGAGAACGGTGCCTGGTGGACGGGGGTTTCCGCGCGGCGCGCCAGCCACTCCGCGTCATGCCACTCGTGGTGCGACTCGTGCACGACGGAGGAGTTGGCGGGCGGTGCCTCCGTGCGGCGGGCGAGCGGGTCGGCGCGCAGCGTCTTCGTGCCGTCGGGCCTGGTGATCTCGTACTTGTACAGCTCGCCCTCGCCGACGGACGGAACGAACAGCTCCCATACGCCGGTGCCGCCGAGCGAGCGCATCGGGAATCCCGTGCCGTCCCAGAAGTTGAAGCTGCCCACCACGCGCACGCCCAAGGCGTTGGGCGCCCACACCGTGAAGCGCGTCCCGGTCGCCCCCTCGTGCACCATCGGGCGCGATCCGAGCGCGTGCCACAACTGCTCGTGGCGGCCCTCGCCTATCAGATGCAGATCGAACTCGCCGAGCGCGGGCAGGAAGCGGTACGCGTCGTGGATCTCCAGTTCGGCGTCCTCGTACGTGATGTGGAGCCGGTAGTCATCGGGGACCTCGTTCAGCGGGAGCACCCCGGAGAAGAACCCGTCCCCGTCGTCACCCAGCTCCGCCCGCAGATCCTTGGCGACGACGGTGACGGAGCGGGCGTACGGCCGCAGCGCGCGGAAGGCGACGCCCTCGCGCACGACGTGGGCGCCGAGCACCCCGTGCGGGTCGTGGTGCGTGCCGCCGAGGAGGCGGGCACGGTCGGCCTGGGGGACGGGCGACGCGGGGCGGCGGCCGCCCTTTGGCTGCTTCTGCCGGGGCGGTTCGGGTGTCCGGCTGGGAGGCTCCGGCTTCCGCTTGCCCTTTTTCCTGGCCTCGTCGGACGGTTTGCGCGGCTGCGGGCGGGGGGTCACGGGGGAGCCTCCTCGGCGATGGCGGGTCAGTGGGCTTCGGTGGCGGGGCCGTTCGTGGCGAGGCGTTTGATCGCGGCGAGGGGGACGGGGAGCCAGTCGGGGCGGTGGCGGGCCTCGTAGAGGACCTCGTACACCGCCTTGTCCGTTTCGTAGGCGCGCAGCAGCACCGGGTCCATCCGCGGATCACGGCCGGTGACCTCCGCGTACCCGGCGCAGTACGCCGCCCGGCAGTCGCCCGCCCACTCCGGCGCCCAGGGTTCGTGCGAGCGCGCCGCGTAGTCGAAGGACCGGAGCATGCCCGCCACGTCGCGCACCGGCGGCTGCGGCATCCTGCGCTCGGCCAGCGGGCGCGAGGGCTCACCCTCGAAGTCGATGAGCGACCACTCACCGGCGGGCGAGCGCAGGCACTGCCCCAGGTGCAGGTCGCCGTGGATGCGCTGGGCCGTCCAGTTCGCCTCGCCCCGCCCCAGGTCGGCGAGCGCCTCGAAGGTCGTGTGCAGGGCGGGGGCGTACGGCAGCAGGGCGGGCACCGCCTTGGCCGCCGCGTCCAGGCGATCGGCCATGCCCTCGGCGACCAGCTCCACCTGGGCGCGGCCCAGCGTGACGGCGGGCAGCGCGCGGGCGAGCGCCAGATGCACCTCTGCGGTCGCCCGGCCGAGGGCCCGCGCCTCCTCGCTGAAGTCCCGTTCCGCGGCGAGCTCCCGCAGGGCCAGCTCCCAGCCGTCCACCGTGCCCTTCAGGAAGGGCTGGAGCACGCCGAGGACGTTCACCGCGTCCTTGGTGCCCCCGGCGTCCGCCAGGAACCAGGCCGCGGGCGCCGGGACCTGCGGGCAGCCCTCGCGGGCCAGCAGCAGGGGCAGCTCCAGGTCGGGATTGACTCCGGGAACGATGCGGCGGAACAGCTTCAGAATGAACGTATCGCCGTACACGAGCGAGGAGTTGGACTGCTGGGCGCCCAGGACGCGCGGCGCGAGATCAGCGCCTATGTCCTTGCGGGGGTCGCGCTCGAAGCGGAGCTTGCCGACGCGTGCCTGCGTGCGCAGCGCCTCAAGGAGGAATCCGGACATACGGGAGTCGTGCATCGCTTCGTAGACCGTGAACCCGGCGAGGGGCCCCCGCGTCACATGTCCGATCAGCGCGGGCGCGAGGCGCGGCGGCAGCTCGCGCCGTACGCCGATGAGGAGTTGATAGCAGTCGGCGGGCAGTGGGTGCGCGCCGACCGCCTGGCCGGGCACCTGGGGCTGCCGGACCCGTACGAGCAGGTGCAGGAGCCCCAACTCGGCGGTGGGCGGAAGGAGTTCGGTCGCCGTGGCCAGGGTGAAGTCCGTGATGGGGCGGCCCTTGCCCGCGAACCAGCGCTGCCGTGGCAGCCACGCGCGCAGCAGCGGATCGAGCGAGGCGAGCAGCGCGTCCGCGGTGATGCCTGGGCGGGTGACGGCTTCCGACATGGCGTCGCGTCCTTTCCGCGGTGCGGACAAGGGAGGAGTGCGGGAGTGCCGGTTGTGCGGGGAGAGTGCCCAGGGCGGGGCGGTGGAAACCGCCCCGCACGGGAGTCGCAGGGGTGGAGCCTACGCCGGGTCCCTGCGCAGCCGGAACCAGTAGAAGCCATGTCCGGCCAGAGTCAGCAGGTAGGGCAGCTCGCCGATGGCCGGGAAGCGCACCCCGCCGATCAGCTCCACCGGGTGCCTGCCGTTGAAGGTCTGGAGATCCAACTCCGTGGGCTGCGCGAACCGCGAGAAGTTGTGCACGCACAGCACGAGGTCGTCCTTGTACTCGCGCAGGAACGCGATCACCGCCGGGTTCGACGACGGGAGCTCCGTGTAGGAGCCGAGTCCGAAGGCGGGGTTCTGTTTGCGGATCTCGATCATCCGGCGGGTCCAGTGGAGCAGGGAGGAGGGGGATGACATGGAGGCTTCGACGTTGGTGACCTGGTAGCCGTAGACCGGGTCCATGATCGTGGGGAGGTAGAGGCGTCCGGGGTCGCAGGAGGAGAAGCCGGCGTTGCGGTCGGGTGTCCACTGCATGGGGGTGCGCACCGCGTCGCGGTCGCCGAGCCAGATGTTGTCGCCCATGCCGATCTCGTCGCCGTAGTAGAGGATCGGTGAGCCGGGCAGGGACAGCAGCAGGGCGGTGAAGAGTTCGATCTGGTTGCGGTCGTTGTCCAGGAGGGTGGCCAGGCGGCGGCGGATGCCGATGTTGGCGCGCATGCGGGGGTCTTTGGCGTATTCCGCGTACATGTAGTCGCGTTCTTCGTCGGTGACCATTTCGAGGGTGAGCTCGTCGTGGTTGCGCAGGAAGATGCCCCATTGGCAGCCGGAGGGGATGGCGGGGGTCTTGGCGAGGATTTCGGAGACGGGGTAGCGCGATTCGCGGCGGACGGCCATGAAGATGCGGGGCATGACGGGGAAGTGGAAGGCCATGTGGCATTCGTCGCCGCCGTCTTTGAAGTCGCCGAAGTAGTCGACGACGTCTTCGGGCCATTGGTTGGCTTCGGCGAGCAGGACGGTGTCGGGGTAGTGGGCGTCGATCTCGGCGCGGACGCGTTTGAGCAGGTGGTGGGAGCGGGGGAGGTTTTCGCAGTTGGTGCCCTCTTCGGCGAAGAGGTAGGGCACGGCGTCCAGGCGGAATCCGTCGATGCCCAGGTCGAGCCAGAAGCGCAGGGCGGAGATGATTTCTTCCTGGACGGCGGGGTTCTCGTAGTTGAGGTCGGGCTGGTGGGAGAAGAAGCGGTGCCAGAAGTACTGCTTGCGCACCGGGTCGAAGGTCCAGTTGGAGGCTTCGGTGTCGACGAAGATGATGCGCGCGTCCTGGTACTGCTTGTCGTCATCCGCCCAGACGTAGTAGTCGCCGTAGGGGCCCTCGGGGTCGTTGCGCGATGCCTGGAACCACGGGTGCTGATCGCTGGTGTGGTTCATGACGAAGTCGATGATCACGCGCATGCCCCGCTGATGCGCGGAGTCCACGAACTCCACGAAGTCGGCGAGATCACCGAAGTCGGGAAGAACAGCGGTGTAGTCCGAGACGTCGTAACCGCCGTCCCGCAGCGGGGACTTGAAGAACGGGGGCAGCCACAGGCAGTCCACGCCCAGCCACTGCAGATAGTCCAGCTTGGACGTGATGCCCTTGAGGTCGCCGATGCCGTCGCCGTTGCTGTCCTGGAAGGAGCGGACCAGGACCTCGTAGAAGACGGCGCGCTTGAACCACTCGGGGTCCCGGTCCTTGGCGGGCGTGTCCTCGAATGTGTCCTGGACGGGCTCATTGATGATCATGGTGTGGGTGACCCTCCGATCAACGGTGAGGACGGTCGCAGGACCCTGAAGATGTGCGCGGGCGCGCGGCCCGGCTCAAGGCGCACATAGTTGGTCCTGCCCCAGTGATAGGTGTCGCCGGTGAGCTCGTCGCGCACCGGTACGGTCTCGTGCCAGGGGAGGCCGAGTTTCGGCATGTCCAACGAGACCGTGGCCTCCTGGGTGTGGTGGGCGTCGAGGTTCACGACCACCAGAACCGTGTTCGATCCGTCCTTGTCACTGGCCGTCTTCGAGTACGCGATCACCGCTTCCTGGTCCGTGGGGTGGAAGTGCAGGTCACGCAGTTGCCGCAGGGCGGGGTTGGTGCGCCGTACGCGGTTCAGCGTGGTGATGAGGGGCGCGATGGTGGAACCGGTGCGCTCTGCCGACTCCCAGTCGCGCGGCCGCAGTTGGTACTTCTCCGAGTTCAGATACTCCTCGCTGTCGGCCCGCGCCGGGGCGTTCTCGCAGAGTTCGTATCCGCTGTAGACGCCCCACGTCGGCGCGAGGGTTGCGGCGAGCACCGCGCGGGCCTCGAAGGCGGGGCGGCCGCCGTTCTGGAGGTAGGCGTGCAGGATGTCCGGGGTGTTGACGAAGAAGTTCGGCCGGAGGTAATGGGCAGTCTCGCCTGACAACTCGCCCAAGTAGTCCGTCAGTTCATCCTTGGCATTGCGCCAGGTGAAGTACGTGTAGGACTGCTGGAAGCCGATGGCGGCCAGGGTGCGCATCATGGCCGGGCGCGTGAAGGCCTCCGCCAGGAAGATGACGTCGGGGTCGGTGCGGTTGATGTCGGCAAGCACCTGCTCCCAGAAGGCGACCGGCTTGGTGTGGGGATTGTCGACGCGGAAGATACGCACGCCGTGGTCCATCCAGAACCGCAGCAGGCGTAGGGTCTCGGCGATCAGACCGGGCATGTCGCGGTCGAAGGCCAGCGGGTAGATGTCCTGATACTTCTTCGGGGGGTTCTCCGCGTAGGCGATGCTGCCGTCGGCACGGTGCTGGAACCACTCGGGGTGCTTGTCCACCCAGGGGTGGTCGGGGGAGCACTGCAGGGCGAAGTCCAGGGCGACTTCGAGGTGCAGGTCGCCGGCGCGGCGTACGAAGGCGTCGAAGTCCTCCAGGGTGCCCAGGTCGGGGTGGATCGCGTCGTGGCCGCCCTCGGGGGAGCCGATCGCCCAGGGCACGCCGACGTCGTGCGGGCCGGGGGAGAGGGAGTTGTTGGGGCCTTTGCGGAAGGTGGTTCCGATGGGGTGGATGGGCGGCAGGTAGACGACGTCGAAGCCCATCGCGGCGATCGCAGGCAGCCGCTCGGCGGCCGTGCGGAAAGTGCCCGACTTCGGGGGCTGCCCCTTGCGGACGACGGCGCCCTCCGAGCGCGGGAAGAACTCGTACCAGGACCCGAACAGCGCCCGCTCCCGCTCCACGAGCAGCGGCAACCGCTCCGACTCCGTGACGAGTTCGCGCAGCGGATGCTCGGCGAGGACCGCGTCCACCTCCGGGGTGAGAGCGGCCGCCAGACGGGCCGCGACGGGACGCTCCGCGTCGCGCAGGGCCTCGGCGGCGGTGCGGAGGGTGGCGCGGCGGCCCTTGCTCACCGGGGCCCCGGCCGCGGCCCGTTCGTGCAGGCGGGCGCCTTCCTCCAGGACGAGTTCGGTGTCGATGCCCGCCGGTACCTTGATGTGCGCGTGGTGCCGCCACTGGGTGACGGGATCTCCCCACGCCTCGACGGAGTACGTCCAGTTCCCCTCCGCGTCCGGAGTGACGTCCGCGCCCCACCGGTCGGTGCCGGGGGCCAGCTCGCGCATGGGAGTCCATGGCCCGGGGCGCCCTTCCGGATCGCGCAGCACGACGTTGGCGGCGACCGCCTCGTGGCCTTCGCGGAATACGGTGGCGGTGACCTGGAAGGTCTCGCCCACCACGGCCTTGGCGGGCCGCCGCCCGCCGTGGACCAGGGGTGCGATGTCGAGGACGGGTATGCGGCCGGTGAGGGTGCCCGGCCGGGCGGATCGCGGGGGTGGGTCCTGCGGGGTGGGTTCCTGCTCCGGGTCCTGCTGTGGTGCCGAGGGCTCGGGCACCCTTGTGGGGGCCTTTCCCGAGGGCTTCGCCGACGGGCGAGTTGAGGGCATGACCGCTCCTGTCCGCGTTACATAAGTGGGGCGGATACGGGGGTGTGGAGGGGTTCAGCGACTGCGTGCCGCGCTTGCGGGGCCGTACTGAGTCGTGACTGACCGTACTGAGCCGTGTGCGTACCGGGGGAGCCTTCCCACCAACTTCGGGTGGGCAATCCGGCGCTTTGTTAACTACTGGTGCGTAAGGCCTCATACAAGACCGGGGGCGGGCCCCGTCTTTCCGGCTGGGGGTCCGGGGAGCGTCCCCCGGGGCGTGCAGCACTACTGGTGCGTAAGGCCTCATACATGACCGGCGTCCTATCGAGGGTGCTTCGGGTTGACGCCTGAGGCAAGGCCGCGCCCGCGCACGCAGAACCGGCCCCGCCGTGTGCGGCGGGGCCGGTTCTGTGAGGCGTCGTGCTCTACGGGTTGTTGACCTGCAGCAACTTGTTCGGGGAGCCGAGGCCGGCGCCCGTCACCTTGCCCGGCACCGCCCGGTCGGACAGCGCCTTGCTCACCTCGGCCGGGGCGGCCGACGGGTGATCGGCGAGGTAGAGCGCCGCCGCGCCCGCCACGTGCGGCGAGGCCATCGACGTACCCGAGATGGTGTCCGTGGCGGCGTCGTTCGTGTTCCACGCGGAGGTGATGCCGACGCCCGGCGCGAACAGGTCGAGGCTGCTGCCCCAGTTGGAGAAGCTCGCCCTGGCGTCCTTGGCGTCGGTCGCGCCGACCGTGACCGCTTCCTTCACGCGGGCCGGCGAGAACAGGAACGCGGGAAGCCCGTCGTTCCCCGCCGCGACGGTGTAAGTGACCCCGGACGCGATGGAGTTGCGTACGGCCGCGTCCAGCTGGGCGTTGGCCGAGCCACCCAGGCTGAGGTTGGCGACGGCGGGCTTCTTCGCGTTCTTCGTCACCCAGTCGATGCCGGCGATGACCTGCGCCGTCGACCCCGACCCCGCGTCGTCGAGCACGCGGACGCCCACGACGTTCGCCTTCTTGGCGACGCCGTGGCTCTCGCCCGCGACGGTCGCGGAGACATGCGTGCCGTGCCCGTTGCCGTCCTGCGCCGTGGCGTCGTTGTCGATGAAGTCCCAGCCGCTGCTCGCACGGCCGCCGAAGTCCTGGTGCGACGTGCGGATGCCGGTGTCGATGACGTACGTCGTCACGCCCTGCCCCGAAGACTCGGGCGAGGTGTAGGACTTGTCGAGCGGCAGATTCTTCTGGTCGATCCGGTCGAGTCCCCAGGAGGGCGGATTCTTCTGGGTGTGGTCCAGGGACACGGTGCTGTCCTGGACGACGGATGCGACCTTCGAGTCACCCGCGAGCTTCTTGGCCTGATCCGAACTGACCCGCACCGCATAACCGTTGAGCGCGGTGCTGTAGGTGTGACGTATTTCCGCCCCGTACTTCGCGGCGAGCCCCTTGCCCGCATCCGACGGGGCCTCGGTGCCGCCCTTGAGCGTGACGATGTAACTTCCGCTGATGGAACCGGGCTCCCCGGCGCCGAGTATCTCCCCCAGCGGGGCATCGGCGGGAGCGGCGTTTGCGGGCAGCGTGATGGCCGAAAGCACCGCCGCCGTGGTGGCGGCGGTGACGGCTCCCGCCCACCGCAAACGCTTCTTTCGCGTCAGAGTCATACGCTGGTTTCCCTCCCCAACTTGACGTGCCACTCGCGGAGTTGGAGCGGTCTGTGCCGGATTCCCCGTATCCTCCACGAGCGCCACTTGGCAGCCTCTCGTGTGGCGTGAGGCCCTACAAGACCACACGGCGTGGGGGAATCGGCCATACCGCCCGTGGGGGTGCTGTGAGGGTTGCGCCGATTTCCGGACGGATTCAGGATGCCTGCGATAGGTGCGGGGCCACGGGGTGACCGTCGGTACGTCGACGTCCGTTTTCCGCCAGCGGAGCAGTGCCCGGGGCCGTCACGCTGACGGCATGACCAGCACACACGAAGCACCCGCGCCGGACTCCCTCTCCGTCCTCACCGGCATGTACGAGGCGGAGTCCCGCTACCTGGCGGCAGGCGGACCCGGCAGGGCGTCGTTCGACCTGCTCGCCCCCTATTTCGCCCCCGATGTCGTACTGCACCAGGCGCGGGCACTCCCCTACGGCGGCACATGGCGCGGCCATGACGGCATGACCCGCTTCTTCCTCGCCATGGCCGAGGCGTGGGAGTCCTTCGAGATCGGCGAGCAGGAGTTCCTGGCCACGGGCGAGACGGTGGTCGTCCACAGCCAGGTCCGCGCGACGGCACGTGCCACGGGGCGTGAACTCGCCTTCCCCGTACTGCAGACGATCACCGTGCGGGACGGGCGGATCACGCAGGTGCGGCCGTTCTACTGGGACACGGCGACGATCGTGGCGGCGATGACCCGGCCCTGAGGGCCGTGCTCCCTGTGCGCCGTGGTGACAGGAGCGGCGCACCGCTAACGTCGGTGCGGTACGGCGATACGCGAGGTACGAAAGCCCCGGCATACGCCCCGTCAGACGCTCCGGCAGAGGTGCACACGTGATGAAGGCCATCCGTCGATTCACCGTACGTCCCGCCCTTCCCGAACCCCTCACCCCGCTAGCGGAGCTGGCGCGCAACCTGCGCTGGTCCTGGCACACCGGAACCCGTGAACTGTTCAAGGCCGTCGACCCCGAGCAGTGGGCCGCATCGGGCGGCGACCCCGTGCGTCTCCTCGGCGGTGTGCCGCCCGCGCGGCTCGCGCAGCTGGCCGGGGACGCGCCCTTCCTGCGGCGGCTCGCCGAGGCCTCGGAGGGGCTTCGGGAGTACGTCACCGGGGCGCGCTGGTATCAGGAGCAGGCCGCCGAGCGTGGCGGCGAACTGCCGCGCGCCGTCGCCTACTTCTCGCCCGAGTTCGGCATCACCGCCGCCCTTCCGCAGTACTCGGGCGGGCTCGGCATCCTCGCGGGCGACCACCTGAAGGCGGCGAGCGACCTCGGGCTTCCGCTCATCGGGGTCGGGCTGCTCTACCGGCACGGCTACTTCCACCAGTCCCTGTCCCGCGACGGCTGGCAGCAGGAGACCTACCCGGTGCTCGACCCGAACGAGCTGCCCCTCTCCCTCCTGCGCGAGGCGGACGGCACCCCGAGCCTGGTGTCGATCGCGCTGCCCGGCGGGCGATCGCTGCGGGCCCACGTCTGGCAGGCCGGCGTCGGACGCGTACCGCTGCTGATGCTCGACTCGGACGTCGAGGAGAACGACCCCGGCGCCCGCGAGGTGACCGACCGGCTCTACGGCGGCGGCAGCGAGCACCGGCTGCTCCAGGAGATGCTGCTCGGCATCGGCGGGGTGCGCGCCATCAGGACGTACTGCCGGCTGAGCGGGCACCCGGAGCCCGAGGTCTTCCACACGAACGAAGGTCACGCGGGCTTCCTCGGTCTGGAGCGGATCCATGAACTCGCGCGTGAGGGCGTGGAGTTCGACACCTCGCTCGAAGCGGTGCGGGCCGGGACCGTCTTCACCACCCACACCCCCGTACCCGCCGGAATCGACCGCTTCGACCGTGAGCTGGTCGCCCGGCACTTCGGCCCGGACGCCGAGCTGCCCCGCATCGATGTCGAGCGGATACTGCGGCTCGGTATGGAGACGTATCCCGGCGGCGAGCCCAACCTCTTCAACATGGCGGTGATGGGCCTGCGGCTCGGGCGCCGCGCCAACGGCGTCTCCACCCTGCACGGCAAGGTGAGCCGTGAGATGTTCGCGGGCCTGTGGCCGGGATTCGACGCCGAAGAGGTGCCGATCGCCTCCGTCACGAACGGCGTGCACGCCCCGACGTGGGTCGCCCCCGAGGTCTTCCGCCTCGGCGCACGTCAGATCGGCGCGCAGAAGACCGAGGACGCGCTGTCGGTGGGCGGCTCCGACCGGTGGGACGCCGTGGCCGAGATCCAGGACGCGGACATCTGGGAGCTGCGGCGTGAGCTGCGGGGCCAGCTGGTGACGGAAGTCCGGCAGCGGCTTTACGCGTCGTGGCGCCAACGGGGCGCGGCGAGCGCGGAGTTGGGCTGGACGGACGACGTACTGGACCCGGACGTCCTGACGATCGGCTTCGCGCGCCGCGTCCCCTCGTACAAGCGCCTGACGCTGATGCTGCGGGACCGTGACCGGCTGATGGAGCTGCTCACGCATCCGGAGAGGCCGATCCAGATCGTGGTGGCGGGCAAGGCGCATCCGGCGGACGACGGGGGCAAGCGGCTCATCCAGGAGCTGGTGCGCTTCACGGACGATCCGCGGGTGCGGCACCGGATCGTGTTCCTGCCGGACTACGGCATGGCGATGGCCCAGAAGCTGTACCCCGGCTGCGACGTCTGGCTGAACAACCCTCTTCGTCCGCTGGAGGCGTGCGGGACGAGCGGGATGAAGGCCGCGCTGAACGGCTGCCTCAACCTGTCGGTCCTTGACGGCTGGTGGGACGAGTGGTTCGAGCCGGACTTCGGGTGGGCGATTCCCACGGCGGACGGGGCGGCGACGGACGACGACCGGCGGGACGATCTGGAGGCGGCGGCGCTGTACGACCTCCTCGAACGCAGGATCACGCCCCGCTTCTACGAGCAGGGTCCGGCCGGCCTGCCCGACCGATGGATCGAGATGGTGCGCCGGACACTGACCCGGCTGGGGCCGAAGGTGCTCGCGGGGCGGATGGTGCGTGACTACGTGGAGCAGCTGTACGTCCCCGCCGCGCGGGCGCATCGCACCCTTGGCCCGGATGCCGCGGGGGAGCTGGCCTCCTGGAAGGCGCGGGTGCGCGCCGCCTGGCCGCGGGTCGCCGTCGACCACGTGGAGGCGTCGGCGACGGGCACCACGGCCGAACTGGGCGCCACGCTGTCGTTGCGGGTCCGCGTGCACCTGGGCGAGCTGACCCCGGACGACGTGGAGGTCCAGGCGATCGCGGGCCGCGTAGACCCCGAGGACGTCATCGCCGACGCGAGCCCGGTGCCGCTGAAGCCGGTGGGCGGGCCCGACGCGGAGGGCCGGCGCTTGTACGAGGGGCCGCTGGCCCTGGACCGCACGGGGCCGTTCGGCTACACGGTGCGGATCCTTCCATTCCACCGACTGCTGGCCAACGGGGCGGAGTTGGGCTTGGTGGCGGTGCCGTCGGACGGGACGGGGGAGGCGGCGGGGATGTTGTTGCGGTAGGGGTGGTCCCTGCGGGGCTTTCCCCAACCCCACCCCTTCCCGAAACCAAGGGGCTCCGCCCCCTGGACCCCCGACAAGATGTCCTCAAACGCCGGACAGGCTGGAATTCCAGCCCGTCCGGCGTTTGAGGACAAGGCCCCCGCGCCGAGCGGGTTTTCGGGAAGGGGCGGGGTTGGGGAAAGGAAGCCCCGAGTGCCACCTGGCCGTGAAGGGGACTTACTTGACGTTCACGCCGGCCCAGGCCGCGTCCACGCCCTTGTACTCGGCCGAGTCCGCGCCGTACAGGTCCTTCGCAGCGCTCAGCGTGCCCTCGCGGGCCGCCTTGTAGTCCGTCGTCGTCGTGAAGTACGACGTCAGGGCCTTGAACCAGATCTTCTCGGCCTTGTCGCGGCCGATGCCCTCGACCTTGGAGCCGTCGGCCGTCGGGGAGTCGTACTTGACGCCGTTGATCTCCTTCGCGCCGCTGCCCTCCGAGAGGAGGTAGAAGAAGTGGTTGGCGATGCCCGAGGAGTAGTGGACGTCTACGTTGCCCGCGTCCTCGCTCCAGTTGTCCAGGGAGTTGCCGTCCTTGGAGGGCTTGTCCATGTAGCGGAGCGGCGAACCGTCGCCGTTGATGTCGATCTTCTCGCCGACCATGTAGTCGGGGACGTCCTCGGCGTTCTTGGCGTTGAACTCGACCGCCGCCGCGAAGATGTCGGAGGTGGCCTCGTTCAGGCCGCCGGACTCACCGCTGTACTCCATGTTGGCGGTCGCCGCGGTGACGCCGTGCGTCATCTCGTGCGCCGCGACGTCCATCGACGTGAGCGGCTTCTTGTCGCCCTCGCCGTCGCCGTACGTCATGCAGAAGCAGCTGTCGTCCCAGAAGGCGTTGACGTACGCGTTGCCGTAGTGGACCCGCGAGGTGGCGCCCTTGCCGTCGCCCTTGATGCCCTCACGGCCGTGCACGGCCTTGTAGTAGTCCCAGGTCAACTGCGCGCCGTAGGCGGCGTCGACGGCGGCGGTCTGGGCGTCCTCCGGCTTTCCGGTGCCCCACGTGTCGTCGTCGTCCGTGACGAGCTTGCCCTCGCCGCTCTGGCCGTGGGCCAGGTCGTACGTCGAGTGGCCGCCGCGCGAGTCGTCGGTCAGATCGAAGCCGTTCGCGCCCTTCTTGGAGCCGACCTCGACGTCGCCGCTGTACTGGCTGTGGCCCGCGCCGTTCTCGATGGCCTGGTACTGGAAGAGCTTCTTGCCCGTGGCCGCGTCGGTGATGACGTGCAGCTTGCTGGGCGTGCCGTCCTTCTGGACGCCGGTGACGACGGTCTCGTGGGCGAGGACCGGCTTGCCGGACGCGGCCCAGACGACCTTGCGCGGAGCCTGCGCGTCCGCCTTCTTGGTGTCGCCGGACTTCGCAGCCGTCGACTCGGCCTTCGCCGCGGCCGACTTCGTCGCGACCTTCGCGGAAGTCGACGCGACCTTGATCGTGGCCTTGGCCGCCTTCGTCACGCTCTTGACCGCGCCGCTCTTCGCGGCGTGCACGACCAGGTCGCCGCCGAGGACGGGCAGGCCGTCGTACGTGCGCTCGTAGCGGGTGTGCGTGGTGCCGTCACGGTCCTTGACGACGTCGCGTACGACGAGCTTCTCCTTGACGCCGAGCCCGATCTTCTCGGCGGTTGCGGCCTTGTCCGCGTTCGCGTCCTGCAGCAGGCCGGCGCGGGCCGTGGAGGAGAGTGCGATCGGTGCCCCGGAGGGTGCGGCGGCCTGGTCGGGCTGCGCGGAGGCTCCGGTGGTCAGACCGGCGGCGAGCAGGGCTCCGGCGGCAACAGCGGTGGCTATGGCCAGCGTTGAGCGCTTCCGGGATATGTGGGGGGTCACGCATGCTCCTTCTGTGGGGGGCCCGGACGGCATGGGGGACTGTCCGGGCTGAAAGATGCGGTGCGGGTGTACAGATGTTCTGTTGTGTCGTGCGAGGGAAGAGTGCCAGTTGAGCCAGGTTCATGTCAGGTACCTGACCGCAGGTTGGCCAGAAATCGTCCGTTGAGCGATGGTCCATGTACGCAATGCGAACGGGGAGTTACGCGGCGGCCCGTACACATGGGTGCGCCGCTCCGGGGAGTCGGTCCACCCGGAGCGGCGCAGTCTGCACGTGCTCCCGTCAAGCCCGGCCAGGGCCTACGGGAACGTCAGCTTCCAGCTGTTGATGCGGCCGACGTCCTGCGCGGCCACGTCCTGGACCTTCAGCTTCCAGGTGCCGTTGGCCACCTCGGACGAGGCGTTGACCGTGTAGGTCGCCTGGATGTTGTCCGCCGAGTCCGACGAACTGGAGTTCTTCAGGCGGTACGTCGAGCCGTCCGGGGCCACCAGGTCGACGACCAGGTCGCCGCGCCAGGTGTGGATGATGTCGACGCCGACCTTCAGGGCGGCGGGCGCGTTGCCCGTGCGGCCGGTGACGTTGACCGACGAGGTGACGGCCGCTCCGTTGTCCGGGATGGCGACGTCGGTGGTGTTCTCGAAGTCCGTGCCGCCGCCGTCGCCGGGCCGCGTGCCGACGTTGACGCCGGCCCAGGCGTGGGCCACCGCCTTGTACTCGGCGCTGGTGGTGCCGTACAGCTCACCGGCCACCGCGAGGGTCCCGGTGCGCGCCGCCGCGTAGTTGGTGGTCGTGGTGAACTTCGTCGTCAGCGCCTTGAACCAGATGAGCGACGCCTTGTCACGACCAATTCCGGTCACGGGCAGACCGTCCGAGGTGGGCGAGTCGTACGAGACGCCGTTGATCACCTTGGCGCCGCTGCCCTCGCTCAGCAGGTAGTAGAAGTGGTTCGCGACACCCGAGGAGTAGTGGACGTCGATGTTGCCGATGCCCGAGTACCACGAGTCCTTGGACGAGCCGTCCTTGCTCGGCTTGTCCATGTAGCGCAGCGGGGTGCCGTTGCCGCGGATGTCGATCTTCTCGCCGACGTTGTAGTCGCCCACGTCCTGCGGGTTGTTGGCGTGGAACTCCACGGCCGCGGCGAAGATGTCGGACGTCGCCTCGTTCAGGCCGCCGGACTCGCCGCTGTACGTCATGTTGCCGGTGGCCGCCGTCACGCCGTGCGTCATCTCGTGGGCCGCCACGTCGATGGACGTCAGCGGCTTGGCGTTGTTCGCGCCGTCGCCGTACGTCATGCAGAAGCAGGCGTCGGACCAGAACGCGTTGACGTAGTTGTTGCCGTAGTGGACCCGCGAGGACGCGCCGACGCCGTCACCCCGGATACCGGAACGGCCGTGCACGTTCTTGTAGTAGTCCCAGGTCAGCGCGGCCCCGTAGTGGGCGTCCGCGCCTGCCGTCTCCAGGTTGGAGGGCAGCCCGTTGCCCCACACGTCGTCCGCGCCCGAGAAGAGGGTGCCGGTGCCTGACGTGGCGCGGTTGAGGTTGTACGTCTTGTGGTTGCCGCGAGCGGTGTCGGTCAGGGTGTAGTTGGATCCCGACTGAGCCGTTCCCAGGGTGACTTGACCGCTGTACTGGGTGTTGCCCGTGCCGTTCTCGATGCCCTGCCACTGGAAGAGCTTCTTGCCGGTCGCCGCGTCCGTGATGACGTGCAGCTCGTTCGGGGTGCCGTCGTGCTGAAGACCGCCGACCACCGTCTCGTACGCGAGGGTCGGCTCGCCCTTGGCCATCCAGACGACCTTGCGCGGCTCCCGGTCCGCGTCGGTCTTCTTCGACCCCTCGGCCTTCGCCGCGCCGAGCGCCTGCTTCTCGGCGGTCGCCGCCTTCACCTCGGCGCTGGTGTCGACGCCCTTGAGCTCCGCCTTCGCGGCCTTGGTGACGCCCTCGGTCTTCCCCGACTTCGCCTCGTCGACCACCAGGTCGCCGCCGAGGACGGGCAGGCCGTCGTACGTGCGCTCGTAGCGGGTGTGCGTCGTGCCGTCGCCGTCCTTGGTGACGTCACGGACGACGAGCTTCTCCTTGGCGCCGAGCCCCAGGTCCTTGGCCGTGTCCGCCTTGGTGGCGTTGGCGTCCTTGAGGAGCGCCGCACGCTGGGCGGGGGTGAGCTTCACGGGCAGGGAACCGGGGTCGGCCTTGCCTATTTTCGCGGCGGCCGGGGTCTTGGCCTGTGGTATCGCGGGGTCGTCGGCGGATGCCGGGCCCGTCTGGAAGGCCACCGCGATGAGGGCGGCGACGGCGGTCAGGGCGCCCGCGGCGGTGGCGCGTCTGTGGGAGGCAGGTCTGTGAGAGGTGCTTCTCAACACGGACTCCTTCTGCGTGGCCGCGGGATACGCGGCCAGGGGGAACGGTCGGCGCGGTCGTGCCGTCCGGGCAGAACAAGGCAGAACGTGGAGCAGGCAGAACGTGGAGCTGGCAGAACGTCGAGCTGGGAATCGAGGGGAAGAGTGGCACCGGTGCGCTCTGTTTGTCAGGAGTGCGTCAAGAGTTGGCCGGAAATGGTCCGCTGCCCGGTGGGCCACGTTCGATATACGGAGGGGTCGCCCGGGGTGAAGGCCTCGCCATTGTTCGACGGGGCCCGGCACGGGGTGGCCGGAGCGGCGTGGCTGATTCCGCACCCCGGCCGGGTACGCGAAAGCCGGCCTGGAGCGCTGCGTCGCTCCAGGCCGGCACTTGGGGGAGGGGGCCGCTGATCAGAAGTCGTAGGGCTTCGTGCTGTTCCAGTTGGTGACCTCGGCGCCGGACCAGGTGAACTCCGACGGGGCGCCCTTGTCGTCGAACGCGCCCGTCCCGGCGCCGGGACCGGTGTCACCGGTCTGGTCGCGCAGGGCGATGGAGAGGTCCGTCGACGTGTGGGTCTTGTCGTTGTCGGCGAAGAGCGACACGGCGGAGTAGACCTTGCCGCCGGGCTTGACCGTGATCCGGGTGGTGCCGCCGGGGGCGTCCTTGGACGAGTGGGCCAGGACGTCCGAGGCGTTGCCGAGCATCACCGACGGGAAGGAAGTGACCCAGCAGGACTTGGAGTCGGCGTTCGTCGCGGTGATCAGGAGGTGCTCGCCCTGCTCCGCGGGGAAGCGGTGCAGCACGGAGTACGAGATCTCGTCGCCCTTGCACGCCTGGACCTTGGCGGCGCGGGCGGGGACGGCCTTGCCCGCACCGGAGCCGGACGTCTCCACCGTCTCTGTGGTCTCTGTGGTCTCCGTCGTCGTCACCTCAGGGCTCTGCGAGTCGTCGGTAGTGGCGACGCTCCGGCTCCCACCGGCCTTGGAGCCGTTGCCTGAGTTGCCGGAGCCGTCGGAGCCGCCACAGGCAGTCAGGGAGAGGGCGAGCGCGGCGGTGGTGGCGGCGAGGACGGTGGCGCGGATCCGGGTCGTACGCATGCTGAGGTTCCCCCGTGCGGTGGTGGATGCGGGACTTGCTGGTCGTCGTTCCCGCCGTTGACACCACTGTGGCCACCCTCGCTGGCGTTCCGCTCACGCCTGGCTGACGTCCCGCTAACGCGCCGGGAGCGCGCCGCTACCCCACCACGCTGTCCCGCCACGCCCGGTGCAGGTCCGCGAACGACCCGCTCCCCACGATGAGTTCGGCCGGGGTCCCGTCCTCCACGACGCGCCCGTGCTCCATCACGAGCACCCGGTCGGCGATCTCCACCGTGGAGAGCCGGTGGGCGATCACCACGGCGGTCCGCCCGCGCAGCACCGTGTGCATGGCGCGCTGCACGGCACGCTCGCCCGGGATGTCGAGCGAGCTGGTCGCCTCGTCGAGGATCAGCACCGCCGGGTCGGCGAGCAGCGCCCGCGCGAAGGCGACAAGCTGCCGCTGACCGGCGGAGATACGGCCACCCCTCTTGCGTACGTCGGTGTCGTAGCCGTCGGGCAGCGACGTGATGAAGTCATGCGCGCCGATCGCCCGCGCCGCCCGTTCGATGTCCTCGCGGGTGGCGTCAGGGCGGCCGATGGCGATGTTCTCGGCGACGGTCCCGGAGAAGAGGAAGGCCTCCTGGGTCACCATGACCACGCCGCGCCGCAGCTCGGAGTTGGCGAGGTCGCGCAGGTCGACCCCGTCGAGCAGGACCCGGCCCTCCGTCGGGTCGTAGAAGCGGGCGAGCAGCTTGGCGAGCGTCGACTTGCCCGCGCCGGTGGAGCCGACGACGGCGACGGTCTGCCCGGCGGGCAGCGTCAGGTCGAAGCGGGGCAGGACCTCGCCGCCGGTCCGGTAGGCGAACCGGACGCCGTCGAACTCGACCTCGCGGCCCGGGTGTTCGGAGGCGAGGGCGGGCAGCGGAAGGGCGCGGTCCGGGTGGGGCTCGGGCACGGAGGGGGTCTGGGCGAGCAGCCCGGCGACCTTCTCCAGGGACGCGGCGGCCGACTGGTAGGAGTTCAGGAACATTCCGAGCCGGTCGATCGGGTCGTACAGGCGCCGCAGATACAGCACGGCCGCGGCGAGGACGCCGAGTGCGAGGGTGCCGTCGGTGACGCGGTAGGCGCCCCACAGGACGATGCCCGCGACGGCGGTGTTGGCGACGAGCCGGGAGCCGACGACGTACTGGGCCATCTCCAGCATGGCGTCGCCGTTGGCCCGCTCATGGTGACGGTTGAGCACGCCGAACTCGGCCTCGTTGGCGCGCTCGCGCCGGAAGGCACGGACGGGGCGGATGCCGTTCATCGTCTCGGCGAACTTCACGATGACGGAGGCGATCGCCGTCGACCGCTTCCCGAAGAGGGGGCCCGCGCGGCGCTGATAGCGGCGTACGAGGAGATAGAGCGGCACGAACGACGCTACGGCCGCGGCGCCGATGCCCAGGTCGAGCCAGAGCAGCATCGCCGAGATGTAGACGAAGGACAGGATGACGGTGATCAGCTCCTGCAGCCCCTCGCTGAGGAGCTCTCGCAGGGATTCCACGTCGGTGGTGGACCGGGAGATGAGCCGCCCCGAGGTGTACCGCTCGTGGAAATCCACGCTGAGTGCCTGCGCGTGCCGGAAGATCCGCCCGCGCAGATCGAGCAGGACGTCCTGGTTGACGCGGGCGGAGGCGACGATGAACGCGTACTGGAACGCGCCGGACGCGGCCGCGCAGAGCAGATAGCCGACGCCGATGGCGATGAGGGGCCCGTAGTCGTCGGCCCGGACCGCAGGCACGCCCCGGTCGATGGCGTACGCCACGAGCAACGGCCCGCCCTGCACGGCGGCCTGCTGCAACAGAAGCAGCACGGTCACGAGAACGACGCGCCCCCGAAGGGAAGACAGCAGCGAACGAAGCAGGGCGGAGGTGGCGCCAGGGGCCGTGGGGAGGACGTCCTTGTCGAAGTCCTCCGCATTCGAGGGGAGTTGGGTCGGACCTGCCCCCTCCGCCTCTGCCGCCGGCGACTCGGCGAGGTCCAGAGAGCCGCCGGTGGCCTCCCGGTCGGGAAGGCCGGGCCGGTCCTCCTCGTCGGGCCCCGTGGTCCGTGAGGCGGGTGTCGACGCGGTCATCGTGCGACCTCACCTTCCGCGGACGCGGGGTCCGATTCTGTCTGTAGGGGTGGTGCGGGTGCGGGTGCGGGTGCGGGTGCGGGTGCGGGTGCGGGGGCGGGCCCCGGATCCGTTTCCCCTGTCGCGGGAGCGACCCCCGCCCCCGACATCAGCCACGCATACTCCGCGTTCCCCCGCAGCAGTTCCTGGTGGGTGCCCACCGCGGTGATTCTGCCTTCGGAGAGCAGGGCGACTCGGTCGGCGAGTTGGACCGTGGAGGGGCGGTGGGCCACCACCAGGGCCGTTGTGTCCCTCAGGACGCGGCGCAGGGCCGCCTCCACCAAGGCCTCCGTGTGGACGTCCAGCGCCGAGAGCGGATCGTCCAGGACCAGGAAGCGCGGGCGGCCCACCACCGCGCGGGCCAGCGCGAGGCGTTGGCGCTGGCCGCCCGAGAGGCTCAGGCCCTGCTCGCCGACCTGCGTGGCCGTGCCCTGCGGGAGCGCGTGGACGAAGTCAGCCTGGGCCACCTCCAGGGCGCGCGCCAACTCCGCTTCCCCTGCGTCCCCTTCGGCGCCCATGAGCACGTTCTCGCCCACCGTCGCGGAGAACAGCGTCGGCTCCTCGAAAGCGACCGCCACCAGCGTGCGCAGCCGCTCGCGGTCCATCTCCGCGATGTCCTCGCCGTCCAGCGTGATGCGGCCCCCGCTCACCTCGTGCAGCCGGGGCACCAGCGCCGTCAGCGTCGTCTTGCCGCTGCCCGTCGCGCCGACCAGGGCGAGGGTCTCTCCGGGGCGTATGTGCAGGTCGATCCGGTCGAGCGCCGGTGGCGCACCGGCAGGCGCGTCCGGGTAGCGGAACTCCACGCCGTGGAAGCGGAGTCCGGCCGCCGCGGAGCCCCCACCGGGGGACGTGACCTCCGTGGCGGCTTCCGGCTCCGCGTCCATCACCTCGAAGTACCGCTCAGTGGCCGTCGCCGACTCCTGGCTCATCGCGAGCAGGAACCCGATCGACTCCACCGGCCAGCGCAGCGCCAGCGCCGTGGAGAGGAAAGCGACCAGCGTGCCCGTCGACAGGCCCCCGTCCGCCACCTGCACCGTCCCGAGCACCAGCGCCGCACCGATCGCGACCTCCGGCAGCGCCATGATCACCGCGTTGATCGCAGCGAGCAGCCGCGCCTTGGCCAGCTCCGTGCCCCGCAACGTGTGTGAGAGCTCGCGGAACGCCCGTGCCTGGCTGCGGTGGCGGCCGAAGCCCTTGATGATGCGGATGCCGAGCACGCTCTCCTCGACGACCGTCGTCAGATCGCCGACCTGGTCCTGCGCCCGCCGCGCCACGGCCATGTACCGGCCCTCGACGTACGCGCAGACGATCACCAGAGGCACCAGCGGGGACAGCAGCACGAGCCCGAGCACCCAGTCCTGGGCCAGCAGGATCGCCATGCCGACCACGATCGTCGTTCCGTTCACGACCAGGAACGTCAGCGGGAAGGCGAGGAACATCCGCAGCAGCATCAGATCCGTCGTGCCGCGCGACAGTAACTGGCCCGAGGCCCACCGGTCGTGGAAGGCCACGGGAAGCCGCTGCAGATGGCGGTAGAGATCCGCCCGCATCGCCGCCTCGACCGAGGCGAGCGGCCGCGCCACCAGCCACCGCCGGAGACCGAAGAGCAGCGCCTCCGCGACACCGAGCAGAAGCAGCAGCAGGGCCCCGAGCCACACCCCGCCGAGATCCCGGTCCGCCACCGGTCCGTCCACGAGCCACTTCAGTACGAGGGGGAAGACCAGCCCCGTACAGGAGGCGAGGACGGCGACGAATGCCGCGCTGAACAGGCGAGTTCGGATGGGCCGGACGTACGGCCACAGCCGCAGCAGCGTCCGTGCGGCAGATTTTCCTCCCGCTGAATCCCCTGAATCCCCTGAATCCGCTGAACTCGCTGGTTCCTTGGTCGGTGCATCTGGTTTCGGCATCAGGAGCGAGCCTACGGATGGCCACTGACACAGCCCACCGAGTTTTGGCCCGTCCCCGCTCGTCCGCTGGTCCTAAGTCCGGGGGGCGAGCGCGGGGTCGTACCCCTCCATCAACCGATCGGTTGATGCCGCTTCGAGCGCGATGGGCGATGCCCGGAACCCCGCCCACGTACGCCGCGTTCTACCCACCGCGGTTCGCGCGGCGGCCCAGGGCCGCACGGTCCTCTCGCCCGCCGTGGCCTCCCGCCTCGTCTCACGCGTGCGTGCCCCCGGCAACGAACCGCTGAGCACCCGCGAACGGGAAGTGCTCGCGCTCGTCGCCAAGGGCACGTCGAACCGTGCGATCGCCGTCGAACTCTTCATCAGCGAGGCCACGGTCAAGACGCATCTCACCCACATCTACGGCAAGTTGGGCGTCAAGGACCGTGCCGCGGCCGTCGCGACGGCGTACAGCCGCGGCATTCTGAGCTGACTTTCGGAGGTCAGGCGCGCTGCCAGAGGGCGGGGGTGTTCGGCGGCTCCCAGCCCGACTGCGCCTGGTGTCCCTGCAAGCACCGGTAAGTCGATCCACCGTAGGTGACGGTGTCACCCGCGGCGTAGACCTTGCCCGCGGCCCACGTGCCGCCCGGGTCGGGGTCACCGGGGCCCGGGTCGCCGCCGCCCGTGGTCTTCAGCGTCAGGCCGAACTGCTGAAGGAGCGGATTGATCGGCTGGTGGAAGGTCGTGCCCCCACTGCGGCAGTTGCCCGAACCGCCGGACGTGACACCCTGCGCCTGGCTCCCGGATATGTAGGAGCCGCCCGAGTCGCCGGGCTCCGCGCAGACCGACGTGCGCGTCACGCCGCTGATGGTGCCCTCGGGGTAGGTGACGCTGGTGTTGTGCTGCTGGATGGTGCCGCAGTGCCACCCCGTGGTGGAGCCGGAGCGGCAGATCGACGCACCCACCGGGGACTGCGTGGAGCCCCCGACGCCGACCCGCTGCCCGCCCTGGCCCTTCACGTACGGGGTGGCGGTCCACTGGGAGTTGGTGGCGACCCAGGCCATGTCCCTGCCGGGGAAGATGGACGCCTGGAACGTGCCCTGAGCCACCTGGTTGTAGCCGCTGGTCGCGGTACCGGCCCGCCCGCAGTGGCCAGCCGTGGCGAAGCCCTGCTGGGTGCCCTTGGTGATCGAGAAGCCGATGGAGCACCGGCCGCCCATGTAGTAGGCGTCGCCGCCCACGAGGTCGTAGAGCGGGCGCGGCCGTTCCCGGGTCTCCTCCACGCGTACGAGGGAGGGAGCGACGCCGGCGGCGGAGACGAGGGAGTGGGCGGCACCCGGCCGCAGGGCACGCACGACGACGGAGTTGGACCGCACGTCGACATACCAGACGGGGGCGTCGCGCGTAGCGGCCTTGTCCGCGGCACGGTCCAACCGTGCCTTGGCCGCGTCAAGTTGCTGGATGGAGTGCGGCACGACCTCGGCCCGTGCACCCCGCGCCTCGATCTTCCGCACGTCGGAGGCATCGGTGGTGGCCACGGTGAGCCGAGCCGAGGTGGCGCCGTGCACCCAGGCGCCCGCGAAGTCACGCCCGAGCGCGACCCGCAGGGCTCCCGCGACGGCGCCGGCCTCGGCCTCGTTTGCCAAACGGGCCTCGGCCTGCGCCGCCGTGAGGCCGAGGTCCCGCTGCATGGCCTTCAGGACCTCGGGCGATGTCCTGTCGACGGCGGCGGTCTCGGCGGGGGAGGGCGAAGAGGCCGCGGCGGGATCGGCCTGGGCATGAGCGGTGCCGGACAGACCCGCGAGGACCAGGGCACCGGCGGCACCGAGCGCGGCACAGGCCGCGGCGGCGCGTCTGTGGGGGATGGGAGGCATGGGGGCATCTCCTCGATTGCGAGGGGGGAGCGGACCGTTGAGGGTCCGGCCAGCGGATCGCCCACACCGTAGAACCCTCAACAGCCCACCATCAGCTACCAGTCGACCCCCGTGCCTGGCGTTATGGAAGGCGGGGGGGTGTGGTTACGGGGGTGCGGTCTCGTCGGGGGAGGTTGCGGTGAGCGGGGGCGCGGTCCGGCCGCAATAGGTGAGGCGAGGGTGCGTTCCGGTACCGGAACGTGTGGTGAGGCGCGGCCCGGTCGCGGAAGGTGCTGGCGAGGGTGCGGCGAAGTCAGGGGCGGTGGAGCGCGGTCCGGTCACGGAAGGCGCGGTGAGGGTGTGGCGAAGGCAGGGGTGGTGCGGTGATGTCCCGTCAGGGGCGGTGTGGGGACGGGGTCGCTAGCCATGCCGTGTAGCTTTCGCTGCGGGCCGCTGCCTCCGCGTGGGCCGTGCGGGCCTGGGCGAAGACTGCCGGTGCTGTGTCGTGGGCCGGGGCCGACGGGTGCCAGCCGAGCAGGTGCCGCCAGTACAGCGGTGCCCCGGAGAGGGGTCTGGTCACCAGGCCCGGCGTCGGCGGGAACGTCGCCCGGCACAGGCCCACCGCCCGGCCCACCTGGACCAGGTGCACGCAGGACGCCACGTCCGTCTCGTACACCGATGACGGAGTGAAACCCGCTCGGGCGCACGCTGCTGTGAAGCAGTCCGCGAAGCAGCCGTCGCCCGGCACGTCCGTCCACGCCTCGTCCGCGAGCCGGGCAAGGTCGATCTCCTGGCGGCCGGCCAGCGGGTGGTCCGTGGGCAGCATGACGAACACCGGGTCACGGGCGACCTCACGCCACACCAGGAGTTCGTTCTGCGGCGGTGCGCTCGCCCCGCACGTCCCCACCAGCGCGAAGTCGAGGCGCCCGTCAGCCGTGCGGGACGCGATCTCCCGCTCCGACCAGGAGGTGTGCGTCGTCACCGGCACGCCCGGGTACGCGGCGGCGAGCCGGTCCACCAAGGCGCCGAGCAGCGGCCCGTGCGTCGCGCCGAGCCGGAACCCCGCACCGCCGGCCCAGTCCCGGCCGAACCGCAGCGCCTCCTCCCGCAGGCCGGTCACCGCGGGTAGGACCACCCGCGCACGGGCCAGCACGAACTCCCCCAGCGCGGTCGCCCGCACCCCATGCCGCCCCCGCTCGAACAGCTCCCCTCCCAAGGTGCGCTCGATCCGCTTCAGCTGCGCGCTCAGGGCGGGCTGCGCGAGCCCGAGCGCGGTGGCGGCCTTGGTCAGGCTGCCCGCGTCGGCGATCGCCCGGATCGTCTTCAGGTGCCTCAACTCCAGGTCCATGGCCCGAGCTTGGCCCGTGCGGGGGAGCGCGGCAATGGGCAGGTACGGACCAATACGGACCACGGCCGGGCACCCTCAGCCCCCGCCCCCCGCCACGTCGTCCCGCACCCGCAGCAGCAGCACCGACCGCGCGGCCACCGTGACCGTCGCGTCGGCGCGCAGTACCGTGCCGGGCGCCTCCCCCTGCTCCTCCAGGGACGTGTCCACCACCACCTCGTACTCCCGCGCCCACGGCGCCCCCGGCAGCACGAAGCTCCCCGCACGGTCCGCCGCGTGCAGGACCGCCAGGAAGCTGTCGTCGACGACCGGCGCACCCCGGGCGTCACGTCCGGGGATGTCGCGGCCGGACAGATACATGCCCAGCGTCGCGGCCGGCGCGTACCAGTCGCCCTCCGTCATCTCCGTCCCGCGCGCCGTGAACCACGCCAGATCCCGAAGCCCGTCCGCCGAATGCGCACGCCCGGAGAAGAACGCCCGCCTCCGCAGCACGGGATGCCGGTGCCGCAACGCGATCAGACGGGACGTCAGGTCGAACAGCGCCGCCCACCCCGGATCGTCGAGCAGCCCCCAGTCCACCCAGCTGACCTCGTTGTCCTGGCAGTACGCGTTGTTGCTGCCCCCCTGCGTACGCCCCATCTCGTCCCCGGCGACGAGCATCGGAACCCCCGTCGACAGCAGCAGCGTCGTCAGGAGATTGCGCAGCTGCCGCCGCCGCAGCTCCGCCACCCCCGCGTCCGCCGTCTCGCCCTCCACACCACAGTTCCAGGACCGGTTGTCGTCCGAACCGTCCCTGTTCCCCTCCCCGTTCGCCTCGTTGTGCTTCCGCTCGTACGACACCAGATCCCGCAGCGTGAACCCGTCGTGCGCCGTCACGAAGTTCACCGACGCGTACGGACGCCGCCCGCCCCACGCGTACAGATCGCTCGACCCGGAGAGCCGGTAGCCCAGATCCCGCACATCGGGCAGCGCGCCCCGCCAGAAGTCCCGCACCGCGCCCCGGTAGCGGTCGTTCCACTCCGTCCACAGGGGAGGGAACGCCCCCACCTGATACCCCCCGGAACCCACGTCCCACGGCTCGGCGATCAGCTTCACCCGCCGCAGGACCGGGTCCTGCGCGATCACCGCGAGGAAGGGCGACAGCATGTCGACGTCGTGGAACGAACGCGCGAGCGCCGCCGCCAGATCGAAGCGGAACCCGTCAACCCCCATCTCGGTCACCCAGTAGCGCAAGGAGTCCGTGATCAGCCGCAGCACATGCGGCTGCACCACCTGGAGCGTGTTCCCGCAGCCCGTGTAGTCCGCGTACCGCCGCGGGTCCGACGGCTGAAGCCGGTAGTAGCCGCGGTTGTCTATGCCCTTGAGCGAGAGCATCGGGCCCAGCTCGCCCGCCTCCGCCGTGTGGTTGTAGACCACGTCCAGGATCACCTCGATCCCGGCCTCGTGCAGCGCCCGCACCATCCGCCTGAACTCGCCGACCTGCCCGCCCGTCGTCCCCGACGCCGCGTACGCCGCGTGCGGCGCGAAGTAACCGATCGAGTTGTAGCCCCAGTAGTTCTTCAGGCCCCGGCGCAGGAGATGGTCCTCATGGGCGAACTGGTGCACGGGGAGCAGCTCCACCGCCGTCACCCCGAGCCGCAGGAGATGGCCGATCGCCGCGGGATGCGCGAGCCCCGCGTACGTGCCCCGCAGCTCCTGGGGGATCCCCGGGTGCAGCTTGGTGAAGCCGCGTACGTGGACCTCGTAGATGACCGAGTCCGCCCACGGAGTCTTCGGGCGCCGGTCGTCGGCCCACTCGTCGTCCGGGGCGTCGTCGTGCACGACCACACCCTTGGGGACGTACGCGGCCGAGTCCCTGTCGTCCCGCACCGTGTCGGCCACCTGCTGCTGAGGCCAGTCCCGCACGTGTCCGTACACCTCGGGCGGCAGGCCCCGCGCGCCGAAGTCGCCGTCCACCGCGCGCGCGTACGGGTCGAGGAGCAGCTTCGCCGGGTTCCAGCGTGCGCCCGTCCACGGGTCCCAGCGGCCGTGCACACGGTAGCCGTAACGCTGCCCCGGACGGACGCCCGGCAGGAAGCCGTGCCATATCTCGTGCGTCAGCTCGGTCAGCGACGTACGCGTCTCGACGCCCCTGTCGTCGAACAGGCACAGCTCGACGGCCTCCGCACCCCCCGCCCACAGCGCGAAGTTGGTGCCCGCGACCCCGTCGGGCCCCACCCTGAACCGCGCACCGAGCGGCGTCGGCGCCCCCGGCCACGCGGGCGGCCCCTGCGCGGCAGAAACGGCCCGCGGCGCGGCGCGCGCCGCCGTGGACGTCCCGTTCACGGCGGCGGCCTTCCCGTTCCCCGCGGCCGCGCCCGTCCCGCGCCGCCCACCCCGGAGTGCTTCCTGTTCGGCTGCGCTGGACACCCATTCGCCTCCTGCGGCTCGACCCCTGACGCGTCCCGGCGGCGGGGCGTACCCGACCGGACGGCACATGTGGACCCGCAGGACCAGTGCCGCCCTCCCCACTGTTCTGCCCAGCGCGTGCGTCGCACTCACGTTTCCCCAGGAGGGGGACGGTCGTTGGGACGGACGTGAGACAGGTAGCGAGGCGCGCTCGGCGCGCAGGGGCCGCGCTGGCCGCCGTAATGACATGGGCAGGACTGCTTGCCGGGGCCGCGGGATGCAGCGGTGACGGCGGTGGCATCGACCAGCTGATGGGCAAGCCGCGGTCGCCCGCCGACGTGATCCGGGTGACGCCCGACGACGGCAGCAAGGGCGTCGGGGGAGACGAACAGCTCCAGGTCGAGGTCCCCGACGGACGCCTCGAATCGGTGAAGGTCGTCCGGGTGCAGGACGCGCAGGAGGCTCCGGTGCCCGGACGCATCCAAGAGGACGGCATGACCTGGAAGCCGCTGGACGAAGGCGGCCTCGCGCTCGCCGCGAAGTACTCGGTGGACGCCGTCGCCCTCGACGGCCACGGCCGACGCTCGGCCCGGCACACGACGTTCACGACGGCCGTCCCCGACGAGCGGTTCATCGCCTACGTGTCACCGGAGAACCGCTCCACCGTCGGCACCGGCATGATCGTCTCCCTGGAGTTCAACGAGGAGATCGAGAACCGCGAGGCCGTCCAGCGCGCCATCAGCGTCACCGCGCACCCGGCAGTCGACGTACGGCCGCACTGGTTCGGCAAGACCCGCGTGGACTTCCGCCCCGAGAAGTACTGGAAGCCCGGCACGAAGGTCACCGTCGGCCTGCGCCTGCGCGACGTCGAGGCCGCCCCCGGCGTCTACGGCCTCCAGGACAAGAGCTTCTCGTTCACGGTCGGCCGCAGCCAGACCTCCCTGGTCGACGCCGCCGAGCGCACGATGGAAGTACGCCGTGACGGCGAGGTCCTCTCCACGGTGCCGATCACCGCCGGGGCTCCCAAGACCCCCACGTACAACGGGAAGATGGTGGTCACGGAGATGCTGGAGGTGACCCGGATGAACAGCCGCACCGTCGGCTTCGGCGGCGAGTACAACATCCCCGACGTGCCGCACGCGATGCGCCTGACGACGTCCGGCACCTTCCTGCACGGCAACTACTGGGCCCCGGACGCGCCGGGCAACACGAATGTCAGCCACGGCTGTGTGGGGCTGCGTGATGTGAAGGGCGGCAGCTCACAGACACCGGCGGGGTGGTTCTTCGACCGGACCCTGATCGGCGATGTGGTGGAAGTTGTCAACAGCGATGACAAGAAAGTCGCTCCCGACAACGGGCTCGGTGGCTGGAACATGGGGTGGAAGGACTGGACGGCGCCGCCCGGATCCAAGCCGGAGGCCAAGCCCGCGGACGGTCGTTGAGGCAGGACCCGCGCCACCTGCGCAGTTGGGACGGAACAGTGACATTGGCGGGGAGTCATCGGTCAGGGCCGTGTGGTTATCTAGCGCAGGCGCGTGTCTGTGCGCGCTGAGGCACTGGGGTGCGGGCCTGACCAGGCCGTGCGAGGGGAGACACATCTTGAACGGGCGACCGATATCGGGGACGTCGGTTCGTGCGCGGGGGAGCGCACGACGACGGGGGGCCAAGGGCCTCTTTGCGGTGGCATCGGGTGTGACGCTGCTGTTGGTCACGGCATGCGGCGGGGGCGGCTCGGACTCGGGCAAGGACGGCAAGTCCGGCGACAAGGCGGCCGACAAGAACGCGCCGTCGACGGCGGTGGTGACCATAGCCCCGAAGGACGGCGCCGAGGCGGTCGCCACCAGCGGCGCCCTGAAGATAGCCGCCGACAAGGGCAAGCTGTCCCAGGTCAAGGTCGAGGACAGCAAGGGCAATCCGGTCCCGGGCAAGATCACCTCGGGCGGCGCCACGTGGACGCCGGCGCATCACCTCGCCGCCTCCACGAAGTACAAGGTCCACGCGATAGCCAAGGACTCCGAGGGACGTGAGTCCGCCAAGGACACGTCGTTCACGACGCTGACCCCGAAGAACACCTTCATCGGGCAGTTCACGCCGGAGGACGGCTCGAAGGTCGGCGTCGGAATGCCGTTCTCGGTCCACTTCAACCGGGGGATCACCGCTCCCGAGGACGTCGAGAAGGCCATCCAGATCAAGACCGAGCCCGCCGTCGACGTCGAGCCGCACTGGTTCGGCAACGACCGCATCGACTTCCGCCCCGAGAAGTACTGGAAGGCGGGCACGAAGGTCACCGTCAACCTCAACCTCGACGGCGTCGAGGGCCGGCCCGGGGTCTACGGCGAGCAGGCCAAGACCCTGAAGTTCACGATCGGCCGCAGCCAGATCTCCACCGTCGACGCCAAGTCGCACCAGATGAAGGTCGTCCGGGACGGCAAGCAGATCAAGAAGATCCCGATCACCGCGGGCGCCCCCGGCACGACGACGTACAACGGCCAGATGGTCATCAGCGAGAAGCTCCAGGTCACGCGCATGAACGGCGAGACCGTCGGCTTCGGCGGCGAGTACGACATCAAGGACGTCCCGCACGCGATGCGCCTGTCCACATCGGGCACGTTCATCCACGGCAACTACTGGTCGGGCGGCGCCTTCGGCAACACGAACGCCAGCCACGGCTGCATAGGCCTGAGCGACGTGCGCGGCGGCTACAGCAAGAAGACGCCCGCCGGATGGTTCTTCGACAACTCCCTCATCGGGGACCTCGTGGTCGTGAAGAACTCCGCGGACAAGACGATCCAGCCCGAGAACGGCTACAACGGCTGGAACATGTCCTGGGAGAAGTGGAAGGCCTGACCGGTCGGAAGGCCTGACCGGCCCGCCGGGAACACCCGGCCGCATGTCCCCGTCATGCGAGGCACGGCTAACGTGCCTCGCATGACATCTGTGCATCTCGAAGTCGCCGAAGGCGTCGGCACGATCCGCCTCGACCGCCCCCCGATGAACGCGCTCGACATCGCCCTGCAGGACCGGCTCAAGGAGCTTGCCGAAGAGGCGACCCGGCGCGACGACGTACGCGCCGTGATCATCTACGGCGGCGAGAAGGTGTTCGCGGCGGGCGCGGACATCAAGGAGATGCAGGCCATGGACCACGCGGCGATGGTCGCGCGCTCCAGGGGCTTGCAGGACTCCTTCACCGCGGTCGCCCGCATCCCCAAGCCCGTCGTCGCCGCCGTCACCGGCTACGCCCTCGGCGGCGGCTGCGAGCTGGCCCTCTGCGCCGACTTCCGCATCGCCGCCGACAACGCCAAGCTCGGCCAGCCGGAGATCCTGCTCGGCCTGATCCCCGGCGCGGGCGGCACCCAGCGCCTGTCCCGTCTGGTCGGCCCGTCCAAGGCCAAGGACCTCATCTTCACCGGCCGCATGGTCAAGGCCGAAGAGGCGCTCACCATCGGCCTGGTGGACCGCGTCGTGCCCGCCGCCGAGGTGTACGAGCAGGCGCTCCAGTGGGCCGCGCGGCTCGCGCAGGGGCCCGCGCTGGCGCTGCGCGCCGCCAAGGAGTCCGTGGACGCGGGCCTGGAGACGGACATCGACACCGGGCTCGCGATTGAACGCACCTGGTTCGCGGGCCTGTTCGCCACCGAGGACCGTGAGCGGGGCATGCGCAGCTTCGTCGAGGAGGGCCCCGGCAAGGCGAAGTTCCTCTGAAGCGCTCGTGTGAAGTCCCGCCTGTGAAGTCCCGCCTGTGAAGTCCCGTCAGGACGCGCGCAGTTGAGGCTACGTCAGCCAAAGTGTCCCCCGAAGGAGCGGATTATGCGCGGCTTAAGAGAACCTTAAGTCCGCCTTCCCCGCACCCCTAAGTGATCATCCGTAAGCGGGTGGTCATCGCAGGTCAGCAGGGGTGTCGCAGGGGCCTGGCTGCCACTGGCATATGCCTACCCAGCCCCCCGGAACGGATGGTTCCGGGGGGCTTATTCCGTCGGAACGGCCCCGGAACACGCTCTGTGCGGCCATGATGGGTGGCATGGCGGGGCTGGAGGGTATCGAACAGCCGCGGCGACACGGGAGTGCGACCGCGGCGCGCTGGTCGCCGGCGGTTGAGGACGAACACGCGCTCAAGGCGCTCGAGTTGTTCGGCAATCCGACGGACGCGGAGGTTCCGCTGCCGTCGCGCCCGGAGTCCGCCGCCATCGCGCGCCGCCTCGCCCAGGTCGTGGTGCTCCGGCACTGGGGGCTCTCCCCGAAGCTGACCGAGGACGCGGTGCTCCTCACCTCCGAACTCGTCGGCAACGCCGTGCGGCACACCGGCGCCCGCGTCTTCGGGCTGCGGATGATGCGGCGCCGCGGCTGGATCAGGATCGAGGTGCGCGACCCCTCGCGCGGACTGCCCTGTCTGATGCCCGTACACGAACTCGACCTCAGCGGCCGGGGCCTCTTCCTGGTCGACAAGCTCTCCGACCGGTGGGGCGTGGATCTGCTGCCGCGCGGCAAGACGACGTGGTTCGAGATGCGGGTGGCCGACCGCTGATACGCGAAAGCCCCCGGTCGCCGATTGCGGCGTGACGGGGGCCTGCGCGGAGCGCCGCGGACGAAGGGGTGTGGTCCGCGGGCGCTGAGAACGACCTGAGCCCGGGTCAATGGGGGTCGTGGCTCCGACTATGGCAGACGGGGGCCAGCGATCCAAAAGTCCCTATCCGGGCATACGGGCGCAAACTGGGGCAGTTCGAAGGTGAATCCTTGGTGAGCTGGGACACCTGCCTGGTAAACGCTGGTTAAGTTCAGGCTGTGACAGGTGTTCCGCAAGGGGTGATAGAGCAGCCGCCGGCCTTCGCGGCCCCGACCCGCAGGGATCACGTAGGGGCAATAAGCAGCTTTTGACCCCTTTGCCCATTAAATGGTCGCGTGACCGAGACCGACCGCCGTGGAGCCCTGCGCGCGGGCGCCGCACTGGCCGTCGCGGGCGCGCTCACCGCAGGCTGCTCCTCCTTCGGAGCCGCCCCCGCGGACCAGGCCGCTCCCGCCGCCCGGCACCCCGCCGCGAAAACACCCCGCGCCGCCCCCGCACCCCGCCGCTTCCCCGGCCTCCCCGACCAGATCACGCACAGCCCCCGCGGCCGGCCCCAGGTCGCCCTCACCTTCCACGGCCAGGGCGACCCCGCCACCGCGCGGTCCCTGCTCACCATCGCCGAGAAGGCCGACGCCAGGATCACCGTCCTCGCCGTCGGCAGCTGGCTCGACGAACACCCCGAACTCGCCCGCCGCATCCTCGACGGCGGCCACGACCTCGGCAACCACACCCACCACCACCGCACCATCAACGACCTGCCCGAGGCCGACGCCTACGCCGAGATCACCGGCTGCGCCGACCGCCTGCGCCGCCTCACCGGCTCCATCGGCACCTGGTTCCGCCCCTCGCGCGCCGAGACCGCGACCCCCCTCGTAGCCCGCCTCGCCCGCCGCGCCGGCTACCCGCACGTCCTCTCGTACGACGTCGACTCCCTCGACTTCACCTCGCCGGGCGCCCCGGCCGTCACCCGCAAGATCGCCTCAGAGGTACGCCCCGGCTCCGTCGTGAGCCTGCACTTCGGGTACGCGGACACGGTCGCCGCGCTCCCCGCCGTCCTGGAAGAACTGGACCGCCGCGACCTGCGCGCGGTGACGACCACGGAGTTGCTGACCTGATGACCCTGCACCTGAACCTCACCAAGCGCACCGGAGCGGTCATCGCCGCCGGGGCCGTCGTCGCCGCCGCGCTCGCCGGCTGCGGCACCGACACGCGCACGAACGAAGCCCACGGCACCAAGGGCGTCCCGAAACCCGCCAAACCCAAGGTCGCGCCCGGACTCCCGGGCATGCCGCCCCTCCTCGACCCGAAGGACGTCTACGCGGCCGACCGCCCGAACAAACTCTCCCCGGTGGTCAAGGACTTCCCCTCCCGGGTCTACGTCCCCAACACCAACTCCAACACCGTCTCGGTCATCGACCCCAAGACGTACGAAGTGATCGACACGATCGACGTCGGGATCCAGCCCCAGCACGTCGTCCCCTCCTGGGACATGAAGACGCTCTGGGTCAACAACAACCGAGGCCACACGCTCACCCCCATCAACCCCAAGACCGGCAAGGCGGGCAAGCCGGTCGAGGTCCACGACCCGTACAACCTCTACTTCACGCCCAACGGCAAGTACGCCATCGTCATGGCCTCGATGGACCGCGAGCTCGTCTTCCGCGACCCGCACACCATGAAGAAGGTCAAGACCGAACCGGTCAGCTGCTACGGCGTCAACCACGCCGACTTCTCGGCCGACGGACGCTACTTCATCGTCTCCTGCGAGTTCTCCGGCGAACTCCTCAAGGTCGACACGGAGAAGATGAAGGTCATCGGCCAGCAGAAGCTGCCCTTCAAGGGCGCCATGCCGCAGGACGTGAAGGTCTCGCCCGACGGCAAGACCTTCTACGTCGCCGACATGATGGCCGACGGCATGTGGGTCCTGAGCGGCGACAAGTTCGAGAAACCAAAGCTCCTGCCCACCGGCAAGGGCACCCACGGCCTGTACGTCAGCAGGGACTCGCGCGAGATGTACGTGTCCAACCGCGGCGAGGGCACCGTCTCCGTCTTCGACTTCCCCAAGAACAAGCTCACCAAGAAGTGGAAGCTCCCCCAGGGCGGCAGCCCCGACATGGGCGGAGTGTCGGCGGACGGCAACACCCTCTGGCTCTCGGGGCGTTACGACTCCGAGGTGTACGCCATCGACACCCGCACCGGAGTCCAGACCGCCCGCATCCCGGTGGGCGGCGGCCCACACGGCCTCGCTGTCTACCCGCAACCTGGCCGCTACTCACTCGGCCACACCGGGATCTTCCGCTGAGCTGTTCAACGGTTGACCATAGCGGCCACCGGGCACAAAAAGGGTAGATCCACCTACCCCCCCCTCCCCCCTGCCGCTCAGGAGGTCGCCCGTGCTCAAAGGCATCGACGTCAGCTCGTACCAGTCCACATTCGACACGGACGGCATCTCTTTCGTGATCATAAAAGCGACGGAGGGCCGCTCGTACGTGAACCCACGCCTGACGGCCCAGACGAAGCGAGCACGGGACGGCGGCTGCGTGGTGGGCTTCTACCACTTCCTGTGGCCGGGGAACATCACGGCCCAGGCGGAGTATTTCGTCAGCAAGGCCCCTGAGAAATCAGGGGACTTGCTGGCGGTGGACTGGGAGTGGACGGGGGACCGCACGCGCGCGAGCAACGCGGAGAAGGACCGGTTCATCCGGGAGGTGAAGAGGCTGCGGCCGAACCACCGAACGATCTTGTACTGCAACCGCGATTTTTGGTTGAACCACGACACCACCTCGTACGCGGGTGACGCCCTCTGGATCGCCGACTACGTCACGGCGGGCAAGCCGCGCATCAAGGCGAAGTGGCGGATCCACCAGTACACGTCGACGCCGCTGGACAAGAACGTGGCGGACTTCGCGAGTGAGGACGCGCTGCGGGACTGGGCCAAGCCGCAGTCGTAGCCGTCCCCGCGCGCGGCCCGTGGCGTGGGTCAGGCGAGCCACTCCGCCGTGCGTTCCGGGGAGGCCTCGGCCAGTGCTTTGGTGACCGCTTCGGTGTCCTTGGCCAGGCCGTAGACCGGGGTGCCCGGCTGTTGGCGCCAGGATTCGTCCTGGCCGCCCGTGTCGACGGTGTCGAAGCCGATCTCGTCGATGAGGTCGCGTACGACCTTCTTTGCGGCCTCGTCGTCTCCCGGCACCGGGAGGGCGACGCGGCCGGGGGTGCCCTTGGGCTGGGGCTTGTCGAGGATGTCCTGGGCGTACGTGCCGTTGAAGGCCTTGATCACCGGGTGGCCGATCTGGCGCTCGGTCCAGCGGCTCTCGGTCAGGCCCTCCTCGATCTCGGCGATCTTCCCGTCGCGCTGCTGGGGGTAGTAGTTGCCGGTGTCGATGACGGCGACGTTCTCGGCGGCGCCGTCGAGGAAGCCTGACGGCAGGTTCGGTACGGCCTTCAGGGGGATCGTTACGACGACGACCTCCGCGCCGCGGGCTGCCTCCTCGACCGTCACCGGCGTCGCACCGGTCTCTTCGGCGAGGGCGGTGAGGGTGTGCGGGCCGCGGGAGTTCGCCACGGCCACGTCGTGGCCGACTGCCGTGAGGCGGCGGGTGAGGTTGCCGCCGATGTTGCCCGCGCCGATGATGCCGATCTTCATGACTGACCCTTCCGGGGTTGGTTCGCCTGTGTCGTAGCTTGTACTCGTAGCTCGTACCGGAGCCAACCTCCGGAACGGCTCGGCTATTCCGTGGTGTGTGATGAGGGGCACAGGAACTTGTTCGGGTGCGCGGAGAGATACGTGGTGTGAGGCCTAGTGAACTGGGAGATGGCATCCATGCACGTATCCGGGCAGGTGAGCGGGAGGCGTTCGGTGAGTTGTACGAGGCGTACGCGCGGACGGTCTACAGCCACGCCCTCCGGCTGACCGGCGACTGGTCGGCCGCTGAGGAGGTCATGTCCGAGACCTTCCTCGCGGCCTGGCGCACCCGCGACCGGCTCGAACCGGACGGCGGTTCGCTCAAGCCGTGGCTGCTCGGCATCGCGACGCACAAGGCGCAGAACGCCAATCGCGGTCTGAGGCGTCGGCTCGCCTTTCTGTCGCGTCAGCCGGCGCCGCCCCAAGTGGCGGACTTCGCGGAGGAGTCAGCGGGGCGGATGGACGACGCGCGGCGGCTCGCGGCGGTGCACGACGCGCTGCGGCGGCTGCGTCGGCAGGAGCGTGAAGTGCTCGTGCTGTGCGTGTGGTCCGGGCTCGACTACGCGCAGGCCGCCGAGGCGCTCGGCGTTCCGGTCGGCACGGTGCGTTCGCGGCTCTCGCGGGCTCGTGCGCGGCTGCGGAGGCTCAGCGAGGACGGGGGCGGCAGC